>CAXDLF010000016.1:0-26113 GCA_963989885.1 uncultured Gammaproteobacteria bacterium
TCTTTAAAGATAGTAAACTTAAATTTATTATTTAAGGAGGCATTATGAAATTTTTTACATCTTTAGTAATCTTTTTAGTAATCACTAACACTGCTCTTGCGAGCAAAGAAATAGAAACTTATCCGCAAGAATCTTGTCAAGAAATTTATGGAGCAATTGGCACTTTTCTTCATCTAGCTCATATAGAGTGGAAACAAAATAATGAAGAAAAAGCGTTGTTTTATTCAACAGCATCAGCAAATTACGCAACTATTTATGACACGGTATGTGGTAAGTAATTATTTATGAGTTAATAATCTCCCTCACACAAAAGTATATTCAAAATGTTTAGGTGTTGATGGTATGTTACCGGCAGGTAGTATAGAGTATAAAATTGTTACTCGATCTTGAACTATCTCCAACCACAGAACAAAATTAAATATTATGAATTTTACGACGTTTATCACGCATACTTCTAGTTGCTTCAGAAGTTCCATTATGAAAAGATTTAAACCACACATCAAACGGCGCTTCAATCGTGCCATAATTGCATTCAAAATAACGATGATGAAGTTGATGATGGAAATGTCCTAAGGCTATCTTATTTTTTTTGTTTATTAAAAATCCATCAAATCCACAATGTCCTATGACAGCCCCGATAGTTAAAATCATGAAATGAAATAAAATATGAATAAGGTGAGATGGAATAATAAAATGAATTAAAACTGAACTAAAAAAAACTAAATGCTCAAAAGGATGCATCGATATTCCTGACCATGGACCTGGATTGTTATTCCTATGATGAACATGGTGAAAAAATTTATATAGAGATTTAAAATGAAGCAGTCGATGAACAAAGTAAAAATGTACTGATTCAAATAATATTATTAATAAAAATAGAGCTAAAAACCAAAATGGATTAATACCAAAACTGATTTGAGAAATAAAACCATTAGCATAACTCCATAAAAACAGGACTTGATAGAATGTCCAAAGTGTAACACCGCTTGCAAGACTCCAAAACATATTATCTAAAACTTGCGAATTGAAGGCAAACCGTTTACTTTTGGCAATCACTCTAGCTTCATATTTTAGATTACTATCTTGTTTTTTTAGAGTGTAAAAAAATAAGTGCAAACCTCCAGCAACAACTAACATAATTGTTATATTAAATAAGTAGATTATTAATATTGAATTAATATTTAGATTCTTAAAAAGCTCTATTGGCGGATGTAATGAAAAATATATAATTGCAACAATTAAACAAAACATTGTTTCAGAAAATGTTGCCCACATATTTGCATACCATTTAACTATATTTTTAAATATGAAAGGGGATGTAAATAAAGGATTATTTTCAATCGGGACTTTAGGATTATAATTCCATTCTGCCATAACTACATTCTATACCAACTAAGAAAAAAAATACAGAATTAATCATCAAACGGTATTCCCTTTTATGGATGTTGGGACAATCCAGAATTATTGAGAGTGAGGGTAATAAAAATAACTCTTCTTCAATAATGAGACACAGTTAAATAAACCCTCACTCAGAAGTAAAATCAATACGTTTGGAAGTTGATGGCGCGTTACCGGCGGGCAGTACAGAGTAGAAAAATGTTACTCGCTCTTGGGCTATATAAACAATATCTGTATTACGTGGCACCCATAACACGTCTCCAGGTCCTGCTTCGAATGTTTTATCACCGACCTGTAACGTAAACTGTCCTTCGAGTATGCTGATGACCTCATCATAAGTTATATGCCAAGGTATGGAGCAATCTTCAAAAACCCCAATCCCAGCTCCGAGTTTATCTGAAAACGACAAATTAACCAAACCGATGGTTTTCATGCCATTCACAGGCTCAAGGTCGAGTTCTTTTTTACGGAATATCTTTGTTTCTATCATAACTTCTCTCCTTATTGAGCAACAATATTTAATAGAGTAAATTAATTTATATACTCCCTATCAAACAGTATTAAATTTATAGAATTCAATATGAAAACGACGCCCGAAGGCGTCGTTATCATCAAAAGCTAGATCATTAGAAAGTTACCTGACCCAATGAAACCCACTTGCCACCCTGAACTTGACTCAGGACAACCACTTGCGTACCTTTATGATCATCGGCACTATAGCTCCATCCTATTCTGCCAAAAGTATCTTTATGGCTTTTAATTGCCTCTAATCCATCCATTAACGAGTCGACAGTCAGATCCGCACCTGCATTCTCAAGACCGGTCACTAAGAGATCAGCGGCAGTGTAACCCAATTGTCCCGAAATACCCGGATCACTGCCATACTTCGCTTTATAGGTATCACAAAATGCTTGTGCGCTTGCGGGAGCGCTATCACAGTAGACGGCCTCGCCCACACTTGCAGCATACAATCCCTCAGTGATGCCGCCTGGGAAAGCTGCTACCATGGTGTCAAAGCCCGCTTGTGTAACCACCACATCCGCGGTAATCCCTAGTTTACGTGCAGTAGCATAGCCTGTAATCGTATCACGAATAATTGTACCGAATACGATCAGGTCACAGCCTGCACCTTTAAAGCCTACCATTGCACCGACGAATTCGGTGTCGGTTGGCTTATGGGCAACACTAGAAACCAAGCTTACACCACTGTGTTCTGCCACTTCATCTGTTACCGCTTCTAGCACTTCAGCACCATATTCGGTGTCTTGATACATCACGCATGCCGATGTCCTTCCTGTTGCAAGAAAATGACCAACTGCAAATCTGATTTGATCGTAATAACTTGAACCAAAGGTGAGTTTAAGGTCGTGCTCAGGTTCCTGCACCGATTGTGCGGTTGTCATTGGGAACAGCATGGGTACGTTATTGGCGAACTGGGTTTCAGCTGTTGCTAGATTCATTGGCGTGCCGAGTACATTGAATGTAGCGAACACCTTATCAAGATTCAACAATTTGTTCATCGCCTTGACGTGGATTGGCACCTGATATTGGTGATCTTCTAGGACAACACGTATTTGTCTCCCATGTACACCGCCGTTTTCATTTGCCATGTCAAAACGGATCTGTGCCGCTTGACTTGCAGCGACACCCCAAAGCGCCGCCGGACCACTCAGTGCGGTTGACGTTCCAAAAACGACTTCATCGTCGGTTACTCCTTGGGCTATAACCCCAGCGCTTAAAAATAGGCAGGCCAATGCTGCCGTGACTTTGTTTAATTTTTGCATAGTTTTTTCCTCTTTATATATTATTAATAATTGCTTCTTTTTAGCTATCACTATACCTACTTCTTGCTAGTTGCACAAATATTCAGAATGCTCTGCTCTATTTAAGAGTACATCTGATCAATTAAATCAGCATATTTTTCATTCACAATGTTGCGTTTTAACTTCATACTCGCTGTCAATTCATCATCTTCAACCGTCAGCTGTTTGTCGATCAGTCTAAATTTCTTGAGAGTTTCAGCTCGCGCCAAAGATAGATTGATTCGCTCAATTTCACTTTTAATGAGCGCCTGCACTTCCGCTGTTGCACATAGACTTTTAAAATCAGAGAAGGGCACATTGTTTTCTTGGGCAAACTGGCTCACTGTTTCATTGTCAATCATCACCAGACAGGTGAGATATTTACGCCTATCGCCGATTACTACCGCATCAGTTACATAGGGCGAGAATTTCAGCTGATTTTCAATCTCTGAGGGGCTAATATTCTTACCTCCAGAAGTAATAATAATATCCTTCTTTCTATCTACAATCTTAACAAATCCATCGGCATCAATCTCAGCTATGTCACCTGTATAGAGCCAACCATCAATAATTGTCTCAGCGGTTTTAAGCGTTTGCTTGTAATACCCTTTGAAAACCAAGGATCCTCTAATCAGCAACTCGCCGTCTTCGGCGGTTCTTAGCTCTACCCCTGGCGGTGGCTTGCCGACCGTTCCCTGACGAACCTGGCCACGATAGTTGCCACATGCAAATGCCACGTTTTCAGTTTGACCAAACGCCTCATAAAGGGGTACGCCCAAAGCACGAAACCAGCCAATCAAGTCAGGTGAAATGGGCGCAGCACCAGTCAAACCAATGCGGACACGGTCCAAGCCCAAAAGAACCTTGATGTTGTTAAGAACAAGAAAGTTTGCAGCTCTGTTCATCACGCGAAGATATGCCGGTACAGTGAGACCCTTGTCTTCAAAATCAGCAGTCCTGGAGCCGACGGAAAGGGCCATTTGCAGAGATTTTCTTCCTAACCATGTTGCATCTTTCATGCGCAAGGTGATGGATGAATACATTTTTTCCCAGATTCTGGGCACCCCCAGAAAGTAGGTTGGTGAAACTTCGGTAATATTTTCGAATGCGGTGTCCTGACCCTCGATGAAGTTGACCGTTGAACAGCGTGCCAAAGGCAAGAATACCGACAAAAGTCGCTCAGTAATGTGACATAGCGGTAGGTAGACAACTGATTCATCCTCTGCCGTGATTGGGTAGAACTCATGAAAGGCCTGCGCTATGAAAATAAGATTTCTATTGCTGATCATTGCACCTTTTGGAGCACCGGTCGTGCCAGAGGTATAAACCAAAATTGCTGTATCGTTGGGTTCTGCGCTGTCAATTCGCCTATTCCATTCTGACTCGAGATCTTCATCAGCCTCATCGCCCAGTCGGTAGAATTGCTCCAGCATGACTACTTTGGAGTGGTCCAGATCGGCCAGTCCAGTGGAGTCCAGAACAACCACCGTATGAATATTGGGCAGCTGCTCTTCCACCGCTAGATACTTGTCAAGCTGCTCTTCATTCTCGACCATCAGTAGAGTCGTATCGCTGTCTTTACAAATATGAAGAATTTGGGGCGCCGAATCTGTTGCATAGATACCACAGGAAACACAACCAATACACTGGGCAGCGAGATCGAAAAACAGCCACTCTTTGCATGGGTCGGCGAGTATGGAAACGGTTTGTCCAGACTCCAATCCCAGCGTCATCATAGCCTTGCCTAA
Organism: uncultured Gammaproteobacteria bacterium; assembly: GCA_963989885.1. Classification (GTDB taxonomy): domain Bacteria; phylum Pseudomonadota; class Gammaproteobacteria; order PS1; family Pseudothioglobaceae; genus Pseudothioglobus. The sequence goes on from CAXDLF010000016.1 coordinate 4,949, forward strand.
GCGAGCGCTGTTCGAATAATACTGATTCCAGGAAAATGTCCGCCAGATGCCCAAATGTTTCTCGCGCATTGCAACTTTGTTCTTCAGTGTTTGTGCCCTAAAGCGAAACAATGCTGGAATTGAGGTTTGATTGTCAAGGCTGATGATTGCTTCAGTGTTCATTCACTATCTCCAGGTTTTACGCAGTTTCCAGCGGCGTTTTTCCCGACCGATGGCTTGTTTTTTCCCCAGATAGAACTCCTGAATGTCAGGGTTGCTCAAGAAGGTATCACGGTCTCCATCAAAAACAATTCGTCCCACTTCGATCACATAGCCAGCTTGCGACACCTTTAGGGCCATATGTGCATTTTGCTCCACCAAAAGCATGGTGACGCCTTGTTCGGAGTTTAGGCGGTGGATAATATCAAAAATCTCACTAACCAATAAGGGCGAGAGGCCAAGGGAGGGCTCGTCCAAAAGTAGTATTTCTGGACGCATCATTAGTGCTCTTCCCATGGCCAGCATTTGCTGTTGCCCCCCAGACAAAAGCACGGCATGCAAATTGATCTTTCTCTTAAGGTCTGGAAAATAATGGAAAACCATATCCAAATCGGCATCTTTCTCGTTTTTCCTTTTGCGGCTGAAGGCTCCCATTTCCAGATTTTCCCTGACAGTTAGAAACGGAAACACCTCTCTGCCTTCAGGTACGTGGCCCATACCTTGCTTGGCGATCTTGTCTGGTTGCCATGAGGTAATGTCTTGGCCGCAAAATACCACTGTGCCTTTTTGCGGTTCCAGTGCGCCGCAAATAGTTTTTAGGATTGTTGTTTTTCCGGCTCCATTTCCACCCAAAATAGTGACGATTTGGCCCTCATAAACATCGAGGCTTATTCCACGGATTGCCATTACTGGTCCATAGAACGTTTCTATATTTCGCACTTTCAGCAATGGGGATTTACTCATTGTGAATCTCCCAGATAGGCGGAAACAACCTCGGGATGGCTTTGAACAAAACCATGGGCCCCTTCGGCGACAACCTTGCCATTGACAATTGCCAGAACCCGGTCAGAGACCTCCTTCACTAGAGACATGTCGTGTTCAATCAATACGACGGTCATGTTTAAGTCTCGTCTGATATCCTCAATCCAAAACCCCATTTCCTCTGTCTCCTCGGGGTTGAGACCCGATGAGGGCTCGTCTAGCAACAACAGTTTAGGCTCAATACAAAGCGCCCTTGCCAGTTCAACCTTCTTTCGCACACCATAGGGCAGGCTCGAGATTATTTGGTTCCGGTAGTGGGCTAATTCCAGAAAATCGATTACTTCCTCCACCTTCGTTCGATGTTCCAGTTCCGCCTCGACGACGCTGCCGGTGAATAATAATTGACGCCACCAGCTTTGAGTGTTGTGTACATGTCTGCCCACCAGGAGATTTTGCAAAACAGAAGCATGTTCGAACAACTCCAGATTTTGAAAGGTTCTGGCGATGCCTAGGCGTGCAATATCTTTGGCTCCAAGCTCCAATAGGTCATTGTTGGCAAATTTCAGCTTTCCGGATAGAGGCTCGTAGAAACGGCTCAATAAATTGAAGATGGTGGATTTTCCTGCGCCATTCGGTCCGATGACTGCATATACCGAGCCCTCTTCGACAGTAAAACTCACATCGTCGACTGCTTTGAGGCCGCCGAAGGAGATGGAGAGGTTTTCGATTTCTAGCAAGCTCATCTTAATCGCTCCGTCTTCAGGTAGGCTCTCTGGCGCTTAAAACTCTTGCGCCTATAAACAGGGAAGAATTCCATATAGCTGCGGATTTTGATCCAACGGCCGTAGATGCCGGTTGGTTCGAATGCGATCACGCCGACCAGTATGGCTCCAAAAATGAATGGCTCTATTCCTGGCAAGCCGCCGATCGAAGATGGCAGACTGTCTTTCGCAATTGATATGCCGGTTTCCAGCAGGCCAATCAATACAGCTCCGAAAAATACGCCATGGACGGTACCAAGGCCTCCTAATACAATCATCAATAGCAACTGGATGGACAATAAAATTCCGAATATTTGAGGTGTCAGAAACGACATATAGTGCGCCAAAAAGGCTCCCGCTAGACCTGTTATGGCGGCAGATACGGTAAAGGCAAAAACTTTAATTTTCATTGGGTTCACACCCAATGCCTGGGACGAGACTTCGGATTCTCTTACCGCAATCATTGCGCGACCCAGCGGAGAGCGCAATATATTCAACACCGCGAGAGTGGCAGCAACCAAGATGCTCAAGACAAATAGGTACAGCTCCCAGGATTCCCATATTTGATAGCCAAACAGTATTGGAACGTCGACCATCATGCCGCGATTGCCGCCGGTGATGCTGCTGAGATGGCCAGCAACATCCTCCACTATGATTGCAAAGGCGAGTGTCGCGATTGCCAGATATATGCCTGACATCCGTGCGGCAGGGATGGCGACTAGCAGACCACCTATCATGCTCAGCAAGGCTGCCATTGGTAGCGCTACAAAGGAGGAAAACCCCTGAGCTAGAAACCAGGCATTTGTGTAAGCCCCGATTGCCAAAAATGCCGCGTGGCCGAGACTTACCTGGCCTGTAAAGCCAGTTAATACCATTAAGCCCAAACCTGCCATGGCATAGATCAGTATGCGCGTTGCCTCGCCGATATAATAGCCATCGAATATTAGTGGTACAGCAAACAGGACGAGGATTAGTAAACCATACCAAAAGCGGTGCCCACCATGTTTTGCTAGATTCAAGTCTTGTTTATAATTGGTTTTGAACAGAATTCTCATATCAAAGCTTCTTTTTATGCATTTGAGCAAACAACCCCTGTGGTCGTAAGGCCAATACTACCAACATTACAACGTAGATCATACTCCCCTTAACTGCGGGAACGTATGCCGCTGCAAAGGGCTCTATTATGCCGACAATAAGTCCCCCAAGAATAGCACCGGGCATAGAGCCGAAGCCACCTATTACGGCGGCGGCAAAAGCCTTGATGCCCAGTAAGCCGTTCATCGGCTCGATTAGTGTGATTGGGGCCAATAGAATACCTGCTAGAGCTGAAATTGCAGCGGCGACAGCCCAAACAGCGGAAATGATAACTCTTACCGGAATTCCTGAATAGTACGCAGCAAGCTGGTTTTGAGATGTAGCCTTCATGGCAATGCCCCATTTAGAGTAACGAAAATATGCCCATAGAATTGCTATCAATATCGCTGTGACAGCAATAATTGCTAAACGCTCATTACCTATAACAATCCCGTAAAAGCTGCTAAAACCTGAAATGGGGCTATCAATGGTCAGAGGCACCTGCCCCCAAATCATCCCTGCAGCAGCACGGAAAATGATGCCCAGTCCTAGGGTCAGAATGATTACGGCAAACTGAGGTTGTCCAATCACTCGACGCACTATCAGAATGTCAACAAGAGCGCCAAACAACGCCATGATAATCAACGTGGCAGGAACACCGAGCCAGAAAGGCATGCCCAAGTCCATTATTAATGTCCAGGCAACAAACGAGCCCAGCATCATCATATCACCCTGAGCAAAATTAAGCATCTCAGTGGCCTTGTATATCATCACAAAGCCCAATGCCATCAAGCCATAGATACAGCCTTGACTGATGCCAACTATAAGTAATTGCAAGAACTCATTCATTGACTTTAGTCATAGCCAAATAAAGTTAAGAGTTGGCTTTGAGTTCCCTTCTTAAAACTTTACCGACATTCGTTTTTGGAATTTCACTAATAATCTCAACTTGTTTGGGAACTTTATATGCTGTCAATTTTTCGCGACAGAAAGTAATGATTTCTTCTTCAGCAACATCCTGTCCCTCATGTAAGACGATATAGACCTTTACAGCTTCTTGAGATTTTTCATCCTTCACGCCAACACAACCGCATTCCAGAACAGCGGGATGCTCATTGACTACCGCTTCAACTTCATTCGGATAAACGTTAAATCCTGAGACCAGGATCATGTCTTTTTTGCGATCAACAATAAAGATATTGCCCGTTTCATCTATTCTAGCAATATCACCGGTTTTAAACCAGTTGTTCTCGTCTAGCCCAGAGTCTTCAGATTTCCAATAACCGCTCATAACCTGAGGACCTCGTACACATAATTCTCCAGGCTCATTTAGCTCCGTGATTGCCTGGTCATTTTCATCTCGAATTTCCACCTCAGTGTAGGCTGCAGGTAAACCAACAGAGCCGGTAAACTCTGTTTGTCTGTAGTCAACTACACTCACTAGTGGTGAAGTTTCGGTTAGACCGTAGGCCTGCCAAATAATCGAATTTGTGACCTCAAGCCATCTCTTTGCGGTTGTATCTAACGCCGCCATTCCACCACTTAAGGACATAATCAGGTTACTGAAATCTAAATCCTTAAAGCCATCGGTATTTAACAGCGCCTCGTAAAGTGTGTTGACCCCAGAAATCATGTGAAACTTATGTTTTTTCAGAATCGAGATGAAAGTTTTGAGATCCCTTGGGTTGGTCACAAGGACACTCTTTCCACCAATATGAAACAACATGAAGTTGTGTACTGTAAGGGCAAAAATGTGATAAAGCGGGAGCGGGCATATTGCAGTTCTTTGCTCATTATCAGAGTTTTCATACATTGTTGGATCGATAGTGAAAAAGGCCTGAATAATGTTTGCCAGAATATTTCGATGCGTCAGTATTGCTCCTTTAGATACTCCAGTTGTTCCGCCAGTGTATTGTAAAAAGGCGGTGTCATTTATTGACACATCAGCACCATTAAATTCAGCCTTCGCACCTTCACTTAACGCATCGAGAAATCCTGTAGCATCATTTATATTGAATCGTGGTACTAATTTTTTAACCTTTCTGGCAACAAAATTGATAATCTTTCCTTTAAAGCCTAGAAGGTCTCCAACTGTCGTCAATAAGACCTTTTCTACACTTGCAAGATCTGATTTTTCAACAACATGGGCCACCCCTTCCCAGACAAGTAAAACCTTAGCCTCACTATCTCTTAATACATGCTCTAATTCTCTTGGGGTGTAGAGTGGGTTAATATTAACAACGACAATGCCTGTCATCAGCGCACCATAAACGATGACTGGGTAAGCCAACATATTTGGCATCATAACGGCGATTCTGTCTCCAGCCTTATAGCCTTGGCTAAGCCAAGAAGCAAAAGAATTAGCCTGTTCAGAAAGTTCCTCAAAAGACATTTCAACACCAAAACTTTCAAAAGCTATTTTGCCTTGATGTTTTTTACAAGTGTTGTTAAAAAAATCTACTAGATTTGCGTTCTCTTTGAAAAAGTCAGTCTCTTCGATATTGCTTGGTATGTTGTTTTCCATATATCCTCTCGATTGAAATTAACCCTCCTTAACTTTATTTATCAATATTTCTTTATATTGATTATAAACTTCTCCGTCCTTTTTTAATGCATAACAAGAATTTCCAAATTTTTCCCCAATAGATTTAGCCTCTTCCAAAGAAATTTTCTTCCTACCCTCTGCTGTGTTTTCTTTGAAGAGTGTTTGATAAGCTATCGTAGCAGCATGAGCCAATAGATCCGTTATATGGCGGCAACCTTTTTCTGAACCTAATATTTTTAAAACCTTCTTATTAAAGCCTGATACTACAAATTCCCCTTTTAATTTTTCACAATTTATTACCGCTTGAGGACATACATTATAAGGGCCTGAGCCAATAACAGCCTCTATATCAACAATCTTTCTGTCATCATCGAGCGTAAGTCTAATAGCCATATCATGCAACGGCTCTCCTGCACTAATATAACTTCTATGCATATTTTTAAATGAAAAAGTCTTAGTGTCTAATAGGAATACCTCGATATCCCATAATCCATCCTCTCTTTTATAACCCTTACCCTTGATTGTTCTGTTATGTTTTAAGTCTCTTTTTACTGGTTTAGTCAACATTTTGTTGTCCCTTATAAAATACTATTTTTTGAATTCATGTACTGTTGCTCTAATTCTAACACCAAATCTTTCACGCTAGGGATATTAGAAATAGAGCCCACTCCTTGACCTGCTGAGAAAATGTCGCGCCACCTCTTGGCAGTAACCTTGCTTATATCAAAATCGACCTTTAATTTTTGCTTTATCATTGGCATTGCCATCCTCTTTAAATCACTCAGAGCACTCTTGGCACCCCCCTCATTAGTGGCAATGCCTGCATTATTGAGTGACTGCTCTAGCCAATTCCCATTAACCCCAGTAATCTTGTTCGATTTAATTATCTCCTTGGCAGATGCATTAATAATCATTTCTTTATATTCATCACTAGCATCGCTTTCTTTAGTTGCGATGAAACGTGTACCCATGTATGCCAGATCCGCTCCCAAAGCTTGGATGGCAAGAATGGAATCTCCCGAGCTAATACTACCTCCGACAATAATAATGCCGTCAAATATTTCTTTTACCTCTGATACAAAGGCAAATGGTGACAAGTCACCTGTATGCCCTCCGGCACCATTGCAAACCAAAATTAAACCGTCCACACCAGCATCGATTGCTTTTTGTGAGTGATACAAGTTAATGACATCCGAAAAAACCAGACCACCGTATTCATGCACTTTTTCAACAACTTGTTTGGGGTTTCCTAAAGAGGTTATTACGATAGGCGCTCTATGTTTCAAGATTAACTCTATGTCATCGCCACTACGTGCATACATCTTACTAACAATGATATTAACTCCCCAAGGTAGTGAATCCTTGCCACTACCTAGCGCACTAGTTATTTCTGAAAAGGATTGATCTAGCGCTTCCAAGGTTCTGCAATTTGCAGTCGGAAAAGCGCCAACAATACCAGCACGAGAAGAGGCAATAACCAGTCTCGAATTAGACACGATAAACATAGGTGCCTGAATAATTGGCAACCTCAAGTTGTGGATAAAATTTTTATTATCCATTTAGTTTTTTATATTTTTTATAATTCCGGCGGCACCCATACCTGTACCTATGCACATTGTTATCATGCCATAATCAATATTATCTCTTTTCAGCGCCGACAAAATTGTAGCTGTCCTAATGGAGCCTGTAGCACCTAAGGGATGACCAAGTGCAATCGCTCCACCTAGTGGATTAACTTTTTCTCTATCAAGACCCAATTCTTTAATGACGGCCAGAGATTGCGCCGCAAAAGCTTCATTGAGCTCTATCCAGCCAATATCATCCAGACCCAAACCAACCGATGTTAAAACTTTAGGGACAGCTTTTACGGGTCCGATACCCATTATTTCTGCTGGCACCCCAGCGACAGAAAAGCCCAAAAACTCTGCCTTTGGATTTAAGTTATATTTCTTAAGAGCCTCTTCACTTGCAATTAAAACTGCTGCAGCACCGTCCGACATTTGTGAACTGTTGCCTGCAGTCACCGTTCCGTCTTGAGCAAAAACAGTCCTTAATTTTCCTAAGACCTCGATACTGGTGTCTTCTCTAGGCCCCTCATCCCTGGACACAACATTAGTTGAAGTTGTATATTCCTTAGAATCAAGAGAATAGCCGGTTTCAACTGTTGTTATCGGGGAAATTTCATTTGTAAACAAACTCTCTTTATTAGCCAAGATTGCTTTTTGATGGCTATCAAAGGCGAACTCGTCTTGCTCATCCCTGCTGATGCTATATTTCTGCACAACCTTTTCGGCTGTTAAGCCCATACCATAGGCTATGGCTATATTCTCATCTTCTAACACTTTTGGGTTAACAGAAGGTTTAAAGCCAGTCATTGGAACACTACTCATACTTTCCACGCCGGCTGCAATCACAAGATCTGCAGAACCTGATTTAACGAGATTTGCAGCGTTGGCAACAGATTGCAAACCGGAAGAACAAAAACGGTTTAGGGTATATGCTGGAGTTGAATCTGGAAGCCCTGCCAACAGTGTTGCTATTCGAGCTATATTAAGACCCTGAGGTCCCTCAGGCATCGCACAGCCAACAATAATATCATCGATATTATTGTTAATCTCTTGACTCTCATCAGAGGCTGTTAAAACACTTTGTATTGCATGAACCAATAGATCATCCGCTCTGGTTTTAGACAAGCAACCACGAGCCTTTCCGACTGGAGTTCTTTTTGCGTCTACGATATAAGCTTTTCCCATTTTGTTCTCCAACTAATTACGAAGCGGTTTGCTATTCTTTAACATGTACTCAATCCGGTCTTGAGTTTTTTGAGTTCCCAAGAGTTCAATAAAATACTTTTTTTCCAAGTCAAGAATCATTTGTGAGTCAACTACAGTATTCTCTTCAACTTTTGAGGCAGTCATTACTTTAGCTAGGCGAGTAATAATCATATTATCGTGATCCGACATAAAGTGGCCCTCATAAAGATTCGCGACCTGGGCCATAATGTTGGCATAACCTGCCTTACCAACAACTCTGAAATTAGTGTCTAAAGGTGACTTAAAGCCAGATTCAAGTAATGCCAATGCCTGATGTTTTGCAACATAAAGCAACTCGTTTGGATTGGCAATAATAACATCGTCAGTTTTCAGATAACCCATTTCTTTCGCCTCTAAAGCGCTTCCTGAAAATTTAGCCATGGCAATTTGTTCAAAGTGCTTAGAAAGCAATGGAAAAATATCGTCTGTCTCTTTGTTGGAATATGCTCTTAAAGCCATCTCCTTGCTACCACAACCAGCAGGAAAAACGCCGACACCCACCTCTACCAGTCCGATAAAAGAGTTCATGGAGGCAATCACTCTATTACAATGCAAAAGCAACTCACAACCACCCCCCAAAGCCAGCCCATCAACTGCTGCTAAGGTTAGTATTCTGCCATGCTTCAAACGCATTAGCGATTCCTGCAACATAGAAACAGTTTTTTTGATCGAGTAGAGCTTGCCTAATTTTGGCAGTTCTGGATGCATAACTTCAAAGGCCTTCTTCTTAGCTTTTGCAGTCACTCCTGGATCTTTTTCTAAAAGACCCAGCTTAATCGCTGAAATAATTTCATAAAGATTCGCGCCAGCACAAAAATGTTCTTTTTCTTGTCTAAATATCAAAGCATTAAAGCCGTTTTCCTCAAGAAAATCAAGACAATTAGGGATATCAACCAAGACACCCGAACTTAATACATTCATTTTCGTTTTAAAAGATATACTAGCGACGCCGTCACCGATATCAATCAGTTTAGTTGTATCAGTTTCTAACAAAACTTCTTGTTGGTGCTGCCTCTCGCCATGTAACAGAGGCTTAAATAGTTGCCTCTCGTAAACAGGATGAGAAGATCTAGGAATATATTGATCTCTTTTTGGATCAAAGGCACCTTCCTCGCTATAAACAAAGGACCTTTCTGAAACCCAAGATGGCAATGGCTCTTCTAAAAGAACCTTGCCACTATCAATATCGGCTATTAAGTTATCTCTCATAACGCTCCAACCAGTGAGCTGTGCCTGTTCAAATATACCTCTCTGCCATCCAAAGCCCGATTTCATTGCTAAATCAACGCATCTCACAGTTTCAGCCAGATGCTCTAACTGATAACAGGCGTAGTGAAAAACATCCCGATAGACAGACCATAAAAACTGGGCCTGAGGGTCATCACATTCAGATAGAGACATTAAAGCCTTTTCTATACTGCCATTTTCTTTAAGGATTTTTCTGACTTCGGGACTGATGGTTTTATCTGACAGCCTGTATTCTTTTTTCTTTGGATCAAAAACATAAATATCCTTTCCCTTTTTTTCGTAGATACCTTTCTTTGTCTTGCTACCAAGACAACCCTTTTCAATTAAATCATCAATCCATTCTGGTAATTTGAATAACTCAATCCATGGGTCTTCTTTAGCGTTCTCATATATATTCTTGACTACATTCGACATCACATCAAGCCCAACAATATCTAGCGTTCTAAAGGTTGCACTAGCAGGTCTACCAACTCTCTTACCAGTTAGTGCGTCTACAGTATCCGCAGAAAGAGAGAAATTCTCTGCATGTTTCAGGACAGTCAATAAAGAAAAGACACCAATCCTATTGGCAACAAAGGCAGGGTTATCTTTTGCATAGACAACTTCCTTGCCTAATGCAGAAGTGATAAAACCCTCAGCCTTGCTAAGTAATTTTTCATCACTAAATGAGGTTCTAATGATTTCAACCAGAGGTAAGTATCTAGGAGGGTTGAAGAAATGGACTCCAAAAATTCGACTTCTCAACTGTTCCGGTGAATGTTCTGCAATTTTTTGAATGGACAATCCAGAGGTGTTTGTAACGAGAACTGCATTGTCGTTAACGTACGGCGCTATGTTGGCAAATAATTGTTTTTTTATGTCTAGATTTTCAACGACAGATTCAATAATAAAATCACACTGGGCTAAAATATCCAACGACTCGTAAGTAGACGTTTTGATTAAATCAATCACCGATTGACTCGCCAAAGCTGGTGGCTTTAGTTTTTTTAGAACTGCGAGTGACTTAGCCAAGACTTCTTCATTCACATCAAACATAAAAACCTCGAATCCTAAATTCGCGAAATGTGCGGCAATCTGGCCGCCCATAGTACCCGAACCGAGTACAGCGATTTTTCTAAATGTTTTATCAAAATATTGTTTCATGCTTTTCCTATTAATTTATGTCTTTGAATTTTCATAATCGTCAACCTTAAGTGATTCGAGAACTATATCATTCAATCTTAGCCAGTCATCCCTTTCCTCACTGGCTAAAACATCACTATCTACTAATTCCTGCAACCAGTCTTCTAGCGTTGAACTTGGCTGGTATTTGTGTCCAGCCTTTTTGACCTTTTGTTTGAGCGCCTTTAACAAAATTCCTGCTTCATAGCCTTGAAATAAAATATAGAACGGATGTCCAGGAATATCTTTTAAATGAGAACACAAACAACTTGAGAAATTCTCCAATAACCATTCAATATCAGCAATGGATTTGGAACTAGCAACAATCAGCCTGTCATCTATTTTGGCATTTGTTAGAGCAAATGGGAAGAGTAAAAACTTTAATAGTAATTTTACAACCCGATTAACTGGCAAATTTTCTATGTTGGTGAGCATCGCTGTATCTGCTTCTTTAACTAATTGAAGGACAGACAACTTCAAAATGCTCTTTACCTTGTCGTCGTTTTGAAATTTTTCCTCATACAACTTCAGACAGGCGCTAATTTCATACATTGCACAAATTGCATCGGCAAAACGGCCCGAAACCATCTCTTTGCGCTTTAAAGAGCCCGCCAACAGCAATAAAGCAATATCACTCAGGCAAGCAAATTTAGCCGATAAAACAGCCAAATTTCGATAATACACTCTGGTAGTCGAATCACCATAGGGTTTTGCCAAACGCCCACGAGTCCAAGAAAAAAGGATTGCCCTTGCAATATTCCTGATAAAGTTACCAACATGTTTTGTAAGCGCACTGTCGAAATTTTGAATTGATTTTTTGTTATTATCGTGAAGTGCAGTTAGTTCATCGAGCATCGTTTGGTGGCAACGAATCAACCCTTGTCCGAAAATCATTAAACTTCTAGTCAGTATGTTTGCCCCCTCAACGGTAATAGCAACAGGTGCGCCAGCATAGACGTTAGCAACATAGTTTCTTTTGCCTTGCATAACTGCCCTTCCGCCATGAACGTCCATAGCATCAATCGAGGACTGTTGAAGTAGCTGGGTATTTCGATATTTGACGATGGCAGATATGATTGACGGCCTGTGTCCAGCATCAAGAGTCCATGTTGACAGGTTGATGTTTGCGGTCGCTCTGTATGCGTTGGTCGCTAGCGTTGCGAGTTTCTCCTGAATACCCTCCATGCCTGCTAACGATATACCAAACTGCTCTCTGGTCTGCGAATAGGCACTTGTGGTTAAGAGCATTGCTTGCGTTGCAGATGCACCGGTGACTGGCAAGGAAATACCCCTGCCGACACTTAAACTCTCCATCAACATTCTCCAACCATTGCCAATCATCTTTTCACCACCAATAATCCAGTCCATTGGTATGAAGACATCTTCACCATAAATAGGGCCATTTTGAAAAGGTTCACCCACTGGAAAATGGCGAGTGCCTACGCTGACACCTTCAGTCTCACGAGGTATTAGCGCACAGGTAATACCCAGATCCTCTTTTTCATAAAGAGGGTGGTCTTTGGGCAATAAGTTATCCGGGTCGTAGGCCTTAAAAGCCAGACCGATTACTGTGGCAATAGGGGCAAGCGTAATGTAGCGCTTTTCCCAATTGAGCCTGAGTCCTAGCACCTTCTCGCCCTCATAGTCTCCATAACAAACAATGCCATTGTCTTCAAGTGAACCGGCATCAGAACCGGCAACAGTCGAAGTTAGGCCAAAGCAGGGAATCTCTTGGCCTTTTGCCAAGCGAGGCAAGTAATGTTGTTTTTGTTTTTCAGTGCCATATTTAAGAAGCAGCTCTCCAGGACCTAATGAATTTGGAACCATAACTGCAATGCCCAAAAATTGTGAAGCTGAGGAAAGTTTGCCTACAATTGTTGCATGAGCAAAGTGTGAGAATCCTAAGCCATTAAACTCTTTGGGAATGATGATTCCAAGAAAACCATTATCGAAAATATAACGCCAGACCTCTTCTGGCAGATCTTGCTTATCCACTATTTCATAAGAGTTAATCATAGAACAGAGCGTATTGACTTCATTGTCAACAAAACTTTGCTCCTCTTCTGTTAGTTCTGTCGCCTCCAGTTCTGATAACTCTTTCCAATTTGGGTTACCTTGAAACAGTTCAGCATCCCACCAGACGCTTCCCGCCTCGAGTGCAATCCTCTCTGTCAAACCGATTGGAGGTAGTGACTTTCGCATCGCATTAAACAGAGGCTTAGTAAAAATTAATAATCTGACCCTAGGAACGATAAATATCCCAAATAAAAGCAATATAACTAATACAATCTGAGCGCCAAAATGACCATCTATAGCGGCACCGGGATATACCAATGCCGTAGCCAACAACCATACCTGCCAAAGTTTTAATTGTGTTTTTACCAATACAAGTAGTAGCAAAAGACTTGTTAACACAAACGAAAAAAACGAGTAATGAAATATACTTTCCATCATAAAAATTGATGCCTATCTAGAACTTAAGGTTAAACGAAATTCTTACTTCAATAAATGATTAATAAGTATAGAGATAAAAATAGAAATTTAATTGACATAATATAATAAAATATTAACACTTTATTATAATTTACAAGACTTTAATTGCATGAACATCCATAGCATTGCTTGGAGATCCATTCTAAGACTCCAACAAATTTATCCCAAACAGGTCGATGAAATTTGTAGCAGAATAGGTTTACCAAAAAAAATATTATTGAACCAAAACTTAACACTGCCTGTAGAGATGTTTTTAAATTTTTTTATTCAGGCTGAGTCTGTTTTTGATGACGAACTGATCTCGATTAATTATTCTAGAATGGCACAAATCAGACCCAACTATGCTGAATTATTAGGTTTGATATTTGTTTATTCAAGGAACCTAAAGGAGAGTTTTAAATTACTTCAAACATATATTGATATTGAGCTTGAAGGCATCAAAGTTTTAGTCATCAAACATCATGATAGAGTCAAAATTCAATTCATTGCTGATCCGGTAATTGAATACCCCAGTCTATATGAAAACTTATGTTTATCGATGCTTGCGGCCTTTATCAGGTCAAAAAGATATGCAATTAAACATATCACTACCAAAATGCAGCCAAACAAGCAATCCTTAAATAAAAAATCGGTTTTTAATTGTCCTATTAATTTTAATGGTGCTGAGACCTCTATTGTCATTAGCCATAATACTTTTATGAAAAAAAATAGTCTTACTAATTCGAAATTAGTTGCCTATTTATCTTCAATTGCCCAAGAAAAGTTGAGACAGAAACAAGTCCAAGAAAACATAATTCATAGGGTAGAAAACCTACTATGTAATTATGAAAATAACTACAACAACGTCAACATTGAGGAGATATCTCAACAGCTGGGCATGAGTGTTAACTCGCTTCGAAATAGGTTATCAAAAAATAAAACAAATTTTCGTCAAACATTGAACCAACATAAACTGAGAAAGGCAAAACTGATGTTAAAGGAGGGTCAGTCTGTTAAAGTTATCTCATACTTGCTAGGCTATTCAGAACCATCTTCCTTTATCCGCTGGTTCATTAGCCAAACTAGCTTAACACCAACTACCTTCAAGAAAAATCCAGAGAATTAGACTGCTTTATGACAATTTATCTTTGATAAAACGAGAAACCAGACCCATGTCAGCTTTACCGTCTAGCTGACCCTTGAGCATGCCCATAAGTTTGCCCATGTCTTTCATAGAATCTGCTCCAGAATCAGTTATTGCCTTGTCCACAACTGCTGCTACCTCTTCATCACTTAGTTGCTCTGGCATGTAACTATTAATGACAACCAACTCAGCCTCCTCAACCTCAACTAAGTCAGTTCGACCAGCGTCTGAGAACTGTGATATGGAATCTTTGCGTTGCTTGACCATTTTTTGAATGACGGCCATCACTTGTGCATCATCTAGCTCGATGCGATCGTCAACTTCTTTTTGTTTAATAGCCCCAAGAATCATTCGTACCGCTTTGAGGGCTTGTTTGTCTTTCGCTTTCATTGCTGACTTCATATCGTCAGTAATTCGTTTTTTTAGCTGAGACATTTTTCTTTTTTTATTTTTGCACCAAGAGAGGTTTTTTCTTAGTACATACGTTTGCGATGAATACGGTTCTTTGCCATTTCTTTGTGTGTTCTTTTAACAGCTGCAGCCTTTTTGCGTTTATTCACCCAAGTCGGCTTTTCAAAAAACTCTTTTTTTCTAACATCTGTAATAACACCGGCTCTATCGCATAAACGTCTGAAACGACGTAGTGCAATATCAAATGGCTCATTCTCTTTTACTTTAATTGCTGGCATATTAATAATTCCCTTAAAATTCTTCTTGTGTTTCTTTTTGTGGTGACTCTGAAATAGTTTCTTCGCCACTATCAAAATCAACCAATTGCACTACAGCCATTGGAGCCTTATCGCCTGTACGAAAGCCTGCCTTAAGAATGCGAACATAGCCACCAGGGCGATCTTTATAAAATGGACCCAGTTCGTTAAATAGCTTTGCAACCATTGCATCGTCACGCAACTTTGAGAATACATGACGACGGTTAGCTACACTGTCTGATTTCGCCTTTGTGATTAATGGCTCAACTACACGACGAAGTTCCTTGGCTTTCGGCAAAGTTGTTTTTATAACTTCATGCAAGAATAGTGAATTTGCCATATTCTGAAACATCGCCTTTCTATGCGATGAATTGCGGTTAAGCTGTCTACCTGACTTTCTGTGTCTCATTATTTATCCTTTATTCACTCATTAGATCAACTGGAGGCCAGTTTTCTATCTCTGTACCAAGCTCAAGATTTTTTTCAATGAGAACTTCTTTAATTTCATTAAGCGACTTACGACCCAAATTTGGCGTTCTTAATAAGTCCTGCTCTGATTTTTGGATGAGGTCACCAATATAGTATATTTGTTCTGCTTTTAAACAATTAGCAGAGCGAACTGTTAATTCTAGCTCATCTACTGCCGATAAATACATCGGCGGGAAATCCTCAGAAGTTGGTTGCGGTTCCTCTTCAACTACAGGCTCGAGCTCAACAAAAGATGAGAGTTGATCTTGTAGTATCGTTGCTGCACGCTTCACTGCCTCTTCTGCATCAACGGAACCGTTTGTTTCGATAATAATATTAAGTCTATCTAGGTTTACTTTTTGCTCAACACGTGCTGACTCAACTGTAAAACTGACACGTTTGATTGGTGAGAAACTTGCATCCAACTGAATACTACCAATAGTTTCCGAGTCAACGGTTCGAGAAACAGCAACGTCGTATCCAACTCCGGTATTAATTGTAATTGTCATTCTAATTTTGCCACCTTCGTTTATAGTCGCGATAACTTTCTCAGGATTGAATACTGATACATCAGTACCATTGGATTCAATATCTGCGACAGTTAGTTGAGATGGGCCTTCTTTCTCGATGATGACAGTTGCGGTTTCACTTGCATTAAGCCCTACAGAAGCCTCCTTAAGGTTAAGAAGGATATCAAGCACATCTTCTTGGACGCCCTCAATAGTTGAAAATTCATGCATTACACCATCAATTGAAACTTCCGTAATTGCTGAACCAACCATAGAAGACAATAAAGTTCTTCTTAGTGAATTTCCCAATGTATGTCCAAAACCACGCTCAAATGGCTCAAGAACAACACGATACTCGTTTGCAGACAATTCAACTGAATCAACTAGTTTTGGTTTTAGAAAATCTCTTGCACTTCCTTGCATATTTAATTCCTATTTAGAATAAAGTTCAACGATTAAATGTTCTGAAATATCAGCTGACAATTCATCACGAGAAGGTACATTTTTGAATATACCTTTCAATGATTTGTTATCAACGTCAACCCATTCAGCCAATCCATTCTGCCCTGAAATCTCAAGGGCTAGTTGAATTCGGCTTTGTTTTTTTGCTTTCTCTCTAACAGAGATTTCATCATTTGCACTTACCTGATATGAAGGTATGTTGACGATCTTACCGTTCACCAAGATTGATTTATGAGAAACCAACTGCCTTGCCTCTGAACGAGTTGATGCAAACCCCATACGGTAAACCACGTTATCAAGGCGGCACTCAAGAAGTGACAACAAGTTCTCACCTGTTGACCCCTTTTTAGAGCTGGCTTTTTTGTAATATAGTCGGAATTGTTTCTCCAATAAGCCATACATGCGTCTAACTTTCTGCTTTTCACGCAACTGTAAACCATAATCACTACCTTTTTGACGTCGAGCATTCACACCATGCACACCAGGTAGCTGTGATAATTTACATTTTGAGTCAATCGATCTAATACCACTCTTAAGCTCCAAGTCAGCACCTTCACGACGTGCTAATTTGCATGTTGGACCTGTATATCTAGCCATAATTTACCCTTATACTCTTCGTTTTTTAGATGGACGACAGCCATTGTGCGGAATTGGTGTCACATCTGTTATTGATTGGATTTTTAAGCCCTGCGCATTGAGGCCACGGATAGCCGAATCTCTACCTGGACCAGGACCCTTGACTCGAACGTCAAGATTCTTCATGCCAATAGCTTGTGCTTTCTCACCACAACTTCCTGCAGCAACTTGTGCAGCAAAAGGAGTTGATTTTCTTGAACCTCTAAAACCTGCACCGCCTGAAGTAGCCCAACACAAAGTATTTCCATGACGATCAGTAATCATCACAATAGTATTATTAAATGTTGCATGAATGTGTGCAATTCCGTCTGAAACGATCTTCTTGGACTTCTTCTTATTTGATTGTTCTGTTGCCATAATCGTATATCCTAATTATTTTATTAATCGCCGAGGGCCCTTTCGAGTTCTGGCGTTTGTTTTTGTTCTTTGGCCACGCAAAGGAAGTGACTTCCTATGACGAATGCCTCTATAGCAACCTAGGTCTCTAAGGCGTTTAATATTCATGGCAACTTCACGTCTTAAATCACCTTCTACTTCATACTTAGAAACAGTTACACGAATCGATTCCAACTGATCTTCAGTTAATTCAGAAACCTTTGTGCTAGGATCTAGTTTTAGTGTTTCACAAATTATTTTTGATCGGGTTTTTCCAATACCAAAAATTGACTGCAAAGCAATTACAATGTGTTTATGTGTCGGAATATTTATTCCTGCAATTCGTGCCATAAATTTACCTATACCTCAACCAATACTTCGAATGAGTGAGAGTTTTTGCCACCCAAAATTATCGAATTGAAAAACCGTGCAATTTTACTTTGTAAATAAATACCTGTCAACGTCATCACCCTTGTCTTTGCTTGTGACGAGGGTCTTTACAAATAACACGAATCACTCCATTCCGCTTAATGATTTTGCAATCTTTACATATTTTTTTAACAGATGCTCTTACTTTCATAACTAACCCTTACTTTAAGTTCGCTTTGCGCATTAGACCTTCATATTGATTTGACATCATATGAGACTGTGCCTGAGCAATAAAATCCATCACCACGACAACAATGATAAGAAGACTGGTGCCACCAAAATAGAAAGGCACATTCCAATACAAAATTAAAAACTCGGGCAATAAACACACTCCCGTAATATAGATTGCACCAACTGCTGTTAACCTTGTGGTAACGGTGTCAATATAATCTGCTGAGTGCTGTCCAGGTCTTATGCCTGGAATAAAGCCACCAGACTTTCTTAGATTGTCGGCTGTATCCTTAGCATTAAATGTAAGTGCTGTATAGAAAAAACAGAAAAATACAATTGCCGAAGCATAGAACATGATATACAGTGGCTGCCCTGGAGATAAACTTGAAGTGATATCTGCCAACCAACCTAGCCCTTCTGTTTGTGAAAACCAACCACCTAATGTTGCTGGAAATAGAATAATACTAGAGGCAAAAATCGGTGGAATAACTCCCGCCATGTTGATTTTAAGAGGTAGATAGGAGCTTTGACCTCCAACCATCTTACGTCCTTGCTGGCGCTTAGCGTAATTCACAGTGATACGTCTCTGGCCTCTTTCCATAAATACAATAAAGCCCATCACAAGAAATGCCATAATCAAGATTAGCACAACAGCAAAAACACTTAGTTCACCAGTATTTACCATACTGAGCGTATTACCTAATGAGACAGGCAATCCAGCAACGATACCTGCAAAAATAATCATTGAAATGCCGTTACCAACTCCTTTTTCAGTAATCTGTTCTCCTAACCACATCAAGAATAGTGTTCCAGTCGTCATCGTCACAACAGTAACAAAGCTAAATGTCAGACCAGGGTTAGTTACCAGTGCAACTCCACCTCCTGATTGCGATTGTAAAGCTATTGAAATTCCATAGGATTGAAAGACTGCCAAAAACACAGTACCCATACGAGTATACTGTGTAATTTTTCGTCTACCCCGCTCACCTTCTTTCTTTAATTGTTCAAAATAAGGGACAACAGAGGTCATCAGCGTCATGATAATTGATGAGGAAATATAAGGCATTATTCCAAGAGTGAAAATAGATAAACGCTCTAATGCTCCACCTGAGAACATATTAAACATACCCAGAATACCATCTCTGTTATCTTCCACTAATGAAGCGAGTGCGGTCTGTGATATGAACGGAATCACAATATGTGTTCCCAGTCTAAAAACGATTAAAGCGCCTAATAGATAAAGAATGCGCTTTATTAAATCTTCAGTAAGTCCTAGAGGTGATTGGCTCATTTTATTACTCTCTAATTGTTCCTTTAGCCGCTTCAATAGCTGCTTTCGCACCTTTTGTTACGCTAATACCAGTCAAGTTAACAGCACGTGTAATTTCACCTGATAACATGACTTTTACTTTGACAATATTTTTAGTAACAAGGTTGTGTTTCTTTAAAACATCAATACTAATGTCAGTTTCAGTTAACTTATCAAGTTGAGATAGGGTTACTTGTGAAGTCATCCTTGAGACGCGAGAAGTAAAACCCACTTTTGGTAATCTTCTCTGTAATGGCATTTGGCCACCTTCAAACCCAACCTTGGTAAAACCACCAGAGCGAGAACCTTGCCCTTTATGACCTCGACCGCATGTTTTCCCAAGACCAGAGCCCATACCACGACCGACACGTTTTCTGCCAGATTTTTCGCCCAATGCAGGCTTCAATGTATTAAGATTCATTACTTACCTCTCTACTTTTAACAAGTAAGACACTTTGTTGATCATGCCTCTTACTTCAGGCGTATCCTGCAACTCCACCGTATGGTTGATTCGCTTCAAACCAAGGCCATTTACAGTAGCTCGATGTGCGGGAAGACGACCATAATAACTTTTAATTAAAGTCACACTTAGAGTTGATTTATTAATGGCAACTTTTTTGGCAGGCGCTTTTTTTGCTGTAGCTGCTTTGGTTGATGATTTTTTAGAAACAGTCTTTTTTGGCGCCACTTTTTTTTCTATTTTCTCTTCAGCCATTAGACTTCCCCAGTAATTTCTTCAACGGTTTTTCCTCTCTTAGCTGCAACTGTCTGAGGTGATGACATTTTTGCCAAACCATCAATAGTTGCCCTAACAACACTGATTGGATTACGTGTACCGTTACATTTTGCCAAAATATTGTGGACACCTACAGCTTCTAAAACACTCCTCATTGGTCCACCAGCAATTACTCCAGTACCTTCAGAAGCAGGTTGTAGATAAACTTTTGCAGCACCAACACACGAAGTAATAGGGTAATGAAGTGTGCCATTAACTAACGGCACCAACCTCATTGATCTTTTTGCTTTATCCATTGCTTTTTGAATAGCTATAGGAACTTCGCGTGCTTTACCAGTACCGTAACCAACTTTTCCATTACCATCGCCGACAACCACTAAGGCAGAAAAACCGAATATTCGGCCACCTTTAACTACTTTAACAACACGTCGAATATTAACCAGTTTTTCGATGAATTCACTTTCTTCTGTGTAATTTTTTCTCTTATTTTCAGCCATTCTTTAAACCTTAAAAAATCTCAATTAAAAATCTAATCCACCTTCTCTTGCAGCTTCTGCGAGCGCCTTGACTCGACCGTGATACTTAAAACCAGAACGATCAAATGCAACCTTAGATACTTTAGCCTTTTTGGCAGCCTTTGCTATTAAATCACCCACTTTCTTAGCTGCCTCAACATTACCACCATTTACAATATTGGCAGATATGCTTGAGGCTGAAGCCAATGTTTTGGTGCCACAGCTACTAATGATCTGAGCATAGATATGCCGGGAAGTTTTGTAAACGCACAAACGCTCCACACTTATTTTGGCGTTCTTTGCTCTAAATTTTGTCGCCCTTCTTATACGGGCTGGTTTTTTTGCCAATTTCATCTAAGTACCTTTCAATCTATGATTTCTTTTTAGCGTCTTTACGAACAACTTGTTCATTTATGTAACGAACTCCCTTGCCTTTATAGGGTTCCGGTGGACGAAAAGCTCGAATTTCAGCAGCTGCTTGACCTACTTTTTGTTTGTCGATTCCTTTAACTACTACTTCAGTTTGCGAAGGCGTTTCAACACTGACACCTTCAGGTAAATCATAATTTACAGGGTGAGAAAAACCTAAAGTTAAGCTCAAGACTTTACCTCTTGCTTGAGCACGATAACCAACACCAATCAAAGTTAATTTCTTCTCCCAGCCCTCTGT
>CAXDLF010000017.1:0-25040 GCA_963989885.1 uncultured Gammaproteobacteria bacterium
GTCTCGTGGGCTCGGAGATGTGTATAAGAGACAGATCTCACCTTCAGGTATTGATATCCCATACTTGGCCAATAATTGCTTTCCATCAAACTCAGTAAGTGTTTTCTTGGTATGTGTTTTTTTTGAAACTAGAATTGAAGCCTCTATAGGAGTAGACAAATCTGCATTGAAAGCTTGAGCACATCTATATGAATGATGTAACGATTTAAGACAGGTATCCAAACCAATCATTGGTGCAATTCCACGTTTTTGACATTCATCAATGATCCTTTTTGGCATACAATCGGCCATAGAAGCTAGAACGATAGCTTTTTTTCCTGTCTCAGTCGCTGCATCACATAGGGCATAGAAAGTATTGTCCCAATCTTGCTGGCTCATTTGGTCGGTTTTTGGCCAATCTAACAGTAGCATGGTTGCTGCAAAGTCACCACTCATCATTTCTTTAAAGCAAGCAGCTGTACGATGACGATCCCCCCAGATAAAAGTGTGATAATCCAAGGGATTGTCTACCTCAACAAACTCGTTCAATGTGTTTTGAATTCGTTCCTTGTGTTCTTTTTCGAGGCCTGAAAAAGAGATATCCAAGCCATCAATTAAATCAGCCATCATTCCAGCCTCTCCACCTGAACAGCTCATTGATGCCACACCATTGTGATCGATTACGCCTAAAATGCTGAGCAATTTTAATGTTTCTAAAAACTCCGGAATGTTATCAACTCTAGCTATTCCTAGACGATCGAATAAAACATCAAACAATTGATCCGCTCCCGTCAACGAACTGGTATGGCTAAGAGCGATCTGAGAAGAGGTATCTGTACGGCCAGTTTTAATAGTGACGATAGGTATCTTTTTTTCTAACGCCCGTCGTCCAGCGTTATCAAAAGCTTCAATATCGCTAACACCTTCCATATGAAGCCCTATGGCACATACTCTATCATCATCCAACACTGCATTAATAATATCTGAAATACTGGTATTTGCCTGATTGCCAAGAGTAAACATGTAGGCAATCGGCAAACCAATTGACTGCATTGTCATATTTAGTCCTATATTACCACTTTGCGTAATGATTGCTACACCTTTATCAAGGACTTCACAACCATGCAAGTCCGGCCATAAAGCGACACTATCTAAGCTATTAATAAAACCATAACAGTTGGGTCCAATAATCGGCATCCTGCCTGCAGCTTCAACTAGCCTCTGGCTTCTTTTAACTCCCTCTTCTCCCACCTCTCCAAAACCGGAAGCATACAACACTGCCCCTCCACTTCCGATTTCCTTTAGATCAGCAACTATCTTTATCGCCGCTTCGGCATTAACTGCTATGAATGTTGCATCTGGAGGCTCAGGTAAATCTCTAACACTTTTATAACACTCTAACCCCTCGATAGTCTCCCTAGATGGATGAATTGCCCAAATTTTTCCGGTATAACCCAATTTAAGGCTCCCTCTTATAGCAAAATCAGCACCTCGATGACCAACAACTGCAATAGACCTAGGAGATATCAGACGGCTCAAATTTGATTGACTCATGGAGATCATTTATTCGAAAGGTCTTAACAGAGACCTTGAGATAATATGACGTTGGATTTCACTGGTACCATCCCATATTCGTTCTACTCGATGGTCTCGCCATATTCTCTCTAGAGGCAACTCATTCATCAAACCCATTCCACCTAGAATCTGTATAGCCTCATCAGAAACCATAGCCAGTGTTTCAGTTGCCTTTAGTTTTGCCATTGCTGCATCGCTATTGGTCATCTTTCCCTGAGAGTCATTCCAAGCAGCCCTCAAAGTAAGCAACTCAGCGGCTTGCAATTCCATGGACATGTCAGCGAGCTTAAAAGAAACCCCTTGAAACTTTCCTATGGTCTGTCCAAACTGTTCACGAGTTGCAGCCCATTCGGTCGCAATCTGTAAGGCACGTTCAGCTCTTCCTAGGCACATTGCTGCAACAGATAAACGAGTAGCTCCGAGCCACTCGTTGGCAACATCAAAACCGTGATCTACCTCGCCCAATACTTGCGATTCATGAACACGGCAGTTATCAAAATTAAGGATAAAGTTATGATATCCACGATGTGAAACACTATGGTATCCAGTTTCTACAGAAAAACCTGGGGTTCCCATATCTACAAGGAAACTAGTAATTTTTTTCTTTGCTCCTCTAGAAGTTTCTTCAACACCAGAGGCTACAAATAAAATCACGTAATCGGCCATATCAGCATGACTAATAAAGTGCTTGGAACCGTTGATTACAAAATACTCACCATCACGCTCAGCACGGCATTTCATAGAACGCACATCCGAGCCTGCATTGGGTTCGGTCATAGCCAAACAATCTACTTTTTCACCACGTATCGTTGGTAGTAAATATTTTTCAATTTGCTCATCTTTGCACGCCATTAATATATTGCTTGGCCTGGCAACAATATACTGAAGACCAAAATTTGCCTTACCCAATTCTTTCTCCAAAAGACATAAAGTCAATGTATCGAGACCGCCGCCACCATATTCCGTTGGCATGTTTGTAGCATAAAGACCAAGCTCAATCGCTTTTTGTTTAATGCTTTCTGCCAAACTTGCATCGATATGATTGGTTTTCTCGACCTCATCTTCGTGTGGATATAGTTCCTGCTCGACAAAACTACGAACACTATCGATAATCATCTCTTGTTCACTTGAAAGACTAAATTCCATTTAATTTCCTTCCTATTTTTTATCGAAAATATTCAATCTGATCTATTTTGTTTGTGGTATTTGCATGACCCTACCTTGCTGCTTAGGAGACGGAAGTTGCTGATGAAAAACCCAAATTTTTCCAAGTTTTTCTGCGACCCCAGGCATGATTTCGCTGGCCTTCGATTTATTCGTATCAACGTGTATCAACATTTGCTCAGTCGTTGCCAACAGTTTTCCACTCTGCGCATGAATCATCTGATGAAAAAAATGCAAACGCTTTTTATCGAGCCCAAGTATTTGAGTGGTAAATTTTAAAGGCTCACCCTCTGAAACTTCTAGGTAATAATTTATATGCGTTTCAACTGTATAGAAAGATTGACCCGCAGATCGATAATCCTCATCGATGCCAATATAGCGAAAAAGGGCGTCAGAGGCATCTCCAAATGCATAGAGATAGAAAGACTCGCTCATATGGCCATTGTAATCAATCCAATCAGAATGAACCTTCGCCTCATAAAGCGACAAAGGTTTACTTAAATCATCATTTGAAGAAAACTTTTTATATTTCCGATGAAGGTATACATCATTATCCATAAGTCACCAAAAAGTCTTGTCAATTCAAGTCAAAATTCGAAAAGAGCTCAACCCAGTAATGAATATGTTACTTGTCAATATGGCTAATGCTGTACAATTTCCGTTGTAAATTATACTTAAAACGAAATTTACGCTTTTCGCAAAAAGCACTGGAATAGTTAAAAGAATATTTCATTCCTGTGATTTACCCAAGAATGAAACTTATATAATGTCTTTGTCTCTAAGATATGACCGAGCTATGCATAATTCTTACCGTCAGGCAAAATTCTTACTATCTTGCCCTACATTAAAGGGCTGCCCCGAAGATCATGGATATGAGGTTGTATTTGCGGGTCGTTCCAATGCAGGAAAGTCCAGTGTAATCAATACCCTGACCGAACAAAAAAAATTAGCAAAGGTCAGCCGAACGCCTGGACGTACACAACATTTAGTTTTTTTTGAACTCGATGAACAACGACGGCTCGTCGACTTGCCAGGCTATGGCTATGCCAAAGTGCCAGATACAGTCAAACGAAAATGGCACCTAGACATGAGTGAATATTTTGATAATCGAAAATGCTTAATGGCCACCATTTTAGTGATGGATTGTCGTCACCCCTTAAAACCATTTGATGAAATGATGTTGCAGTGGTGTGTTAACAACGATGTTCCCACAAACATCCTCTTAACCAAATCAGACAAACTAAAAAGGGGAATCGCCAGTTCAACAAAGCTGAGAGTCATTAAGTCCCTAAAAGACATACCAAACATCAATGTACAGCTTTTCTCTTCCCTCAAAAAAGAGGGCGTCTCAGAGCTTCGTCAATATCTAGACATAGTATTCGAGTTTCCGAATGAAAGTTAACTTAGATCTTTCTTGGATTCAGTCGGACGACACAATCATTGTGGCAAATAATCGCCAAATATTGGCCGTCAAGCAATCATTATCAGAACGACACGGCTCACTCAAAATGCCAAACATTTTTTCATACAGCTCTTGGCTCCAGAACTTCTGGCAACAAAATAACCCCAAAAGATCAATCCGTCTACTCTCCAAAACGGAACTCCGATTTTTCTTTAAAGAGATTATCCAACAGGATTCAAACGACCATTCAGAAGCTGTAATTGATGAATTAATTAAATGCTATTATCTCTGCAAGACACATTTTGTTGATATAGCAACTATGCCAAGTTTTTTCTCTAGCCCTAGTGCTCTATTAGTTGAATGGATCTACGAACTTGAAAAAATGAAGTTAGCTAGAGGCTGTATTGACTCCACCGATTTATTCAAAATAGTTTATGAAGCTCTGGATGGATACGAAAAAAAGGGAAAATATTTCGCTTTCGGTTTTAATAGACCCACGCCCGAACAGGGCAAACTCTTTGAAATCCTAGGCTGTGAATTAATAAAACCAATCTCTCCCGACAACACAATACAAGCACTGTCATTTACCAATCACCAGTCTGAATTACAAGCAATCGCCAATTGGGCAAAAGAAACTAGCACACAAAACCCTGATTATCAGATTGGAGTTGTCGTTCCCAATTTAGGCGAATTACGAGACATGGTGAAGAATATTTTTGACCAGGTATTCACCTCGAGTTTAATAGAAACCCATCTCAAACCATACAATATGTCTTTAGGCATACCACTATCCCAATACCCTCTCATTCAAGACCTTCTCAATACCATCAAACTCTCAATACAAATCATTGATGACGGTATAGATCACGAAACACTCATAAAAGTGATAACCTCTCCATTTATTCAAGGAGCGCATAAAGAATCAAACAATCGTGCCTTATCGGTTAATAGAATCTTGGCACTTGCTAGAAAAAAAAGCTCAACCCACAAAATCCTTTTGTTGATAAAAGATTGTCCACAGTTGTATGAAACTATTATCGAACTCAGAAAACTGAAATTTCAAACTAAATTACCATTGGAGGATTGGTTGATAGTCATTAACAAACTTATTAAAACTTGGGCTTTTGCAACGGATAGAAGCCTGACAAGTAGCGAATACCAATTATTTGAAAAATATCAAAATGAAAGTCTAATTCTCAACAAAATGTCTGATTTTCACAAAAAGATCGGTTTCATTGATGCCGTAAATACTTTACAAACGCATCTGAATTCAGTCGTTTTTCAGGCAAAAGGTGGTGATGCTAATATTCATGTCTTGGGAGCACTTGAGGCAGAGGGATTATTTTTTGACGCTGCCTGGATATCCAATATGACAAGCGATTTTCTCCCGGGAGCATTGAAAACACCTCTCTTCATTCCTGCTCAAATCTGTAGGGATTACGAACTTCCTAACTCAAGTTTTGATGCCATTGATAAAAACTCTAAAGTGACTTTCCAAGCCTTAAAGGATTTAAGCAACAATATTACCTTTAGCTATGCCAAATCAACAAAGAGTCGTGAACAGCTGCCTTCGCCATGTTTGCATTTTGAAGAGTTTCAGGAAAAAACTATAAAGGCTGTCATGACCCGAAAATTAAACCATATTGATGATTATAAAGCTCCCAATATTGATGATTACACGATCAAACAAGGGATAAAAACACTTCAAAATCAAATGAGTTGCGCTTTTAAAGGTTTTGTCGGGCGTCTTTGTATAGACGATTTCGACACCCCGCATATTGGCATCGATCGAAAGCAACAAGGTCAACTAATTCATAAAGTTTTGGAAACTTTTTTTGGGGAAATCCGAACAGGAAAAGAGTTGATAGAACTCTCGGATTTAGCTCTCAATGATTTGATTGAAAAACATGTTGATCTTGCAATTCTTAAAATACCCAAATCGAATTTTAAATTAGTCGAAAAAACCAGATTAGTCAAACTCATTAACAAATACCTTGAGCTTGAAAAGCAAAGAGGTGATTTTGAGGTGATAAAAACAGAATCCACTTCAGAAGTCGACATTAACGGCCTAAAATTTACCACAAGATTAGACCGAATGGATCTTCTAGAGAATAACGAGAAAATTATCATTGATTACAAGGGCGGTTCTGTGTCAGTTAGTAAAATGGTTGGTAATCCTATCGAGCAGGCACAACTGCCAATTTATGCGATATCAAATACTGTAGATGGGGTTGCATTTGCAGCAATCAATCCGAATGACTGCCAATTCAAAGCAATCACTAAAAACAAGTCCGCTTTGCCATTAAAACCACAAACAAAATCCAAGATGCCAGAATGGGATATACAATTGATGGATTGGAATTTAGCCTTGAACTCTGCAAGCGATGATTTTCAAAATGGCATCGCAAAAGTGCTTCCAACAAAAAATGCCTGTGAGTTCTGTGATTATGATTTACTTTGTCGGGTTGAGAAATCCCCCAATCACTGATAGCCTTCTTTGAGCTATTTGCTCGACAATTGTAGTCTTGTCTAGCTTTGAAACATTAACAGCTTTTAATGCCACTAAAATTTCCGCAATGGGCTTAATATCTGTACCCAATTCTTTCAAAGCAATAAGCAACTTTTCAAAACGTTTCTGACGACGCAAACTATCAGTTTGCAGATAAAAATCCAGCACTTCTTGTGCACTATGCGAGAGCAAATCTCTGCAAAATATATGCCACTCAGAAACAAGTTCAGCGACCTGTTGATAACCTTTAGGGCATCTGAGTTGGGAGCACAATGCAGTAATATTTTCAAGCTTCTCTTGATGAAGCCAGAGTGCAAACTTAACCTCAAGATCCCCCGCCGAGGCATCAACGAGTTGGGTAATATGACTTTCAGTTGAAGACAGCATAGGGAAAAGGCGATGATAAGCGCTAGATTCAAGCAAAACATCAAAAAATATAGAGGGTTTATCAGAGCAAAGCGCTAGAGAAAGCTCTTTAAAGACTCGTTCTGGTACTAGTGCATCCACTTCCCCCGAGACGACCATCTGCTGCATTAATTTCCGAGTTTCAGGGGCGATACTAAAGCCCAGTTTGTGAAAACGAGAGGCAAATCTGGCTACCCTCAACAACCTGACCGGATCTTCTGAGAATGCATCAGAAACATGTCGAATAGTTTTTGATTTAATGTCCTCTAATCCACCATAAGGATCGATCAACTCACCTTCTAGGTTTCTAGCAATCGCGTTAATAGTTAAATCACGACGATAGAGGTCCTGTTCCAGAGTTACAGTTTTTGATGTATCGAATTCAAAGCCGGAATAACCAACACCAACCTTACTTTCGGTTCTAGCTAAAGCGTACTCATCATTGGATTTTGGATCAATAAAAACAGGAAAATTTTTTCCCACTTGACGATATCCGTGAGATTTCATTTCTTCAGCTGAGGAGCCCACGACGACATAATCCTTTACAGATTTGTTATCAGATATACCTAATAGTTCATCACGAACAGACCCACCTACCAAATATATTTCCATAATTATTGATTGCAGATATTGAAGAATCTTCTATAGTTCTCTTATAATACACGAATGGATATTAAGAAAAAGTTATCACCCGAAGCATATCATATCACTCAAGAATGTGGCACTGAGCCACCATTTACCGGGGAATATTATAACCACTACGAGACAGGCCATTATCATTGCGTTTGTTGCGATGCCCTATTGTTTGAATCAAACACCAAGTTTGATTCAGGGACTGGTTGGCCAAGTTTTTATGAACTCGCTAAGAGCGACTGTGTTCGACAAATTGAAGATGACTCTTTGGGCTACATAAGAATAGAAGTGAGGTGTTCATCTTGTGATGCACATTTAGGTCATGTTTTTCCTGATGGACCTCAACCAACAGGAAAGCGTTACTGTATTAATTCGGTTGCATTAAATTTTGCGGAAAAAAGTGAAACCTCTTCTACTTGAATAAAAGCACCATCACACCCAAAAAACCTAGAAACACTGAAAAACCTTTTTTGAGTTTTTTATTGTCTACGATATGTGTTACTTTGGCACCTAACGGTGCAAACAAGATACTTGCTATAACAATACTTACAAGTGCTTTTAGGTGAACAAAGCCGATGCCGCCAGTAGCATCTTCTACACTCAATCCAGCAACAATAAAACCAAAACTACCGGCAAAGGCAATAGGCATTCCGACAGCCGCTGAAGTCGCAATTGCTTTTTTTATTTCAACATTGTTATAGACCAAAAAAGGTGTTGTCATCGTGCCACCACCTATACCCACAATTGCAGAAACCAAGCCAATAATATAGCCAACAATCAGCCAAACCCAACGAGCAAGATTATCAACGTGACCGGAAGCGCTGAAACCAAACCACATAATTAGAGCAACACTTATTTCAAAAAAAGCAAAAAATATTCTTAAGAAATCAAAACTCATATATTTCGCAACTATGGCACCGCTATATGCACCCAAAAGCACAGTTGGCGTGAGTTTTAAAAAGTTTTGCCAAAGTATCGCCCGGTGTTTGTGGTGTGCATATACGCTTGAAAGCGAGGTAAAAACAATCGCCGCTAAAGCGGTACCGATTGCAGTGTGCATTAATGCCGATTGATTGATAGTTGGTGCTAATAGATATAGCAATGCAGGAACCATGATCAAACCACCACCTACTCCCAAAAGGCCAGCGACAAAACCAGAAAATGCCCCTAGAAGCAACAAAAGAATGAGCGTTTCATTCATGATGTTTTGTCCGAATTTTCAACTAGTTTTTGTGCAAAAATCTCTATATCCGATTGCTTTTCTTTCGCTATACTCTCTCCCAAAGATACAAGATAGTCTAGATAATCCTTCTTGGTGTTATCCATGCTGCTATCATGGCTTTCGTCAAATAAAGCATCCAGTCGAAGGTAGTTTGATGCACTATCATAAACTGCGTTGAGCTGATAATCAGAAACAGAAGATATGGCATTAGACGTCACAAAACCTCCCTGGTAAAGCCACTCTGCAGCACCCCAACTTGAGGTTATTTCGCAATCAAGATACTTACTCTGTCTCCCAGTTCCAAGTGAAAGCATCATAGTGTCTTTTGCGTACAGTTCTGGATTGTGATAACGAAACTCTGCATAAGCGGAAAGCGCCGGGTTATTTGCAAAAACGCCTCCATCTATAAAACAACGATGCGCTTTATTGTTAACTGTAGAAATTTGAGAAGGAGGAAAGTAAGTAATTGCCGAGGTCGCACTCCTGAGCAAATCCTTTAGATAATAATTGTGCCGTGAACTAGTTCGTGCTTTTTGTTGGCGAAAAAAATAATTCTTCCCTCTTGATAGCTCATATACCGGAATCAGTGTTGGTTTGAGTAGATCTTTTAACTGAGTGTTGCCAAAGTACTCTTCAAAGACAGACTCTATCCCTTTTGGATCATATTTAACATTCACCAATCCAGAAACTGATTTTATTTCCTGAAATACAGAAGCATTAAAAATAACATGACCATTTTCAATATAGAGTTCAATAATTTCTTCAGCAGTATATTTTGGACGGTCCTGATGATCAGGCGAAAGTAACCCACCAATGATTATGGCACCAGTACTGGCCCCTGAAAACAAATCAAAATAATCAACAATTCTTGCAT
The DNA here is from genome assembly GCA_963989885.1 of uncultured Gammaproteobacteria bacterium. Lineage (GTDB taxonomy): Bacteria > Pseudomonadota > Gammaproteobacteria > PS1 > Pseudothioglobaceae > Pseudothioglobus. The sequence goes on from CAXDLF010000017.1 coordinate 9,764, forward strand.
CAGGATTATTACTGAGCTGCTTAAGATACTTTTCTAGATACTTTAAGACGACCGCAGGAACAATACCCTTAATACCTCCTCCATCGATAGACAGTATGCGAGTTTTAGTTTTCATTTTTTTAGATTTTCTTTTATTGGGGCCAGATATGTTCAGCAAAATGACGCCTACACATTGATTGATATTGGTCATTACCACCTATCACAACCTGTTCTCCATCAGTAACAACTTTACCATCAGCATCGAGGCGCACCACCATGGTGGCTTTACGTCCACAGTGGCATACGGTTTTAAGCTCATTAAGATTGTCAGCCCATGCTAACAAATACTGACTGCCAGGGAAAAGCTCACCCCTAAAGTCTGTTCGAATTCCATAACATAAAACAGGTATATCTAAACTATCAACCACTTTTCCTAGCTGCTTTACTTGTTCTTTACTAAGAAAATGGCTTTCATCAATCAAAACACAATCAATTTTTTCGTTTTCATTTTTCTCTGAAACCAGTTCAAAAAGGTTGTTGTCTTGATTAAATAAATGTGCTCCAGCCTCAAGACCTATTCTTGAAGTTACTTTTCCCACACTGTATCGGTCATCAATTTCTGCAGTTAACAAAAAAGAGTTCATACCTAGTTCTTGATAATTGTATGCAGATTGGAGCAAGGATGTTGATTTACCCGCATTCATTGATGAATAGTAAAAATAAAGTTTAGCCAAAATATAACCCCTTACTTGAACAATACAATATTATAACCCTTGACAACAATTAGTTATACGACATCATTAGTAACAGAGACATGTTTAAATATGATGATGATGGCGGGCAATCAAAACGAATAAAATTGTTAAAATATTCACGACAATAACGGTTGGCTCAGAGTTGATCATGAAAAATAGTTATCTGTATTAAACCGCTAGCTTGAATGAGATGAATGACAATATTAGAACTGATTTAAACAAGGACTTCGTTAAACTCAAAAATGGCTCAATTAGTTACAGATGGAGCGGGCCAGTAGAAGGAGAAGTTGTTGTTATGGTGCATGGTCTTTCAACACCTCGTGTTATATTTATGCAGAATGTTGGAGCTCTAGTGGAGGCTGGATACCGAGTATTAACTTATGACCATTTTGGTTATGGATTTTCTGACAGACCCAACATCAAACAAGGAAAACAGTTGTATGATGATGAGTTGATTGAGCTACTTGTTGCTCTTGGAATAAAGACAGCGGTGAACCTAATTGGCTATTCAATGGGTGGTGGGATTTCAGCTGTATTCGCTGCGAACCATCCAGAACAGGTAAAACGCTTAGTTTTAATCGCGCCAGTTGGTTTTATAGTCAAAAATAGAGGGGTCAATAAACTTTTATTGATTCCTGTTTTGGGCGAATGGTTGATGACTCTTGTGGTGAAGAAAAAAATGATTAATCATTACTACTCTGAGGCAGAGAAAGGAGTGGCACCAAGAAAAATGGCGGAAAGCTTTGAAAAACAATTCGAATATCCTGGTGTTGAGCGTGCCTTTTTATCATCCTTAAGAAATTTTCCCATGGAAAACTTGCAGGCCGAATATCAAAAACTAGGAGAGGCCACTTTCCCTAAACTTCTAATCTGGGGGACTGAGGATAGTGATACCCCTTTTGCAGGGTCCGAGAAAATAGTGCGTTTAATTCCCGATATTCAATTCTTCAAAATAGAAGATGGAGGGCATTCTATCCCTTACACTCATGCTGATATCGTTAATCGTGAGATTGTCGATTTTCTGAAAAAATGAAGCGCTATATTTTCTTACCCTAGCTATTTAGAATAGTGTATATCTGATAATATTCCTGCAGGACTTGAGGGTTGTCTAGAGCTGATTTATTATTTATCGGCAAGTTATGAATTGCCTTCCGCACTGCAAGTTCAACAATTTTTCCACTCTTAGTTCTTGGAATATCAGACACCTGAATAATTGCATCTGGCACATGTCGAGGCGAAGTATTAGTTCGTATTTGAGCACAAATTTTTCCCTTTAATTGATCATCTAATTGCAGACTGTCTCTTAATTTAACAAACAAAATTATTCGCATATCATCTTGATAGTTTTGCTCAACAACTACTGATTCTATGACCTCTTCCAGTTTTTCAACTTGCCTATAAATCTCTGCTGTTCCGATTCTGACTCCCCCCCGGTTAAGTGTCGTGTCAGAACGACCGTAAAAAATCATTCCGCCATTCAAGTTTAGACTTACAAAATCACCGTGACACCATACATTAGGATAACGATCGAAATACGATTCACGATATTTATTCTTTTCATCATCATTCCAAAAACCAGTTGGTTTTGACGGAAAAGTTTTTATACAAACTAACTCTCCCTTTTGATCAATCACTGGCTTTCCTTGATCATTCCATACTTCAACCGACAAACCAAGCCCGCGCGTTTGGAGTTCGCCACGATGTACTGGAAGCATTGGTGAACCTAAAACAAAACACGATACAATGTCAGTTCCTCCAGATATAGAAGATAAACAAACCTCGGACTTTATTTTTTGGTATACATAATCAAAACAATCTAAGCTTAATGCTGAGCCCGTCGATAAAATCATTTTCAAAGATTCCAAATTATGAGTTTCTCTAGGACATAACTCTTTCTTTCTAGCTGTGTCCAAATATTTTGCCGAAACACCCATGTAATTGAATTTTTCTTGTTCAGCAAAATCAAATAGGATATTGTCATTATCATTTAAAAATGGAGAGCCATCATAAAGCATTAAAGTAGATCCAGAAGCCAAACTACTTAAAAGCCAATTCCACATCATCCAGCCACATGTAGAAAAAAAGAATACTCTGTCGCCGTCTTTAATGTCACAGTGCAACATGTGCTCCTTTTTATGCTGAATTAATGTCCCTCCAACACCATGCACAATACACTTTGGAACGCCTGTTGTACCAGATGAAAACAAAATATAGAGAGGATCATTGAACGCAACAGATTCAAACTCCAGATCTGGAGTATTAGACCCGTTGACGATTTCATCAAAGAGAAATGACTGACTAAGGTCTAGAAATTCAGAACTATTATTAACATATCGCACCAATAGAGTATTTTCAACAGTTGGCAGCTGAGACATAATTTTTTGATTTTTTTCGTGACAGCTAAATTCTTTACCGTTATAGTAATATCCATCTACACAAATAAAAACCTTAGGTTCAACCTGACCAAACCTATCGAGTACGCCTTGCACTCCAAAATCAGGCGAACAGGAAGTCCATACAGCGCCTAAACTTGCAGTAGCAAGCATAGATATAACTGCTTCCGGAAAGTTAGGCAAAAAACCAGCAACCCTATCTCCTTTCTTTATGCCATTTTGCTTAAGCCAAAATGATAATCTAGCAACCTGTCTATAAAGTTCTAGGTAACTTAAACTGCTCTTTTGTTTATCTTCCGCCCAAAAAACTATGGCAGGCTTATCGCTTTGGTTAATTAATAAATTTTTTGCGAAATTGAGTCTTGCATCAGGAAACCATTCGGAGCCTAAAAAATCATTACCATTTTTCAATACCACAGTTGGGTTTCTTTCGGTAATAATTGAAGCATAACTCCAAAACAGACTCCAAAAAGATTCAGGAAATTCGCATGACCATTGATACAATTCATGAAAATTTGTTATCTTTGTTTTGAACTCCTGATTGACCTCTTGCATGAATCCCCATGCTTGGGTGTTTTTCATTTCTTTTTCACTAGGACTCCAAAGTAACTTATTCATTTTTTACTTAATTTTTTAAATTGCGACGATTTAATATGATTAATCATTCTTAATATCCTAAAACTGTATAGATTTAGTGTTACAATTGATTCCGAAACTAAATATTATTTAGTATCTCTGTTTGTAAATTTTACAAATGGCATTATAGATGTCATTTTTGTTTATTTGCTAATCTTTATACGAAAAGGAGAAAAACAGTATGAAAAAAAAACAAGATAACCAAAAACCTTTAATTCTTGGTCGTCATATCTCTCGTCGTGATTTTATCAAAGGCTCGGCGGCTCTTGGAATTGCAGGAACAACAGCAGGAACTTTACTCACGACAGGTAATGCATTTGCTGCTGGAGGAAAACGTGGAGGGAGACTGCGTTCAGGTATTGCACATGGATCTACAACAGATTCGTTAGATCCAGCAACCTATGAAAACAACTTTGCTGTTCAAATGAACTTTTCCATTCAAAACCATCTTGGTGAAGTGGATGCTGCTACTGGTACTATGGTGCCAGAACTAGCGGAAAGTTGGGAAGCCACAAATGGCGCTAAAACGTGGATATTTAATCTACGTCAAGGTGTAGAATTTCACAATGGTAAGACAATGAATGCTGATGATGTGATTGCATCCTTTCAGCACCATATGGGAGAAAGTGCATCACCTGCAAGGTCGTTATTGGATCAGGTAAGCAGTCTACGTAAGGATGGCGATAACCGAGTGATCTTTGAACTATCAGCTGGTAATGCGGACTTTAATTTTGTCGCTTCGGATTACCATATAGCCATTAAACCTTCCAAAGACGGAAAAATTAATGCGACTGATGGTATTGGCACAGGAGGCTATATACTCAAAGAGTTTGAGCCGGGAGTGCGTTTTATAGCAGAACGTAATCCCAATTACTTTAAGTCAGGTAAAGCTTGGTTTGATGAGATCGAAATGATTTCTATCATTGATCCAGCTGCTCGCCAAAATGCTTTAGCCACTGGTGAAGTTGATACTATTGACCGTATAGACTTAAAAACTGCACACCTGCTTGCTCGTCAAAGTGGCATCACAGTAGAAGAAGTGACTGGCACAAAGCACTACACTTTTCCAATGTTGACTGACACAGCTCCACATGATGATAACAATGTTCGTCTTGCACTCAAATATGCTCTTAAGCGTGACGAACTTGTGGAGAAAGTTTTATATGGACATGGTACAGTTGGTAATGATCATCCAATAGCACCAAGTAATCAGTACCATGCATCTTCACTACCTCAACGCGAATACGATCCAGATAAAGCACGTTTTTATGCAGAAAAAGCTGGTGGTGTAAAGGTACAACTTTCTGCTGCTGACGCAGCTTTTCCAGGAGCAGTTGACGCCGCTGTTTTATATCAAGAACATGCAGCCGCAGCTGGAATCGATATTGAGGTTATACGTGAACCAAACGACGGTTATTGGTCTAATGTCTGGTTGAAAAAGCCTTGGTGTGCTTGTTATTGGGGCGGAAGACCTACAGAGGACTGGATGTTCACTACTGCTTATAAAGGCGATGCATCGTGGAATGACACCAAATGGAAAAATGACCGCTTCGATGAATTGTTACTTCTAGGTCGTGCTGAAACTAATCCAGATACACGTCGTGCAATCTACTATGAAATGCAGCAAATTGTCAGTGATGATGGTGGTGTTGTAGTGCCCATGTTTGCCAACTACGTCTTTGCTACAACTGATAAGGTTGCACATGGCCCAATGGCAGGAAACTGGGATATGGATGGTGGCAAGTACTTTGAGCGTTGGTGGTTTGCCTGATTAAGTAAGAAGGAGTAAGGCAAATTTGCCTTAGATAAACAACTTTGAAGCATATCCTTAAAATTTTGGCCCAGCGCATCGCGCTGGGTCTTCTCACTCTTTTTGTCATTTCACTGATGATTGCCTTTGGTGTGGAACTATTGCCTGGCGATTTGGCACAGGAAATACTTGGACAAGGGGCGACGCCCGAAGGTCTAAGGGTGCTTCGATTACAACTAGGACTCGACACCCCACCACATATACGTTACCTTGATTGGCTCGGAGGTATGGTTACAGGAGATATGGGCCAATCGCTGGCGAACAAGCGACCAATATCTGAGCTTATTGGACCACGTCTGGCTAACACGCTTTTCCTTGGAGGATTTGCTGCATTGATTGCAATTCCAGTCGCATTAACCCTGGGAATCTTGGCTGCTCTCTACCGCAACTCATTTTACGACCGAAGCGTTAATATCTTCACCCTTACTTCGATTTCATTTCCAGAATTCTTTATTGCCTATATTCTGATTCTATTTTTTGCCATCAATCTGGGCTGGTTTCCCGGAATTTCAAACATTAGTTCAGAATTGGCATTTACGGACAAACTATACCGAACATTGCTGCCAGCAGCTTCACTAACTCTGGTAGTTGTTGCCCATATGATGAGGATGACAAGAACTTCAATTATTAATTTATTATCCAGTCCCTACATCGAAATGGCACAACTTAAAGGAATTAAACCGTTAAAAATTATTACCCGACACGCCCTCCCGAATGCCTTAGCTCCGATTGTCAACGTGATTGCAATAAATCTGGCTTATCTCGTAGTTGGGGTCGTGATTGTGGAAGTAGTGTTCGTTTATCCGGGACTCGGTCAATTGTTAGTGGACAGTGTTTCCAAAAGGGACGTACCTGTTGTGCAAGCCTGTTCAATGATCTTTGCTTCGGTTTACATTCTACTGAACTTGTTTGCGGATATCATCTCAATACTCACAAACCCTCGTTTACTTTACCCACGCTGATGCAGAATACTTCAAATAATATATCCTCTGTGCCAATGTCCGCTAAATTTGGTTTGGTTATTATTTTCATTTATCTTGTGGTCGCTATTTTTGCTCCCCTCATAGCGCCTTACGGGGAAAGAGAGATTCTAGGAAGAGCCTATGAATTGATGTCTAGTGAACACCTTCTTGGCACCGATAACTTAGGAAGGGATATGCTTTCGCGACTCATTTATGGGGCACGTAATACCATTGGAATAGCTCTAATCACAACTGCATTAGCCTTTTTTGTGGGTAGCCTGGCCGGTATGATTGCAGCCGCACTTGGCGGCTGGATAGATCAATTACTAAGTCGCATTGTGGATGTCTTTATGTCTATTCCTTCACTGATTTTTGCCCTATTGGTTCTTTCTATCGTAGGAACTGCAATGCCCTATCTGATTGGTACTATCGTTATCATAGATGCCACTCGTGTTTTCCGTGTAGCCCGTGCCACCGCAATGAATGTTGCTGCAATGGACTACGTAGAGGTTGCAAGGCTAAGAGGGGAGAAACTGACTTGGGTTCTGAGAAAGGAAATTCTGCCTAATATAACCGCTCCCTTGCTAGCTGAATTTGGACTACGTTTTTGTTTCGTATTTCTTTTTATCTCAGCGCTTAGTTTTCTTGGCCTTGGTATCCAACCTCCCACGGCAGATTGGGGATCGATGGTACGTGACAATGCGACACTGATCTCTTATAACGACATAACACCTCTTATTCCTGCAGCAGCTATAGCTTTATTGACAGTGGCAGTTAATTTCGTAGTTGATTGGATGTTGCATAAATCTAGCGGACTTAAAGATGTTAATTGACGATACTAATAATTCAAGTAGTAATCCTTCTCCTTTACTGCAAATGAAAGGTCTGCGTATTGAGGGACTATCGGATCAAGGTTGGCAGGAAATTGTTTGTGGAATCGATTTGAAACTTAACCGCGGAGAAATACTTGGTTTAATTGGTGAGTCCGGAGCAGGAAAATCAACTATTGGTTTGGCTGCAATGGGTTTCGCTAAGGACGGTTGTAGAATTGTTGACGGAGAAATTGATTTTGATGGAATAGAGCTGAGAAAAGCACCCGAATCGCAAAAACGGAAACTCCGAGGCACCCGAATCTCTTATGTAGCTCAAAGCGCTGCTGCTGCTTTTAATCCGGCACACCGCTTAATAAATCAATTTACCGAAGGGCCGATAGAACACGATTTACTTTCCGAAGCTAAAGCAAAAGAAAAAGGTCGCAATCTTTACCGAAGCCTTGATCTTCCCGACCCTGACCATATCGGTGATCGTTGGCCACACCAGGTTTCCGGCGGACAAATACAGCGGATGATGGTTGCGATGTCAATGTCCTGTGAACCAGACTTGATTATATTTGATGAGCCAACTACTGCATTGGATGTAACCACTCAGATTGAAGTCTTAAAAACAATTAAAGAAATTGTAACAGACAGAAATGTCGCGGCTATTTACATCACTCACGACCTTGCAGTAGTCGCCCAACTTGCAAACCACTTAATGGTGCTACGTTACGGAAATCTAATTGAAGTGAATAGTACCGGTCAGATTCTTAAAAGTCCCAAACAAGAATATACTCAAAATTTATTAGATGCTCGCATTCGAGATGAAAAAACTACTGCACAAATTCCGAATCCGAAAACTCTTCTAAACCTTGAATCCGTCACAGCAGGATACGGCAAAGGGCCTGATATTTTGCAAGATGTATCGATTTCGGTTGAAAAAGGACGCACTGTAGCTGTGGTCGGAGAGTCTGGTAGCGGAAAAAGTACATTGGCAAGGGTTTTGACAGGACTTCTTCCGCCACGTTTCGGCAACATCCTCTTTGATGGAGAAGCGCTTCCCGATAAATTAAAACTTAGAACAAAGCAACAACTTCAAAAAATTCAAATGATCTCTCAATTGCCAGATACTGCACTTAATCCACGTCAACGGGTACGGGATATTATTGGTCGCCCTTTGAGTTTTTATCTCGGTTTAAACGGCAAGGAGAAAGAAAAACGCATTAATGAGTTGCTTCGACAAATTGAACTCCCCCAAGACTATATAGACCGACTACCAAGTGAACTATCAGGCGGCGAAAAACAACGTATCTGTATTGCCCGTGCACTGGCTGCAGAACCTGAACTTATTATTTGTGATGAAGTAACTTCTGCCCTTGATTCCATTGTTGCCAAGGCTATCCTAAACTTGCTACAACGACTTCAAAATGAGCTTGGAGTAACCTATCTATTCATTAGCCATGACCTTGATACCGTGGCCAATATTGCCGATCAGGTTGTTGTTCTATATGCCGGACGGGTGGCTGAACAAGGCTCTAAGTCAGCCGTTTTTCAACCACCATTTCATCCTTATACTCGACTTTTACTTTCATCAGTTCCAGAAATGCGTCAAGGCTGGCTGGAAGAAACTCTTTCCACTCAAGAGGCTAAAGCAGGTATTGCTCGTGAGGTAAAAATTACTGAACAAGGCTGCCCCTTTGCCGAGCGATGCCCTATATCTATTGAGGATGTTTGTGTAGGCTCAAGACCTCCGCTACAAACGACGACTTCAGGACATGTATATGCTTGCCAACACTCAAAAGAAGTATTACTTAGAGAAAGCGAACACTAAACTTATTCAAATTCAAAAGGTTAGGATTACATTTAATAAAATTGTTTATACGTTGTCAGTATTTGAAAATTTAATTGGCTCAGGAAAAACCTCTAGATATCTTTTCTTGCCATTTATGTTGATGAATTTGAACGTCATTTTCTAGAGCCTCTATACTGCTATTTAAGTAGAAATACTCTGCATCGCAAGTTACTTTTAGGTGGGTATAAATATTAATATCCCAGCCAGGACGAGATTGATGGGAATGCCAGCGGCATTCACTACTAGCAGAGAAAGGATCATCGGGCAATATACTGTGTCTCTCATTACATTCTTCACCCACAGTAAGATTATGTTCTAGAAAGGTAAATTCACCAAAATCGTCATTGATTAATGTAGTGACACGACCATCTGTTGCATCGGTCTGTATCAAACGATCATGCTTTTCTGGTCTAATTTTTTTGGTCTTATTGACTGGACAAACGTATCCCTGACCTAAATCTCTAACTAAAGTTTCACTTCGATCATGACAAGGTATCGTTAAACAAGAAGATGCCAAATCTAAAGTTAATTTTGTCTTTTTGGGTGCAGGCCAAAGCAAGGGAAAATACGCGCTTGAAACCGCTAATCTAAGTCTATGTCCAGCAGGTACCTGATATCCTGTGTCGTCCATTTTTATGGTGATATTTATTGCCTCTCCGGGCACAACCAACTTAGGACAATCCAAGCCGTCACGCATAGCGAGATTGAGAACACCGTAACTAATCCTTTTACTGCTTCCATTCGGAGATACATCACACAGACGAACAATTATTTGACCACAATCTTGATCACTTTTAACCCTCACCTTGAATTCACTTGCACCCAGTATAGATATAGGATTTTTAAGTGGCTCCGTATCAAAGCATAGGCTATTAACATCATCCTGACGTTGGTCTGTTGGAAAATCAGGACCACACCATATGACGCAATATTCACCACTCGCTGAACCAGTTGTTAGAGGACTCTGCAGAGAAACTTCGCCCATGGTTTTGACATCAGTTAACTGTCCACTAGAACTTAAATTAAAGTCTACTGTCTGATTTTGTAGTGGCCACTGATTTCCTTCTACCCATAGTCCGGGCCTCTGTTCATAGACCGCTTGAGGTGGCACGGCATCTTGAATATAAGCCGCAATAACAGCTTCATCCATAATACCGTTATTGATATCCTTGAGCCAATAATCCCACCAGCGCTTAGCTTCGGCTAAAAAGTCCACCTCTGGTTTGGGTGATGCAAAATTTGGATATTTGTGAGCCCAAGGACCAATCAGTGCTTTTTTGGGCCCAGGCAAGCCTTGTATCATGCGCGGAATTGCTACCGAATAGGCATCACCCCAGCCACCAACACAATAAACTGCAGCCTTAATTGCAGAGTAATCTTCATTAATCGAACCATGTTTCCAATAAGCATCTTTATAGGTGTGTTCTAGCCAATTTTTTGCTAGTAAAGGCATGTTCTGTAATCGTTCAAGCCAGTGCTCCCGCCACATCTCCGGAAGTAATAATGGATCGGGTGCCTTGGCCATATAGCAAGACATTGTGGAGGCCCAGCTAAAATTTTCTGTCAATAAGACACCGCCACGGTAATGGATATCATCGGCGTATCGGTCATCTGTTGAACAGACGGTGATTATAGCTTTTAGTGCCGCTGGTCTCAAAGCTGCAACCTGTAAGGAGTTGAAACCTCCCCAAGATTTACCCATCATACCTACCTTGCCACTACACCAGTCTTGCTGTGCAAGCCAACCAATTACTTCAACAGCATCTTCCAACTCTTGCTGCAAATATTCATCAAGTAACAATCCATCAGATTCGCCACAACCACGCATATCTACTCTCACGCATGCATAACCAAAGGCAGCCCAGTAGGGGTGCATTTGCTCGTCACGAATAGCTGTGCCGTCACGTTTTCGATAAGGGATATATTCCAAAATAGCTGGCACTGGGTATTCGATAGCATCGGTAGGTAACCAGGCACGCGCTGCAAGCTGAATACCGTCAGGAAGTGGAATGAAAAAATTAGTCCACTCTTCAATGGTATTGGTGAAATTCGGTTCAGTCGACATAACTTAATACTCTATAGGCTTTCTAGTATACAATTTTATGAAGATTTTTGACGCTAGAAAAAGTTAAATAAATCAATCAATTCAAAAATATAAAGTTATATAAAATTTGGGATATCTAAATATCTGAAGTGAAGTACAAAATATGCCTCAAAATAAACATCAAGTGCGTCTTGCGGTAGACGTCGGCGGCACTTTCACAGATGTGGTACTTGAAACACCTACAGGTCTTGTAACAGCTAAAGTAAGGACAAATGAACTAAGGCCAGAACAAGGTATATTGAGTGGTGTCAACTTGGTTCTGGAAGAAGCATCAATAAAACCTGAGCAAGTTGATGTATTTATCCATGGCACTACACTCGCAACTAATGCCCTCATTGAGCGTAAAGGTGCCAAAACGGCTTTAATCACGACCAAGGGTTTTAGAGATTCTATAGAAATTGGTTATGAAAATCGCTTTGACCAATATGACTTAATGATTGAAAAACCAGAGCAACTTATTCCTCGAGAACTTCGTTTTACCGTACCGGAGCGAATGAATTTTGGTGGCCAAGTGTTGCTCGAACTAGACTCGAGAGTCGTGTTATCACTTATGACTGAGATAGAGAAAAATGACATCGAATCTATTGCAGTTGGCTTTCTACATAGCTATGCCAATCCTGCTCACGAACAAGCAGTTCGAGAGTTGTTAATTGATGCGGGTTGCAAAGCTGAAATTTCTTTATCAAGTGAAGTTTGTCCGGAAGTACGCGAGTACGAACGCTTAATGACTACCGCATGTAATGCCTATATTCAACCGAATATAGCTCGCTATTTAAAGTCATTGGAAACTGAATTGTATAAAACTGGCTTCCGCTCACCTTTGTTTTTAATGACATCCGGCGGTGGCATGACAACACTTGAGTTGGCAATTCGTTTCCCTATTCGATTAGTTGAGTCAGGGCCTAGCGGTGGTGCTGTGTTAGCCAGTAGGATTGCTACACAACTCCAGGAAAAAAATGTCGTTTCGTTCGATATGGGTGGAACAACAGCAAAGATTTGTTTGATAGATGATTACAAACCTCAGACTGCACGTAATTTTGAAATCGCACGTACCGCTCGTTTCCAAAAAGGTAGCGGTATGCCAGTTCGCATTCCGGTGGTTGAAATGATCGAAATTGGAGCTGGTGGGGGCTCAATTGCCCATGTTGATAGCATTGAACGTCTAAATATTGGTCCTGAAAGTGCGGGCGCCAATCCTGGCCCTGCTTGTTATGGCTACGGCGGTGAACGGGCTACAGTTACCGATGCAAACTTATTACTGGGTAAAATTGATCCACAGAATTTTGCAGAAGGTAAGATGCAATTGAATGTAAATGCTGCTGAAATTAGCGTGACAAACGATATTGCTAAGCCGTTGAATTTACCGATCTTTGAGGCTGCTTTCGGAGCCTGTGAAATGGTTGAGGAAAACATGGCCAATGCTGCACGAATTCACAGTGTTGAGCATGGTGCCGACCTAACTCAAAGCACGATGATTGCTTTTGGGGGTGCGGGGCCGCTTCATGCGTCTCGTCTGGCTGAAAAACTAAATATTAAACGGATTATCATTCCTAGAAATTCAGGCGTAGGCTCTGCTTTGGGTTTTCTGTGGGCGCCGATAGCATATGAAGTGGTAAAAAGTCTTTATATGACTGTTGATACTTTCAATGCCTCAGATGCAAACCACGTGCTCAACCAGATCAGTGATGAAACCCATGGAGTCGTTCGAAGTGGTGCACCCGAAGAGGAGCTTACTGAAATACGTACAGCTTATATGCGCTATGTAGGACAGGGACATGAAATAGAGATTCCGTTGCCCAATCGTGATTTGAAAAAAGAAGATAAGTCACTAATCAAAGCAACCTATGAAAAGCATTATAGTAATCTATATGGTCGTACTATTCCAAAACGGAATATTGAGATTTTGACCTGGTCAATTGTGGTTTCAAGTTCTAAGAAAGAATTCGAAGACGTCGAGAAACACTGTGAAGCCTATCAAGCTATTCCGAATACCAACCGTAAAGTTTTCTTGTCTAGCACTAAACGATATGAAGATGTCCCTGTCTATTGGAGACCTGAACTGTCTCCAGGTGCGCACCTTGAGAGTCCAGCAATTGTTGCTGAACCGCAGACCACTACTTTTGTTACCAGCACCTATCGTGCTTATATCGACTCAAAATACAACCTAACCCTGGAGGCAAAATAGTGAACGAAACTTCTCTATCGGATATTGATAAGCAGATTCTCTGGAATCGCTTAATTTCTATTGTTGAAGAACAGGCTCAAACACTTATGCGTACAGCCTTTAATCCTATTGTAAGAGAATCGGGTGACTTATCGGCAGGCATTTTTGATATACAGGGCCGAATGATTGCTCAAGCGGTCACGGGTACCCCAGGTCATATAAATACAATGGCTCAATCAGTTGGTCATTTCTTAGAATATTTCTCACTAGAAGAGATGCACCCAGAAGATATTTACCTGACGAATGATCCATGGAAAGCTGCAGGACATCTAAACGATTTTATGTTAGTGCGACCCTGTTTTCACGAGAAAAATTTGGTTGGATTTACTTCATGTACAAGTCATCTTGCAGATATTGGTGGTTTAGGTTTTGGTCCTGATGGTACAGATGTTCTGGATGAAGGGTTATATATTCCGATATTTAAGTTAGTTGATGCCGGAAGGTTGGATCAGACATTCTTAACGATACTAAAAGCCAATTCCCGTGTGCCCGTTGAAGTGGAAGGTGACATCTATGCCCTAATTGCTTGTGTTGAGTGTGGCAGTCAGCGTTTATCAGAATGTATGGGAGACTTTGATGTGGCTAATATCGAAGAAATATCTAACTACATTATAGAAACCTCACGAAACAGCACTAGAGACCGCATCCGTGAGCTTAAGGACGGTTCCTATAGTTTTGAGATGCGTGTTGATGGTTATGATAAGCCCTTGGATTTGGTGGCTAAGTTGACCATTAATAATGGTGGTATTGAGGTCGACTTCAAGGGGACATCTGGATTATCTCGATATGGCATTAACTGTCCAATTAATTATGCAAGCGCTTATACCTGTTTTGCTTTGAAATGCGCGATTGCACCTGATGTTCCAAATAACCATGGTTCTATTGAACCGATGAAGATTGTAGCTCCTAAAGGCTGTATTTTAAATGCTCAATTTCCTGTACCAGTTGCTATGCGACATGTCGTTGGACAGTTGTTGCCCGATGTGATTTTTGGCTGCATACATCAGGTGATTTCAGGGATTGTTCCTGCTGAAGGTACATGCTGTCTATGGGATCTTCCTTTACGTGGTGGTTATTCTGTTGAAAGTGGAATTGATAGCACTAAGTTTGCGATAGAATTGGTTCACAACGGTGGAACGGGGGCTCGCCCTACAAAAGATGGTTTATCAGCTACTTCATTTCCCAGTGGCGTGATGGGCTCCCTTGTAGAAATCACAGAAAGCGTTTCGCCATTAATTATTTGGCGGCGAGAATATCGTGAGAATTCCGGTGGTGCAGGTAAGCAGCGAGGTGGAATGGGTCAAATAATTGAATTATCTAGCAGTGAGGATTCAGATATCTCTCTTTTTGTGGCAGTGGATCGTGTAAATCATGTTGCACGCGGCCGTGAACATGGTAAGGAGGGTGCTGCCGGTTCATTATCACTGACTTCCGGTAAAATTTTGAAGTCAAAAGGAGAACAAATAATCCCAGCTGGAGAAAAATTGACTGTGTTGACGCCGGGTGGAGGAGGATACGGTGACCCGCTTGAACGTAAACCAAGCGCTGTTTTCAATGACGTACGTTCTGGCCTGGTTGATTTTGACAATGCTGAAAAAAAGTATGGAATTATCTTCGATAGTAACGGTGATTTCAGGTTTACAAAAGCCAGAAAAATTTATTCAGGATCAGATCAATGACTGTCTCTTATACACATCTGACGCTGCCGACGAAGGCTTAGGTGTAGATCTCGGTGGTCGCCGTATCA
>CAXDLF010000018.1:0-24690 GCA_963989885.1 uncultured Gammaproteobacteria bacterium
ATATATTAACTTTAAAACCGTCTGTTTTATTGGACTCTTCGCCAGCATGATAGGCTCTGTCTATGCAGATACATTGCGAATGGCGTATTCGGTCGCACCGAAAACGATAGATCCATATAAAAGCAGCGCCTCAGCAACCGCTTCATTAAATGAGCATATTTATGAAGCCCTTGTTTCGCGTACTAATGACAAACTATTGGCTACCTCTTATGAGTGGGTAGATGATACAACATTTGTAGTTAACCTAAGAAAAGGTGTCAAGTTCCATAATGGAGCTGACTTCACCGCTGAAGATGTTGTTTATAGTTCATGCCGTATGATGTACAGAGTAGACGGCAAGAAAAACATGCTCACAAGTGCGATGGGTCCAGTAGCTGACGTGGTAGCGATTGACGACTATACCGTAGCCTTCAAAACTGTAGGTCTATACCCAATACTCATTCAAAAACTTAAATCTTTGTCTATCTTGGACAGCGGTGATGCTGATCTGGGACCGACTCTTAAGTTTGATAATACTGGTGACTGTGGTATTACACGTTACCCAACTAAAGATGAGTTTCACAGCGGTAAGTATGCAAACGGTACAGGCAAGTATAAATACGAGTCTTTCGAGAATACCGGCGATGCCAACTTGGTACGTAACGATAATTACTGGGGTAAACCAGGCAACTGGGAGCGAGTGGAAATTCGTTCAGTAGCAAATTCTGGTGCACGCATGGCTGGACTGCTTGCGGGAGATTTTGATTTGATTGAGAACCCTACTGGTGAAGATTTACTGGCTTTGGAAGGTAACTCTGACTTTAGTTACTCAGCTCAGCCATCATGGCGTAGTATTTTCTTGATATTGGATGTAGGTAGTGATGTCGCACCAGGAGTGACTGCTGCCGATGGAAGCAACCCATTGAAAGATATAAGAGTGAGACAAGCACTTTCATTAGCGATTGATAGACAGGCAATTGTAGATAAATTGTTGGGTGGTAATGCAACCGTTGCTAGCCAGTTTGCACCGAGTTATCAAGAAGGTGCGGATTCGTCAATGCCCGAGATGGAATACAATCCTGACTTGGCAAGACAATTGTTAGCTGAAGCAGGTTACTCTGATAGTATTTCTATCGACCTCAGAATGCCGACTGATAAGTATCAAAATGGTAAACGAGTTGGTCAAGCTATTGCTGCATACTGGACTCGTCTCGGTATTGAAGTTACACTGGTAGCTGAACCTTGGAGTGTATTTAGGAAGGGTCGTTCAGCTCGTGAGTTGGGTGTGTTTATGTATGGATGGGGTCACCCTCAAGGTCCTTCACAGATGATTTCCTATGCATTTGGCACAAGGGATAAGGCTCTCAACCTGGGAGGCAGTAACTACTCTAACTATACTGATCCAGACTACGACGCCGCAATGAGAGCATGGGCAGTTGAAACTGACGAAGCTAAAGCTTTTGAATACAATCAAGAAGCCATGCGTATAGCTGTTAGGGATTTACCAGGAATACCTCTACACTACCAGCACAGCATCTGGGCTCATACAAGTGACATCAGTGTGAGTGGTCGTCCGGATGAGCGAACATTTGCTGACATGGCGAGTAAAAATTAGAGACCTTTAGAAGCACACTAAATAACCCCTCGCATAAGCAATCTGCTACACTTGTGTGAGGGGTTTTTTATGAACTGCTTTAATCTATAGTAAAAAAATTACAATTATCTATTTGTAGGATTAAGTTAGAGTCAAAGTATCCATGATTAAATACATTCTTAAACGTTTTTGGCAAAGTGGTATATTGGCACTCATCATGTCGCTCATTGTCTTTTTTGGGATGTATGTAGTCGGTGACCCAGTTGAAATGCTTTCTGATGAAGACTGGACTGAGCAAGACAAGATCGAGTTAGCCATTGAGTTAGGCCTTGACAAGCCGCTACATGAACAATACCTTAATTTTGCTGGTGACATAGTTCAAGGTGACTTCGGAGTCTCATTTGTATATAATCGTCCGGTTCTTGATCTTATCGTTGAGCGCCTTCCAGCCACCTTAGAGGTCGCTCTCTTGGCGATGGTGATTGGTCTTAGTATCGGAATTCCACTAGGCATATATTCCGGCATCAAAGGTAATTCTAGGGGGCCACGCATTATCAGTTTTTTTACCACTATAGGTTACTCGACGCCCAACTTTTGGCAAGCCATACTTTTGATTTTGGTGTTTGCAGTTTTTTTTCAGTGGCTTCCTGCTTCCGGCAGAGGACTCACGAACCCAATGTTTGGTATTGAATGGTCATTATTATCCATTGACGGCTTACAACATATGGCTTTACCTGCAATCAATCTTGCTATTTATAAAATTTGTATGCAATCAAGGCTTGCTAGGTCCGGAACTCAAGAAATCTTGTACCAAGAATACATGACCTTTGCTCGAGCCAAAGGAATAACAAGAAATCGCATTATTAGACGTCACCTTCTTCGCAATATTTTGATACCGATTGTTACCATTACAGGACTAGAAATTGGAGGTTTGATTGCATTCTCGACAGTCACTGAAACTGTTTTTGCATGGCCCGGTATCGGAAAACTACTTCTCGACTCTATTCATATGGTCGACCGCCCTGTAGTAGTGGCCTACCTAATACTCATAACTTTGATGTTTGTTTTTATTAACTTTATTGTAGATGTTCTGTATGCATTTCTCGACCCACGAATTCGTCACCAGAAGTAATTAAATAAAATGAAAACCTTAAAAAATATATTTAACTCATTATTGTACAAAATTAGGCCTATTTTCTCAGGCCACTATATAGCCATTGCTGGACTAATAGGATTTTCCTTTTTTCTTCTTGTTGCCATATTCGCTCCCTGGATTGCACCACAAAACCCTTATGACTTGATGGTTTTGGACATCATGGATGGTTTGTTACCACCATTATCAAAACTTGGTAACGGTACCACCGCATGGCTTGGTACAGATGCCTTGGGACGTGATATTTTGTCCGCAGTCATGTACGGTCTAAGATTAAGCTTATTTGTAGCATTTGTAGCTGTATCTATTGGTACAACAATTGGGGTAATACTGGGTCTTTTGGCAGCAGTTAAAGGAGGCTGGGTAGAGACTATTATTATGCGTGCTGTTGATTTAAAAGTGAGCTTCCCAGGCATCTTACTGGCTCTCATGATGTTAGCCATATTTGGAACCGGAGTCGATAAAATTATTTACGCCCTCATCATTGGTGTTTGGGCTAGCAAAGCGCGACTTACTAGATCTCAAGCTCTCTCAGAGATGCAAAAGGAATATATCGATGCTGCACGAATATCAGGCATTCCGAATTGGAGAATTATGATGCGCTTTCTACTTCCTAATAGCATTGCGCCAGTATTAGTCGTGGTGCCGATGGCACTATCAGGCGCTATTGGAGCTGAAGCGACTCTCTCATTTTTGGGAGTCGGTGTCCCCATTACTGAACCATCATTGGGATTACTGATTGCCAACGGCAATGACTACATACTCTCTGGAAAATGGTGGATTAGTATTATTCCTGGTGTCGTTTTGGTTTCATTGGTTCTATGTATTAACGTAGTTGCTGACCGCATTCGTGAATACAACAATCCATACTTAAAGGCCAAGGATCAATGATGAATAAAGCACCTCTTCTAGAGATCAAAAATTTAACGGTTACTTATCCTCAGGGACCTCAAGGAAAAGATGAACTTAAAGCCCTCGATCAGATTTTTATTAACTTAAGTGAAGGCCAAATAACAGGGATAGTTGGTGAAAGCGGAGCTGGAAAATCAACTATTGGCAAAGCTATCCTGGGTCTTCTCGACTCACCAGCAAAACTTGTTAGTGGTGAAATTAGATTTCTTGGAAATTCGCTTGTTGGTTTAAGTGAAGCACAATTCGAATCTTTGCGTGGCAACCAAATCGGCTATATATACCAAAATCCGATGACCGCCCTTAACCCTGTCCTAACAATCGGCGAACAAGTCATGGAAGCAATAGAGGCAAACACCGATATGAGTGGCATTAAAGCTCGGGAATATGCCATTCAGTTGTTAGAACGGGCAGACGTCAGCTTCGCCGAAGATCGACTTCAAAAGTATCCCCATCAATTGTCTGGCGGGCTATGCCAGCGAATTGTATTTGCGATCGCAATTGCTGCAAAACCCAAACTCATTATTGCCGATGAACCAACAACTGCTTTGGATGTTACTGTTCAACAATCGGTACTACAGACTCTGATTAAGCTGAGTCAGCAAGAACAGATTGCGATTATTTTAATAACCCACGATATAGGTGTTATAGCAGAAACATGTGACTATGTCTACGTACTTAGATATGGCAGACATGTCGAGCAAAATGCAACAAATAAAGTACTTCAAAGACCAACACAGGACTATACCAGGTCTTTAATGGCATCGGTACCTCTTATAGAGAAGCGCCTACACCGTTTCGCTTTAAATGAGGAAGATAAATTGGAGGACACCTCTACTGGTCTTCACTACTTGCAAGAAAAACAAACAACACAAGACTCAACTAATGAGTCTTTACTGGAAGTTCGTAATCTTTCAAAAATATTTATTACCCCTTCCAGTCTGTTGAAAGCAAAACAGTCATTTACTGCTGTAAAGGGTGTAAATTTCACTGTTCAGCGCGGTGAAACTGTTGGTATTGTTGGAGAATCAGGCTCCGGCAAATCGACCATTGGAAGAATGATTTTAGGCTTGGAAGATATCACTGAAGGTAGTGTCATTTACCGTGGCAAAGATCTCAAGCTAATAACCGATAGTACTGAACGTCGAGCACATTGTCTTTCCATGCAGTGCATTTTCCAAGATCCATACTCCTCTCTCAATCCACGGATGAGTGCTGGAGAAAATATTACCTATGGTTTAAAGATACATAACTTAATCGACAGAAATAAAGCCAAATCATTGGCTCAAGATCTTATGTCCTTGGTCGGCTTAAAGCGAGAAGACGCTGATAAGTTGCCTCATGCTTTTTCTGGTGGTGAACGCCAAAGAATTGGTATAGCAAGATCACTGGGTTATCGACCAGACTTTATTTTTTGTGACGAACCTACTTCTGCTCTAGACGTCTCTGTACAAGCCAATTTACTTAACCTATTGAAGGATCTACAGGAACAATTTTCTTTGACTCTTCTTTTTGTAAGTCACGATTTAGCGGTAATTCGTCAAATGTGTGACCGTGTTATTGTTATGAAGGAAGGCGAGGCCTTGGAAAACGACAGTAATGATAATATATTTGAACAACCAAAACATGAATACACCCGTTCATTACTTGACGCCATGCCAAAATTTCAAGGCTTAGCTCAATATTAGTTTACTGAATTGAGTAGCCAATCTGTCTCAGCATGCATAAACTGTCTATATTTGTGCAAAGTACTTATATCGTCTAACTTTTTGATACCAATACTTGCAACATAGGTATGATTATGGTGAGTAATAAATAGTTAGACCGCTTCACGCAAATAATTTTTCCAATAGAAGGAGGGAAGTATGACATCATTAGTAGATAACCAAATTGAAGCTGCAGAAAAAGAATGGCTAGACCTTTGGAAAAAAGGGCCAACACGTCTTAGATGGAATAAGGTGCCGCTACAAGTTGGGGACTTAGCGCCTGATTTTGAATTGCAAGACACATCCGGTAAATCTGTTCATTTGCGCGATTTTTGGAATAATGGCCCAGCCCTAATTTTGTTCTGGCGGCATTACGGTTGTAGTTGTGGAGTTGACCGTGCAAATCGTCTGCAAAATGAATATGCGGACTACATCAAGTTGGGTGCTTCCGTCGTCGTGATTGGGCAAGGTGAACCTGAGCGTTCTAAAGACTATAGTCAAAGGAACGGCATACCTTGTCCTGTCTTATGTGATCCTACTTTTAGTGTCTATGAAGCCTACGACTTGTTAGAAGGCAAACCCTCTCAAATCATCTATGATGCGCCCGAAGAGTACCTACGAATCGATTATGAGACTGGTGCCCAATTGCAGAAGTCACGTCACGGTACAGACGGGGGATTGGTAGATAGCCCATGGCAGTTACCAGGTGAATTTGTCGTTGATCAAACAGGGATAATCCGCCTTGCCCACCGCTATCAGCATTGCGAAGATTGGCCTACTCCATCGATGCTGATTCCGGCTATCAAGGAAGCTATCTGGGAAAGTAAATGAAGCTTGTAGTTTAACGCTTATTACTCATCAACTGCGCAGACTAACAACTCATTTCAGGCGAGTTTCTACCCTCCCAATTTTCAGCCACACATTGCCAGCAAATGCTTTGTTAAGTGTGTGTAGGTGTTCTGGCCAGCAAGCGGCTGAATTTGTGGGCACTAGTCTTGATCGACTATTTCATCAACGAATTTTTCAAAACCAATGATCGTCTTTCTGATCTCATCAGGAATAGAGACCTTTTTATTATTAACATAGTCAAACATTACCACTTTAGCGTCACCAATAGCGGCCAGTCTCTGGTGCTTGTGACTAACAACAGCATATTTCATTGTAAAGTACTGGTCTGCCATTGAGTCCACTCTCACTCCAACAGAAATACTATCCGGGTAGGCAAGAGGGTAGATGAACTTACATTGCGTTGATGCCAGGATCGATGAGATTCTTGTTTCTCCCAAAACACTTTCAGAATCAATTTTTTCAAAATAGGCAATTCGAGCCGCTTGAAAATACTTGAAATATTCAATATTGTTGACATGTTGAAGAGCATCCATATCCCCCCATTCAATATTTAGGTCAACCACAAAAGTGAAGTCTTTTAACAATTCGTTCATTATTAATTAAGGCAATTCTATATTTTTATCTAATCTTGAGGACTTTTAATGTTCATATTATCTTATCTCTGCAACATAATAGTGTAAGTTATGTTTAAAATCACCAATAAATTAAATTAACTAGTAGACACTTTGCATGGATAGTCAAATTCACAACACTAATATTGCCAGTGAAGCTGTTATAACTTCCCCTAATGATCTCAGTAAAAAATTGCCAATCACCCAAAAGGGTAAGAAAAATATTATGGCTGGTCGCAAAGTAGTGAGCGATATACTCTCAGGAAAAGATTCTAGATTGATGGTGATTGTCGGACCCTGTTCAATCCATAACCTTGAGGCCGCAAAAGAATACGCACATAAATTGCAAACCCTTAGTGAAGAATTAAAGGAATCGCTTTGTATAGTAATGAGAGTTTATTTTGAAAAACCAAGGACCACAATTGGCTGGAAAGGCTTGATTAGTGATCCTGATATGGATAATTCACTTGATGTCGACAAAGGTCTTTATCAAAGTCGCAAATTTTTAACCTGGTTAGCGGACTTAGGCCTACCAGCGGCCACAGAAGCTCTAAATCCAATTACCCCTCAATATCTGGCAGATCTCATCTCTTGGTGCGCGATAGGTGCAAGAACAACTGAATCACAAACGCATCGTGAAATGTCAAGCGGTCTTTCAATGACAGTTGGTTTTAAGAATGGTACCGATGGAAACCTCAAAATGGCCGTCAATGCAATCAAAGCCTGTTCTTCTCCTCAAAGTTTTTTGGGAATCAATGACAAGGGACAAATTTCAACATTTAAGGCAAAAGGCAACAAGTCAGCACATATTATTCTAAGGGGTGGTATTAAACCAAACTACCATAGTGAAGATATTGAGCGTTGTGAAAAACTTCTCCAGCAAAATGATTTACCTGAAAGGATTATGGTCGACTGCTCTCACGATAACTCTAATCAGAACTATCGACTTCAAGGCAACGTAGTTGAAGAGATTAGTAAACAAATTGTCGCTGGAAACAAATCAATTTTTGGCATTATGTTAGAAAGTAATTTGTTTTCTGGCAATCAGAAAATACTGGACAATCAAAATGAGATGAAGTACGGTGTCTCTGTTACTGATGGTTGTATAGACTGGGAAGAAACACAAAGCGTTCTAAGACGTCTTGCTGAAAGATTATCAAATATATAGTAATTAATCTCAAAAAATCAGAGTGCTAACAGATTAGCATTTCCGCCAGATGCTGTAGTATCTACGGTTATTACTCTTTCCTTAACTAATTGCCAGGGTTCATAAATCGAATTCATAATTGGGATTATCTCTTCGCGCTTGTTCTCTAGCTCCCGTTCAACCGACAACAGGTCACCAAAATAGAGTATTGTGTCGTATTTTTTACTGTTAAAAAGATTTGAATTTGGACCGTTTATTAATCTAAAAATATTGTTTTTAGTAAAACCTAACTTGATCAGAGAAGAATAATTCTTTTGAGTTATTAAGCTGATAGCGCTATTGCCTAGAGCCAACGCCATAATAGTTTGTATGAGAGCATCAGCCGAGCTTGGTCCAAGACACAGTGCAGCACCCTTCGCTTGATAGCTGAGCTCATTTGTTTCTCCCGTAGGGCTAGGCAAGCTGTGCTTTAATGCATAGGTATTAACCGTTTCATGCAAGAATTCAAAAAATTGAACATCTATGGAAAAAAACTCTTGCCGAAGCTTTTTTATAAATTTTTCATCAAATGAAAGAGATGGTTTAATCAAACTGTTGACTTCAACATGACCATCATATAGCTTCATAATTTGTTCGCTTGTTTTTCCATGCTGCAAATTACGGCTATAGCCATGAAGTGCGTGCAGACCGCCCGCCTTCGGTCCAGTACCGGACAATCCTTCTCCACCAAAAGGCTGTGAACCGACAATGGCACCAACTTGATTGCGGTTTACATAGATATTTCCTGCATTGACTCTCGATGTAATCTCATCTACCTGTTTTTTTATTCGCGAATGAATACCAAATGTTAATCCATAGCCTTTTGCATTCAAGCGATCAATCGTGTCCATCAAATTATCGCTTGAATAGCGAATCACATGAAGAATTGGTCCAAAGAACTCCTCATTGATTTCATCTATGCTGTCGAGTTGAATAATCGTTGGAGCAACGTAGTAACCATCACTGAGTTCATTATTGACTGCTGCGATGACTTTATTTTGTGTGTTTAATCGATCTATATGATTTTGAAGTTTCGTTTTTGCATCTTTATTAATCACCGGACCACAATCGGTTGAAAGATACTTTGGATCTCCGAGCTTTAATTCAAGCATAGCTCCTTTTATCATAGAGACAGTTTCATCAAAACATTCGTCCTGAATCAACAGTATTCTTAGCGCTGAACATCGTTGACCCGCACTTTTGAAAGCACTATCTAGAACATCCCGAGTGACTTGCTCACTAAGCGCTGTTGAATCGACGACCATGGCATTCAAACCACCTGTCTCTGCAATAACTCTTGCCTTGGCATTTCCGTTCACAACCAAATTGTGCTTAATGAGCTTGGCCACCTGAGTTGAACCCGTAAAGGCAACACCGGCAATACTTGGATGACTTGCAAGATAAGAACCCACATCTGGACCCTCACCTAAAGCCAACTGCAAAATACCCAATGGTATACCAGCTTCTAACAATAACTGTGTCGCTCGGTAAGCAATCAGAGAAGTACTTTCTGCAGGCTTTGCAATCACAACATTTCCTGCAGAGAGTGCAGCAGCGATTTGACCTGTGAAAATTGCCAGAGGAAAATTCCAGGGACTGATGCATACAAAGATACCTAAAGCTTCACGTTTGTTGGGAATAACCTTTTGTGCCAAGTTTGCGTAATATCTAAGAAAATCAACTGCTTCACGCACCTCATCTATAGCATCTTGATAGGTTTTCCCTGCCTCTCTCATCGCCAAACTCATGAGCTCCGCTTGATTCGACTCATATAGGTCAGCTGCACGCTCTAAACTTTGAAGAATCAACTGATTATTATTTTCTTTAAAGGCTTCTTGGGCCCTGTTCAAACTCTCATCCAGTTGTCTTTGGGTAGCGTAAATAACATCACCCATATTGTCACTAAAGTCAGCAGGATTGATTACCTTGTAACTCATTGCATCATCCACACAATCAGCAGAGATAATCGATTTGGCTTGCCATTTATGTTCCAACCATGGCTGCTGCTTTTCGAACAAACGGTCAACTTCATCCTGTTCTGAGAGCAATATACTGCTGGAATTTTGTCGAATTTTTTTATAAATATCTTTTGGCAAAGGAATGCTTGGATGAGAGTGTTCTGGATCTTGTTCGACGTGACTCAAAATGTCACAGGCTAAATGTTCTGGTTTGATGTCTTGGTCAAACAAGTGATTGATAAATGAACTGTTAGCACCATTTTCAAGTAAGCGTCTCATCAAGTAGGCCAACAAGTCCTTGTGACTTCCAACCGGAGCATATACTCTCGACAAAACCCGGTACTGACTTGATAAAAGCTCGTGAAGTGATTCGCCCATACCATGAAGACGTTGGATCTCAAAGCCGACATTGTCGCCTGCAATCTCACATACACTTATAAGAGTATGTGCATTGTGACTAGCAAACTGTGGATAAATACAATCCCTCATTTCAAGCAACTTTTGCGCACAAGCCAGAAAGGAGTAGTCGGTATTTGATTTTTTGGTAAATACCGGATAATCAACATCACCCAATACTTGGGCTTGCTTGATTTCACTATCCCAATATGCCCCCTTCACTAAACGAACCATTAACTTTAAATCGTTTTGTTTACTTAACTCATAGAGCCAATCCAAAACATAAGGGGCGCGTTTTTGGTATGCCTGAACCACAACTCCAAAACCTTGCCATTTTGAGTGCGCAATACTCCTGGCAATGTCACTAATAACATCGAGTGATATATCCAAACGACCACACTCTTCTGCATCAATGTTGATGGCAACATTGAATTTTTGTGCGATTTCAATCAAAGTCAAGAGCCTTGGAACCAATTCTTTTTTAATGCGTTCCTTATGCATAAAATCATAGGTCGGGTGAAGTGCGGAGAGTTTTACAGATATTCCATCTGCTAAAAAAATATCACTTCCTTTATTATTTTCTCCAATCGCAATCAGGGCATTTTTGTATGCTAAAAAGTATCGATCTGCGTCGGTCATTGTCCATGCTGCCTCTCCTAACATATCGAAAGAATGGACATCCTGATTAGCAACAGCTAAGGCGCTCTCTATGTCTTCTGAAAAAACGAATTGGGTTCCGAAAAATCTCATCACACTGCCTGTACTGAATCGAATACCGGGTCTTGATAAAATCTCTAGTGCATGCTTAATTCGATCCTTAATGGAATCGTTATGTCCATGACTTATCATCATATCTGCAACACTAAGAGCGATAGTTGCAATACTCACTACAGAAGATTTTCCGCCCTGCAAGTGTTTTGCCCAGGGCTTATTTGAAATCTTATCTGAAAAAAGCTTGTCTCTAGTTTTGTTGTCAGGAACTCGTAAAAAAGACTCAGCTAAAGTCATCAATGAGAGTCCCTCTTCGGAATTTAAATTGTATTCAGCAATAAACTGAGATAACAAATCGGGTTTTTTAGTTTGGCGTAATTTTGTAATCAAATCAGATGTTTTCTGACTAATTACTGTTCTTTGTTCGACACTAGTCTTATCTAAATTGATTAAATTTGATAATGCCTTTTGCTCCTTTAGCACACGCGCATTTCTAACAGCTTGACGTAGGTCGCTGTAATCAGTCAATAATTCATTACTAACCATTGTTGCCCATGCTTAAGATATTTCAACAATATATGTTATAGAATAATGCAATAATTAAGTTAAAAAAAATGATTGACAGCGATTAAATTTCGTATCAAAATGCCTCAAACAGAACTCAACTCGGATTAATCAGATGACCAGAAGAAAATCGGGAGGAAGAGAGGCAAGGATTGCCTTAAGAAGCGCCCCATTAACTGAAGAAGAGAAGCCTGTTAAGCCTGGTGAGATTGGTGGTAGGTACAAACCACTGAGTGATAAGCAAGTCCGAGCAATTGAAGTTAATGTTTACCGCATCCTTGAAGAGATTGGTTTTGCTGACGCAACTCCACATTGTATTGAAACCTGTGTTGCGTTTGGTGCAATCATGGGTGATGATGGCAGGCTGAGAATGCCAAAAGAAGTGGTTAAAAAGGCTATGAAATTAGCGCAACATAGTTTGACCCTTCACGGCCAGTCTCCTCAATATGATTTAGATTTGAGTAAATCAAAAGTTCATTTCTCTACTGCGGGTGCTGCAGTCCTGATTGCCGACCCTGAGAACAATGAATATAGGGAATCGTTCAGCCAAGATCTTTATGATATGGCCAGAATTGCAAATAAATGCGAGCATATCCATATGTTTCAAAGAACCTGCGTGCTGCGAGATATAGAAGACCCACGAGTGATGGATCAAAACGCAGTTTATTGCACGGTGATGGGTACGCAAAAACACATTGGTGTGAGTTTTACCGAGTCACCTCATGTCACTGATGGTCTTGAGATGCTTCATATCATTGCTGGTGGTGAGGATAAATGGCGTCAGCGTCCTTTTGTTAGTATGAGTAACTGTTTTGTTGTACCACCAATGAAATTTGCGGAAGAGTCTTTGGAGTGCTTGCGTGTCGGTGTTGAAGGCGGCATGCCCATCCTACTTCTGTCTGCTGCCCAAGCTGGGGCAACGGCTCCAGCACTTTTACCTGGCGTGGTATCGCAAGCCTGGGCCGAGTGTCTTGGCGGTTTGGTCTACGTTAATGCAATCGAACCTGGCGCACCTGCAATTCTTGGTACTTGGCCATTTGTATCCGATTTACGTACCGGTGCCATGTGTGGAGGTTCGCCCGAACAAGGTTTGATATCAGCAGCTTGCGCACAAATGGGTAACTATTTTGACCTGCCAACAGGTACGGCGGCAGGTATGACGGATTCAAAATTCCCAGACTTTCAGGCAGGTTCAGAACGCGCCTCAACACATGTGGTGACTGCTATAGCTGGTGCCAACATTATTTATGAATCGGCAGGAATGTATGCAAGTCTTTTAGGCACATGCCCTGAAAGTTTATTACTAGACAATGATTTACTAGGCGCCTCCTTAAGAATGACCAAGGGTTTCAGTGATGAGAGTGAGGAGTCCCTTTGTTTTGATATTATTGAAGATGTTTGTTTGAATAATAAAGCCCATTATTTAGGCGCTGAACAAACCCTTAATGTCATGCAAAGTGAATATATCTATCCAGAACTCAGTGATAGAGAAAGCCCCAATGACTGGGCTGATATGGGTAAACCTGTTATATTGGAAAAAGCAATCAAAGAAAAGAAAGAAATACTGTCAGAGTACTTCCCAAATCATATTAGTGACCGAATTGACAAGGTGTTGCGTGAAAAATTTGACATTCAGTTAACCCGTAAAGCTATTGGACGAAAACCACTATAAATACAGCTAATATGAAAACACATGCTCAAGTAGTAATTATTGGTGGTGGCTCTCTAGGTGTTAACCTTATGTACCATCTAACGCAAGAGGGCTGGACTGATATTGTGTTAGTTGAAAAAGGAGAGCTTACGAGTGGTTCAACATGGCACGCAGCAGGTCTATGTCCAAATTTTAATGGCAACCACACACTTTCTCATATTCATGAATATACGATAAAGCTTTACGATCAAATTCTTCCAGAAAAAACTGGACTTCCATCATCATTTCACAAAACTGGTTCTTTAAGGGTGGGACATACCGAAGTTGAGGAGCAATGGTTTCGTCACGTTATAAGTAAAGCAAACCATATCGGATGTGAAATGTATTTTGTCTCGAAGGATGAAGCTTCAACCATCAATCCGATGATGAGATTTGATAATGCACGTAACATCTTATATACGCCTAACGATGGCCATGTTGACCCGACTACTGTTGTAACGCAATTGGCACAACTCGGTAAAAAAGCCGGTGCCCAGATAAGCAACTTTAACCGAGTCATTGATATCAATATTCTATCGAACGGTGAATATGAAGTTGTCACTGAATTAGGAAATATCATCGCACAACATGTTGTTAATGCTGGCGGTTGCTTCTCACCCCAGATTGGTGAAATGGTTGGTTCTTATGTACCCTTAGTTAACCTACAACATCAGTACTTGATTACTGATAATCATCCGGATATTGCTGCACTAAAAAAAGAACTACCTGTCACCCGTGACTCTATAGCCGCCTCTTATATTCGTCAAGAGGGTAACGGATTTTTGATTGGCCCATATGAGACAAGAGGATCCAAGCCCTGGGCATTAAAAGGATTAGATTGGTCGTTTGATAGAGAGTTATTTGAAGGAGATCTAGAACGACTTATGCCCTTTCTAGAAAGATGTATGGAGATTGTGCCTTTATTCAAGGAGGTTGGAATTAGCAGCGTCATTAATGGACTCATTACCCATACACCAGATGACAATCTACTTGTTGGTCCAGCCAAAGGGTTAAGAAACTTTTGGAATTTATGCGGTGCCAGTATCGGTATTGCTCAAGGCGGTATTGGTAAATACCTTGCACAATGGATGGTGCATGGACAAACTGAACTCAATATGGCTTCATTAGATTCTCGGCGATTTGATCTTTGGGCGGACAAGAAATACTGTATTACTCGCGCAATCGAGTCTTACGAAAGGATGTATGCAATGGCTGTACCTAATGAAAATAGGCCACATGGAAGACCAATTAAAGTCAGTGCGCTGCATACAGTATTGTCACAGAAGGGTGCAGTTCACATTGTCAATACGGGATTTGAAAAACCCGCTTGGTTTACAACAGAAAATATTATAAAAGAAAGTCATACCTGGGCTCATAGTGAGGCTCACGAGGCCGTTGCTCTGGAGTGTGCTGCCGTTGAAAACTACTGTGGTGTTAGCGATATAAGCGGAACTGCAAAATTTAAGGTAACTGGAAAAGATGCTTTTGAATTTTTAGATCAACTGTCCTGCAATAAACTACCTGCGAAAGATGGGCGAATCGGCTTGACTCTTTTTCATGCTCCAAATGGTGGCATTATGGCGGAACAAACCATCAGCCGTATTAACCAAGAACACTTTATATTGATGGGTGCTATAGGTTCGCAAGTAAAAGATTATCAGTGGTTAGAGTGGCACTCTGATGGATACGAAGTTGAAATCGAAGATATTACAGAGAGCTGGGGTGGGTTACTTTTAACTGGACCGAATGCCCGTCAAATTTTAGAACAATGTACACGAGAAGATCTCAGCAATAAAGGATTTTCTTGGTTGAGTTGTAGAAACATTACAATTGACTCCGCTTCTGTTTTCGCGATGCGGGTATCCTACGCTGGTGAATTGGGCTGGGAACTGCATATGCCAAGCTGGCAACTCATCTCTATCTATGAATCCCTAATGGAAATGGGTGAACAGTATGGATTACGGGACTTTGGCGGTCAGGCCTTTAATAGCATGCGATTGGAAAAAATGTACCGCGCTTATGGTGCAGAGTTTACAGAAGAGATTTCTGCCCTAGAGGCAGGAATGGAAAGATTCCTTGACCTTAGTAGAGACTTTATCGGTTTAGACAATATACGTGAACGAAAAAATAATGGCATCAATACAAAACTAGCATACCTTGTATTTGACGACCAAGTTCCTGCTGAATGTTTTGGAAATGAGGCTGTCTTTTTTGGCGAAAAACTGAGTGGGATTATTACCAGTGGTGCTTATGGTTATCGGGTAGGTCACAGCATTGCCTTTGCCTACCTTAAGCCAGAGCATTGTAAGGAAGGGACCAAACTCACCGTTGACACTTCATTAGGTACTAGAAAGTGTCACGTATCGATGACTGCATCTTACGATAAAGATAATGAGAAGCTGCGCTCTTAATTTAATTGCCGCTTCAATGAAGAAAAGAAATACATGAATTTTACTGTTGAAAACTGATTGTAATTTATAATCCCCCACTATGAATGAGCAAAACAAATTAAGGCAGATCAAAAGTCCATGTGTAAGTATCTGTAAATATAATCATAATAACTACTGTGTTGGCTGCAAAAGACACATGAATGAAATATTTGACTGGTTTGATTTTACTGACGAGATGCGCACAGCAATAATGAAGGACCTAAATGAACGCGACATTGAAGCTATCACTTAGTTATTATGAATTAGTGAATAAAAATCATTCTTCAATCCATCTAATTAATAGAGTGCTACAAAAATACCAACCAAAATCATCGTTATACCGGTTACTTCGTTGACCCGCTTAATGACTGCTGGATTTTCAATATGTTTTCGAAGTTTAAGACCCAAAACATTGGCTAAACTCAGTACAAAGAAAACAGTAAACCCTATAACACCAATTATCTGCACCTCAGTTGCAATTGTTAAATTATTAAGATCAACAAAAATCGGAAGAAATGATAAATAGAAAATAATGGTTTTTGGGTTAGTTACGCCAACAATAAATCCCGCTAATAACAACTTCAATATTGACTCTTTTTTATTCGATTGTTCAAAACTTACGCCTTTTGAACGCCACTGCTGATAACCAATATATATCAAATAAGAGGCACCGAAAATTTTGACATATAGCATACTATTACTAATTATCACAGCCAATGCACTGAGGGCCAACATGGCTACGGTAACATAAATAATATCACCAACAGTGTGACCAAATGAGAGCCACATCGCAGGCATCGCTCCGTATCTTGTTGAAATTGCTAAAACCGCAAATAAACCTGGCCCAGGTGAAATTGCATAAACGAAAGTTGCAAAGGTTAGTGAGAGCAGTGTTAACCAGTCCATTGCCAGATTATATCCATAGCATCTGCTATAATCACAAATAATTATTCGCTACCATTTTGATGATTAAATGAACTTAAATTATCTTGATTTTGAACAGCCCATTGCTGAACTGGAAGATAAGATTGATGCCCTCGAGAGCGTCAAAGATGACGCGGATATCGCCAAAGAAATGGACTCACTTAAATTAAAAAGCGAGGTACTAACAAAAAAAATATTTTCTTCGCTCACAGATTGGCAAATTTCTCAACTTGCAAGACACCCCAAAAGACTTTACACACTAGATTACATAGAAAATATTTTTGATGAATTTACTGAATTGCATGGTGATCGTGCGTTTTCTAATGATCATTCTTTAGTTGGCGGGATTGCTAAAATGGATGATTTCAATTTTATGTTTATAGGACAACAAAAAGGTCGCTCTACAAAAGAAAAAATTTTTCATAACTTTGGTATGACCAGGCCCGAAGGTTATCGTAAAGCACTAAGACTGATGAAGTTGGCTGAAAAATTTTCACTGCCAGTCATTTCCTTCATTGATACTCCTGGTGCTTATCCTGGAATCGGCGCAGAGGAACGTGGCCAGAGTGAGGCTATTGCAAGAAATTTATACGAAATGTCTACATTGAAAACACCCATCATAGCAGTCGTTATTGGCGAAGGCGGTTCTGGTGGAGCGCTCGCAATTGGACTTTCAGATACAACCATGATGTTTGAATATAGCATTTATTCGGTCATCTCCCCTGAAGGTTGTGCATCTATTCTCTACAAAGATGCCTCTAAAGCAAATATTGCGGCAGAATCCCTTAAAATGACCAGCAAACATCTAAAAAGAAACAAACTTATTGATAAAATTATTCCCGAACCTCTGGGTGGAATTCATAGAGACTCGGAAAAGGCTTGCAAATTCCTTAAAAAAGCTCTTATTAAAGAGTTGAAGTCCTTACAAGATGTTTCTATTGAAGAGCTTCTGAGAGAAAGACACAAAAAACTTTTAAGCTTTGGTAGATTTAGCGAATAAAGACGAATTTTTAATCGACAAAAAAATTGTCGTTGCTCTAAGTGGTGGCATCGATTCGGTTGTCCTTCTTCATTTCTTAAGCAAACACTACCCTGGCAAAGTGAGAGCTATACACATTAACCATAATCTTTCAGACTATTGTCATCAATGGCAAGCTTTCTGCAAAGACCTTTGCCAGAAAGCAGATATTAATTTTAAAAGTGTCGATATATTCATCGAAAATGTATCTAACGTCGAAGAAATTGCTCGTAAAAAGCGCTATCTTTCATTAACCTCTGAATTGAAAGATGGTGAAATACTTTGCACAGGCCATCATCAAGACGATCAAGCTGAAACACTCTTATTACAATTATTCAGAGGTAGTGGCGTTGCCGGTTTATCCGCCATGCCGAAAAATAAAACCATTCATGGTTCACAACTTTATCGGCCTCTTTTGGCAATCTCAAGACAGCAAATAACAGACTATGCTATAGAAAACCATCTTGACTGGGTTGAAGATGATAGTAATAAAAATATCAACTTTAGAAGAAATCTTTTGAGGATTGATTTTTTACCAAAACTGTCAGCAGTATTTACTAATCTCACAAAAAATATTTCAAGAAGTGCTAAACATCAGGCTGAAGCACTCAAATTAATGCACGATTTGGCTTTACTAGATATTGATAATTACAGTCTCATTATTGAGGATAAATTACAAGTCAACCCTTTAGTTAAATTGCCAAAAAGAAGAATGGTTAATGTTATTCGTCACTACATTAGTCAGCACGAATTACTCCCTCCATCTGATAAAGTCTTGCAAGAAATTATTTCTCTAATTCATGCCAAGGCTGATGCAAAATCTGTCGTTAGCTGGCATCATTATAAGGTTAGACGCTATCATAACGAGCTATATTTTTTTGACGAAAACCAAACCAACTCAATTAGGTCTTGTCGTTATTACGACTCATTAAAAGATCTACCTAATTTCGAGGTGCGCTTTCGTCAGGATGGGCAACGCATCAAACTAAAAGGTAAAAAGCACTCGCAGTCATTGAAAAAAATTTTGCAAGAAGCGAAAATCCCGCCATGGGAAAGAGACCATTTAAGAATGTACTATATCGATGGCAAGTTACGTGCAATGGAAAATTTAGGAGAAATGGGTGATGGTTGAATCATTGATAAGGGTTGTTAATCCCAATTTTTTTCAAGAATTCAATCTCAATTCCTTCCATCTTATTTGCTGAAGGCAGATCTCCATGGTCATAACCCAACAAGTGAAGAATGCCATGAATAGCGATGTGGATTAAATGATCTGAAAAAACCTTGCCCCCTAATTCTGCCTCCTCTCGAACCACATCAACACAAATAACCACATCCCCTAAAATAGATTTTCCAATTTCTAGCGGTATGTCACTTGCAAAAGACAGAACATTGGTTATCTGATTTTTCGATCGATATTCTTTATTAAGATCTTGAATCTCTCTAGGAGATACAAGACGAACCACTAACTCTCTATCACTAACACCAAACTCTTGCATAAATTGCTGGCAGGTAAGTTTGAGTTTTTCCTGATCTAGGGTTGCATCATTAATGATATTTTGAATAACGACCATGACTTGTGAATATTGATAAAATAGTTATTTTATCCCTAAAGCATTTTACTTTGTCATCGATCATTGAAGTAGCTATACCCGTTCCTTTGCACAATACATTTGACTATCTGTGTGATCAAAAAGTTAGTATCGGTGCAAGAGTCAAAGTTCCGTTTGGTCAAAAAAAAGTAACCGCTATTGTGTTGTCACATAAACAGAAAAGTGACTTCGAAAAACTGCGACCAGTTGAAGAAATACTCGACCAAAAATCCCTTCTGTCAAAAGAAATACTTGATTTTTTATTCTGGTCAGCCAACTATTACCACCATCCGCTCGGTGAGGTTTTGGCTAGCGCCCTTCCGAAAAATCTTAGAGAAGGAAAGCCAGCGGATATCAAAAAAACAAGTGTACATAAAAATACACTATCTCATGTAAACTTTGATGCAACAACTGAACAGAAGAAAGCGATTAAATCAGTTTTAAAATCAGAAAACAATTTTCACGGTTTTTTACTTCATGGTGTTACAGGTAGTGGAAAAACTGAAGTCTATCTAAGCATCACCCAAGCTCTACTCAAGAAAGGAAGACAGATCCTTGTATTAGTTCCTGAAATTGGACTAACACCGCAAATGATTGCTCGCTTTGAGGAGAGAGTTACAGCTAAGGTCGTTGCAGTCCACTCGCAATTAAACGAAACACAAAAATTGGACGCTTATCTAATGGCAAAAAATGGAGAGGCTGGAGTCGTTCTTGGTACACGTTCGGCAATTTTTACTCCCATGCCAAACCTTGGATTAGTGGTTGTTGATGAGGAACATGATGGTTCTTTCAAACAACAATCCAGCTTTCGCTATTCTGCACGAGATCTCAGCTTTATGCGTGCAAAGCTAGCAAACATTCCCTTAATTTTAGGCACTGCCACACCATCACTAGAAACCTTGAAAAATGTGGTCGATAGGAAACTTACTCGGCTTGTTTTGAGTTCTCGTCCTGGTCAGGCGATAATGCCAAAAGTTAATTTAATTGACATGCGGAATCAGACAGCAGAAGCGTTATCAGTACCTTTAGTTGCAAAGATGAAACATTACCTTGAAGACAATAAACAAGTTATGTTGTTTATCAATCGTCGTGGTTATGCTCCCGTATTTTACTGTACAGATTGTGATTGGAAAGCAGAATGTGATCGTTGCGACTCTGCTCTTATCTATCATCGTCAGATTAATCGTCTGAAGTGCCATCATTGTGGCGTTGAAAAAATGCCGGAATCCACTTGCCCTTCCTGCCATCAAAAAACTCTAAGAGTCTTAGGTTATGGGACAGAAAGATTGGAGGAAAACCTTGAGTCTTACTTCCCCGATACAACTATTATTAGAATTGATAGAGATACTACGCGAAGAAAAAGAGCTTTTGCAACTCACTTAGAAAAAATCAATTCAGGTAAACCGTGCATCATAGTTGGCACTCAAATGCTATCCAAAGGCCATGATTTTTCAAACTTGTCATTTGTGGGCATTCTGGACGTAGATGTTGGATTATTATCTCTGGATTTCAGAGCTACGGAACATTTAGCACAACTCTTAATTCAAGTTTCTGGTAGAGCTGGTAGAAGTGATTATCAAGGCGAAGTATCGATTCAAACTCGCTACCCAAATCACAAAATATTCAACTTTATTAGATATTCACAGTACACAAAATACGCCAGTACATTATTAAAAGAGCGTGAAAAGACTGAGTTACCTCCTTATTCACACCAGGCTTTAATTTGTGCTAACTCTAAAAACAAAAATAACGCAGAAAAATTCTTAAATGAAGTTGCAGAACTGCTTAATAATATCGATATTGATTCCGTTGAAATTTGGGGACCTGTTCCCGCCGTTATTGAAAAAAAAGCCAATTACTACTACTTTAATCTTTACTTGCAATCAAAAAATAGAAATCAACTTCACCGAGTCATTAAAACTTTTTATAAACACTTGGAAACAATAAAAGTTAACTCGTCGGTTCGATGGTTTTTAGATGTTGACCCTGTAGATTAAATTAGATTTACTTAAATTAACCTTAGCCCTTGAAAAAGTTTTTGCGTATATTTTGAGAATGCGGAGATTAAGAACTATAGGCGATTGCAGTCATTGCCTTGGTGATAGTCAATAATTCTATGTCATTTATAACATAAGGTGGCATGGTATAGAGCAATTTACCGTATGGCCTCAACCAAACCCCATTTTCAATCAAATTTTCCTGAACTAACTTCATATCAAGCGGACTTTCAAATTCAATCACACCTATAGCACCGATCACTCGAACATCCGACACCGATTTTTGTTTGTGTAATGGCAATAATTCAGACTTCAGTATGTTTTCTATTTGTAATATCTTGTTTTCCCATTCACTACTCAGCAGCAACTCAATACTTTTATTTGCAACCGAACAAGACAAAGGGTTGCCCATAAAGGTTGGACCGTGCATAAGCACACCAACAGTTTCAGCGACTTCGGCAGTTGAGAGTGTTGCTGCCATGCTCATATAACCACCAGTTAAAGCCTTACCTAGGCAAAGTATGTCTGGTGAAATATGAGCGTGCTCACACGCAAACAATTTTCCTGTCCGACCAAAACCTGTGGCAATTTCATCCACAATTAAGAGTACATCAAAGGCATCACAGAGTGACCTAGCCTTTCTAAGATATTCTGACTCATAAATATTCATACCACCTGCTCCTTGCACAATTGGCTCAAGTACCATTGCAGCAATTTTATTGTGGCTTTCATTTAATACTTTGTTAAGGTCAGAAAGAGCTTCAGACGTGTTTCCAATGCTCGGCTTTGTGACAAAGTAATGTTTAGGTAATACGCCCTGGAATAAATGGTGCATTCCGTTCTCTGGATCGCAAATACTCATCGCTCCAAAAGTGTCGCCGTGATAACCGCCCCTAGGAGTAACGAAGTGTGTTTTATCGAATCGACCCTTATTGTGCCAGTATTGCAATGCCATTTTTAAGGAAATTTCTACAGAAACAGAACCTGAATCTGCCAAAAATACCTTGTCAAGACCTGGAGGCGTTATTTGAATAAGAAGCTGACAGAGATCAATAGCAGGTTGATGAGTTAAACCCCCAAACATCACATGAGAAACACAATCAATCTGATCTTTTATTGCTTTGTTAAGAGCAGGATTGTTGTAACCGTGAATCATCGACCACCATGAGCTCATACCATCAATGACTCGCCTACCTCCTTCGAGATTAAGATAGACACTGTCTGCAGATTCTACTAAATATGTAGGTACTGTATTGGGAATTTTGGCATAAGGATGCCAAATATGTTGGTCATCAAAATTCACTATAAATGGTCACTCAACTGGTTCATTGAATCTATTACTAGATCAGGGTTTTCAACCGAAATATCGTTGCCATGATTATAACCGTAGGACATGCAAATAATATCAAAACCAGCAGCCCGAGCTGCTTTAACATCACTAACAGAATCACCCAGCATGAGGCAATCTTCTGGCTTAAGATTAAAGTGCTCAGCACAATATAGCAATGGCATAGGATCCGGCTTCCTTTTGGCCAAAGTATCACCCGAAATTATTATTTTAAAATCATTAAAAATACCTAACACTTTGAGCAACGGGTGAGTAAATTGCTCCAATTTATTGGTGACACAGCCCAATTGATACCCTTGAGATTTTAAGTAATCTAGGCCTTCTCGAACGCCATCATACAAGTAAGACCTTTGAGCATTATTATCTTTATAAAGATCTAAAAAAATTGGATAGGCTACATCAAAGACTTCTTTTATTGGCTGTCCCTCAAGTTCTCCAGTCAACGCCCTCTCTACTAGCTTAGGAACTCCGTTACCTACCCAATGACGAACTTGGGTTTCACCCCATTTTTGCAGACCAAGTTTCACCATCATTTCATCTATGCAATATGCAAGATCGGGGACACTATCGACTAAAGTTCCGTCCAAGTCGATCATGATTAATTTTGGTTGGAATGTTTTCATTATTGTTCTATATTTAAACCAATTTCGGTAGAATTAACTTAAGTTTTAACAAGTGAGATATTTTATATGGAAAACCAAACAGTCATTGGATTTATTGGAGCTGG
The DNA here is from genome assembly GCA_963989885.1 of uncultured Gammaproteobacteria bacterium. Classification (GTDB taxonomy): domain Bacteria; phylum Pseudomonadota; class Gammaproteobacteria; order PS1; family Pseudothioglobaceae; genus Pseudothioglobus. The sequence goes on from CAXDLF010000018.1 coordinate 23,342, forward strand.
CAACATGGCTTACGCGCTGATTAACGGACTATTGAACAACGGCTATGACTCGAAAAATATTAAGGTTAGCGACCCTAATGATGAGTTATTACGCAAAAGAGAGGCAGAACTCAATATCACCACTTTCACAAAAAACTCTTCGCTCTTAGAAGTTTGTGACGTCGTAGTATTCGCTGTCAAGCCTCAAGTCCTCACAGAGGTATGCCTTGGACTGAGAGAAAAAATCAAACCAAACCATCTTTTCATCTCCATTGTAGCTGGCATAAGAGTAAATGATATCAACCGTTGGCTTGGTGGTAACTATCCTCTGGTTCGAACAATGCCTAATACACCAGCTCTTATGCAACACGGCGTTACAGGCTTATTTCAAAACGAACCTGTTAATGATGAGCAGAAGGCTTTAGTAACTAATATACTGTCATCTGTCGGAGATTGTTTCTGGGTTAATGAAGAGAAGCTCATTGATGCCATTACAGCAATTTCTGGTAGCGGCCCTGCTTATTTTTTCTTGCTAATGCAATCCATGACTCAAGCAGGAATGGCACTCGGTTTAGACGAAAAAACAGCCAAAGAATTAAGCGTTCAAACAGCTTTTGGAGCCAGTCTGATGGCAACCAAGAGCGGCAAGGATCCAAGGACACTTCGTACCAATGTCACTTCACCTAATGGTACAACGCAGGCCGCTATCGAGTGCTTTCAAGACCAAAATTTTGAAGGGATTGTCGCCAGTGCAACAAGAGCAGCCTTTGATCGTGCTCGCGAGCTCAGTGCTGAACTAGGCGATGTTGAGTAAATTATTTAACATCTTTTTAAGAGCCTTAAATTAACCTCAACTACCCCATAAAAGCTGCATATTGGCTATCGCCACAAGTGAAGCGGTCTCAGTTCTTAAAATCCTTTTTCCTAATACAATAGGTTGAAATCCTGCTTGAATGGCTTGATTAATTTCATTATCGCTCAAGCCACCCTCGGGACCAATTAGAACCGTTACTTTTGATGGTTTTTCCATCATTTGGAGTTTTTGAGTCGCACGATGATGAAGCACAAAACTATTATGACTGGGCTCACTTAATAACTCAGAAAGTGTTTGGGGTAATGCTATATCCACGATTATAGAGCGCCCAGATTGTCCACAAGCATGGTTTGCTATTTTTTGCCAATGATCTATTCGTTTAGCCGCTTTATCCGCTTTCAGTCTAACAACACAGCGCTCAGTTTGTATTGGAATAATTCTTGTGACACCAAGTTCGACTGCTTTCTGGATCAAAAAATCCATTTTTTAACCTTTGGTAATACCTTGTGCAAGGGTTAAGTTCAAGCTAGACTCATTCTGGTTTTTTTGTTGCGAA
>CAXDLF010000019.1:0-21679 GCA_963989885.1 uncultured Gammaproteobacteria bacterium
AATGATACGGCGACCACCGAGATCTACACCTAAGCCTTCGTCGGCAGCGTCAGATGTGTATAAGAGACAGGTTGAAGTCTGCTTTCTAGAATTGACTCTTTGGTCGTTGGCGTTTTAACTATTTCGATAGCAAGACCAGCCTCACAATAAAGACCTCTCAAATTAACCTCATCAATAATATAAGTTGGAGGAAGTGGGTTATCCAGCCACCCACAAAGTTCATTATCAGTCCAATTATCAAGATAACTCCCATAAGAGAGAGTCGTCAAACCAAGAGATAACAGTATGAATAGGAGAAGTTTTTTCATATTAGAATTATATTTTAATTGGACTTTTATCCTTATTATTTTGAATATGCTGCAAAAATTGATTCTGCTATACAGGTTTTTGGATCATATTTTTTACAGGAGCCTTGAAATTTCAATGGTGAGTTAACCAGGATAGCGATTGAAAGATCAAGTTCTGGAGAGTATCTTAGTAACGTTGAATAACCTCCTCCACCTCCAGGATGTCCATACGTTGTTATAGTTCTGGAGGACGGTAAAGTTAACATTCTTTCGGTTACGAAATAACCATATTTCTGTCTGGCTCCCTGAAAAGTTACGCTATTTCCTTTCATTGAGTTTAATAATTTGTTACGTACTGATATAGGGATTGCATTACCTTTACTGCTGTATAGTTCGTAGCCCCAACGTGATAAGTTGGCTGGAGTTGATACCATCCAACAACATGCCCATCTCATTCTCGATTGTCCTTTAATCCAATATTCAAAAGTGAAAGGTGCGGTCTCAATTACATTTCCAAATCCTTCTGCCCAAGGATGCAGGTTATCATAAGGCATCGCAGGCTCCATCCCTATAATGCTACTTGACAAAGGAACTAGAGTTAAGTCCAACTTGTCTAAAAATGTTTGTTTGTATAAGGAATAAAGATCATTACCACCATGGTATTCTGCTATCAATCCCAGTAACGCTAGATTAGTATCGTTGTAGTCAAATTTTCCTGGCTTGACATATGGTGATTTATTAAGTTGGATATTTTGCGATGGTTTCCAAGAAGAGCTTTTAAATAGTCCTGTTACACCTTTTCTATTATCGTTGAAATTAGGTAAACCAGATCTCATTGAAAGCAGCTCTTCTATAGTTACTTTCGGGTTTATGATATTTTTATCAAATGTCGAATAATCGGGATGTCCAGACAGAACTGACTCGAGGGAACTATCAATATTATATAGTCCCTGTTCAATTTGCATCAGGATTAGAGAAGATACGAGTGTTTTTGAAGTGCTGCCAATCAATATTGGAGTATTGATAGTCATTTCAGTTGTTGAGTCGGCAATACCTTGAGAATACAGCCACAATTTGTCTTTCGTATAAACGGCTACTGAAATACCTGCTTTTTTTGAAGCCGCATTAAATTCTCGCTTTACAGCTTTCGTGAATTCTGATTTTAGATTGTCATTAAAAGATGCGTATATGGTTGGAGTACTAAAGTTGGGAATTGCCAATTCAGGAAATATTACAAGTATAAAAGCAATTATTTTTATTACACTAAAATTCAATGTATATAGATTAGTTATTTTGTTTAAAAGGAGATCCATCCAAATAGTAATTGTTGTTATCTAAAACATCCGTTTGATAAATACTTTTACATGTTTGACATTCTACAATTGATTCATTCTTTCCCATAGGAAATATTGGTATAAAAAATAATCTGAAATATTGCCTTGAACTTTGTACGTTGTATTCTGTTTTAATGGAACATTTTGGACAAACAAATTGCCCTCTTGCTTCAACTCTATGTCTAGGTGCTAATCCAAATATTACAATCATACATTCATTATACATCCACCCTCCTTCGCATATTTATTCACACTTTAACACCCCCGGGAGGAGGCTCATTGCTCTTGGCTATACATTAATTAACCCTCCCTCACACATCAAACCGAATTTGGACTTTTATCCTTGATAGTTATATACTGATATAAAAATAATGAAAGGAGAGTTCACAGTGACCGAGTACAATCTCCAAAGTGCACTTCATGACGCCAATAACGAGCGTGCCCTCATCTATTTGGACATATTCCGCGAAATCCGAGAACGCCACGGCGAGAAAGAAGCGATTGACATCATTCGAGCCGCACTTGAGACACGAGGGAGAGCCTTCGGAAAGACCCTGAAAAAGTATGCCCCTCGGGACTTTCGTGGTTTGTGTGACGCGTTCGCCTACGTGCCTGACGGTGGCAAGATGTTCGAACCCCAGGAGGTTCGGTGCGACGCGGATGGGCTAGAGCTCAAGATGCGTAAGTGCCCTCTGAAGGAAGCTTGGCAGAGTGCGGGAGTTACAGACCGCGAGTTGGGCCTATTACTCCATTGCGCGTCGGCTATGGATGTGGGAACGATGGATGAGGCTGGCTTCCAGTTGGACATTCGAACTTGGGAGCCCGGAGAGAAGGGTTGCTGTTCACTCAGGATAACCGAGCAAGCCGACTAAAGCTGTTTTTGGCTGCTCCGTGGATATGTATTAATATATCCTCCCTCACACATCAAATGAAATTTGGACTTTAGTTCCTATTCAACATTTGGTAAATTAGCTAGGGCTTTATTGACCCTTTCTTCATCAAAAACATCATCAGCAAGTTTATTATCAAAATAAGCTTGATAAGCTGTCATATCAAAATGTCCATGTCCACAAAGATTAAATAGAATAGTTTTAGATTCACCTTTTTCTTTACAATCAAGAGCTGCATCAATAACTCCTTTTACTGCATGGTTAGCTTCAGGGGCAGGAATAATACCTTCTTGGTTTCCGAAAGTAACTCCTGCTTCAAGGCACTCTTTTTGACCATAAGCTTTTGCTCTCATTAATCCTAGTTCAAATAAATGACTTAAGTGGTATGACATCCCATGATATCTTAATCCTCCAGAATGATTTGATGGTGGTAAGAAATCAGAACCCAAAGTATGCATTTTAATCAATGGGGTCATCCTTGCCATATCTCCATGGTCATAAGCATATTTCCCTTTAGTGAAAGAAGGACATGATAATGGTTCACAACCAATAATATCAATTTTTTGACCTCCTCGGAGTTGCTGACCTAAAAATGGAAACATGAGGCCTGATAAGTTGCTTCCACCTCCAGTACAACCTACAATAATATCAGGATAGTCACCTGCTTGTTCCATTTGTAAAATAGCTTCATTTCCATTGATAGTTTGATGCATTAGTACATGGCCTAAAACACTTCCCAATGAATACTTAGCATTACCTCCGCTTTTCACAACAGATTCAATGGCATCTGAAATTGCTATTCCAAGACTGCCAGGGTTATTTGGATTTTCATCTAAAAGTTTTTTTCCAAAATCAGTTATAGAAGATGGACTTGAATGACATTTTGCGCCAAATGATTGCATCATTAATTTTCTATATGGTTTTTGGTCAAAGCTAACTTTGACCATAAAAACTTCAATATCAATATCAAACATTTGACCAGCAAATGCCAAAGAGCTTCCCCATTGACCAGCTCCAGTTTCAGTATATATTTTTTTTACACCCTCTTCTTTATTATAAAACGCTTGAGCTACAGCAGTGTTAGGCTTGTGACTTCCTGTAGGACTTACACCTTCATATTTGTAATAAATTTTTGCTGGAGTATCCAAATATTTTTCTAATCTTCTTGCCCTATATAAAGGAGAAGGTCTCCATTGTTTGTAAATTTCCCTTACAGGTTCAGGAATCTCTATTTCTCTTTCTGTTGAAACTTCCTGCATAATTAAACCCATAGGGAATAAAGGCGCAAAATCATCTGGCCCAGCAGGTTGTTTTGTACCTGGATGTAATGGTGGTGGTGGTGGACTCGGTAAATCAGCATTTATGTTATACCAAGTTTTAGGTAGTTTATTTTCTTCTAATATATATTTTATTGAATCTGTCACAATTTACCTCCCTATTAATTAAATTATCATTCTAAAAGAATGATACCTCACACATCAAACGGAATTTAGACTTTCATCCTTTATAGTTATATACTGTTCAATATGATACCAATGATATTTTGGGCGACATCGCCGGCAATATTAATTTTAGTTTTTTTTTACTTTCGAGATCGTTTCAGAGAGCCGCCACGTATTGTTTTTTACACTTTTGTACTGGGTATTCTCAGCGTAATACCAATTGTCATAGGGAATATTTTTCTTGATTCGTATGGAGACGGTTTATACGCTTCTTACTTCGCTAAAGATTTCTATACTTATGTGTTGCGAGCAGCCTTTCATGAAGAACTGTATAAATATTTAATCCTTGTTTATTTTTGCTCCAGGCGAACAGAGTTCAATGAACAAATGGATGCGATCGTTTATGGAGTTGCTGTTTCCTTAGGTTATGCTGCATTTGAAAATGTAGAATATGTCCTAGGTCACGTAGATTATGATACTACCTGGCAAAGTATGGCGGCAATAAGGGTTTTGCCAACGATTATGCACGCAGTTAATGGAGTTATCATGGGCTTTTTGCTTAGCAATGTATTATTTGTTCATCGGAATCACGGTAAGCTGATTCTCGCACTCTTAATACCAGTTTTCTTTCATGGTGCTTATAACATGTTACTTGCGTATGCACCATTAGTATCCTTATTGTTGCTTTTAATAATGATCATTTACGGTTTTGTTTTAAGTAGAAGGATTAGAAAGTTTCAAAAAAGCAAGATTATAGAGATTGAAATAAAAGAAACTCTTAGTCACTCGACCGTCTTTCAATCAATATTTTTCAGCTTGATTGTTGTTATAACTTCTGTCGTTATAGTAATAGGAATGAGTTAGATTTAAGGCATAAAAAAGACATCCTAAGATGTCTTGATTATTCAATTTGGCTCCCTGACCTGTATCCGATGTATCTATTTAAGTCATTGATATTTCTATAATAATTATATAGTATTATAATTTGTACTCACAATAGTACTCACATTTAGATTAGTTATTTACTATCAAATTACCAACCCTCCTTCGCATATTTATTTAGACTTTGACCCCCCAGGGGGAGGCTCATTCCTCTCGGCTATACATTAATTAACTCTCCCTCACACATCAGAAAGGATTTGAAATTATAATTCTAGTATAAAGTTCGCACTTTTTAATACAGAGGCGTTTTTGAAAAAACTACTGACACTCCTACTCCTATTCACGAGTTGCTCAGCATTTGCTGGCGTGTCATTTGTTGATAGTTACAATGTTTCTTCTCAAGAAACAGGTCCAAGAGAATTAGCCTTTAGCAGTGATGGAACTAAATTCTTTGTTGTAGGCTATCAAGGTGGAGATGTTGGTGAATACAGTATGAGCACTGCTTGGGACGTTTCTACTGCTTCTTATACAGATGCTTTTAGTGTTAGTTCTCAAGAAGGATATCCACACGGTTTAGCCTTTAACACAGACGGAACAAAAATGTTTGTATCTGGCTATGCGGGAGATGATGTTAACGAATATACATTAAGCACAGGTTGGGACGTTTCCACAGCATCTTTTGTTGACAGTTTTGATGTTTCAAAGCAAGACATACAGCCAAGGGGATTAGCATTTAGCACAGATGGAACAAAGATGTTTATTTCGGGTGCTGTAGGCAATACTATTGAAGAATATACTTTAAGTACAGGTTTTGATGTTTCTACTTCTTCTCACACTGATACTATGGACGTATCTGGTTATGACATCCATGCTAGAGGAGTAACATTTAATGATGATGGAACAAGTATGTTTTATCATGGTCAACAAAATGATGAAATCTATGATTTCTCTTTAAGCACGGCTTGGGATCTTTCTACTAACACTTATAATGATAGTATTAGTCTTCCTTCTTTTGATACAGGTGCTGAAGCAATAGTTTTTAATAACGATGGAACTAAATTGTTTGTTTCAGGTAATGATGATAATACTATTGACGAATATACAGTATCTACAGGCTTTGAATTAATCAACACTGCGCCAACCCTATCTTCCTCAACACCTGCTGATGGGGCAACTGGGGTTGCAGTAGATGCCAATATTGTCCTCACCTTTAGTGAGACTGTGGACGTTGAGAGTGGTAATATTGTCATTAAGAAGTCATCCGATGACTCAACCGTTGAGACCATCGATGTGACAGGCTCATTAGTCACTGGAACGGGTACCACAGAGATTACCATTAATCCATCAACCACACTGGATGGTGAAACTGGCTATTACATCACCATTGCTGCTACCGCCTTTGATGATGACTCGAGTAACTCTTATGCAGGAATCACTGATTCGACAACTCTAAACTTCACAACTGTTGCTACTAATTTACCATCCCCCCTTGATAAAAAAGACGTCATAGGCTCAATCGAAGCTTGGAGTAATATCTCATCTGAATGGATAAAATTCAGTATCGACAATGCATTTGATAGAATCGATTGGTTAAATCGTCAGCGAGGCTCAAATCAAACTTCATATCAAGGCATTAAGCTGAGTTTTGTTGATACGCTGATTGATAAAGTAATGAACAACTCACCCGGTGCAGCACTGAGTGATATTGATGTCGTTGATACCACCGCCTCACTGATAGGAAGCAGTAATGCTACCTTAGATGAGGTGAGTGACAACGCTGAGTCAAAAGCTAATGATATTGCCATTAATGAAGCCGTAAGACTCAGAGAGGGTTTAGTAGGTTCACTCAATCCTAGCTTTGAACCAGTCATTGGCGACTGGTCAGTGTGGACTAAGGGCAGGATTGTTATTGGTAAGACCGATGCATCGACTACGGCCTCTAAAAAAGAGATTGATGTTCAAGCCATTTCGCTTGGTATTGACAGACCTGTGGGTGATGGCGATGAGCTAATGGGATTTGTCTTAAGCATTGGACAGGATGATACCGATATTGGAACCGCCTCAACCAATGTTAAATCAGACAACTATAGTCTCTCGAACTACAATGTAATTAAACTCAACAACAACACAAAAATAGAATATGTCTTTGGTGTTGGTCACCTTGAGTTTGATACCCTTCGCAGTGATGGCTCAGATACTTTATTAGGCAAAAGAAAGGCTAAGCAGCTGTTCCTATCAACTACCTTTAAACCAGAAGACACTAGATACGTTGGCAACTGGAAGGTCTCACCCTACAGTAAAGTGTTATTAGCCAATACTCGTTTAAATAGTTTTAGTGAGAGCGGCGGTGCAACTGCACTGACATTTAACAAACAATATGTTAAAGATGCTGGATTAAGTGTTGGTATGGATATCAACTCTACTGTCACTGTTAATAATGCAACGATTAATCCCTATGCTAAGCTTGAGTACGCTAGGTCATCATCAAAGACATCCGCCTCGATGCATTACAACAATGAGGATGCTAGCTTCTATACCTATACAGCAAACCTTAATAAACAAATCAAGAATTGGAAGTTAAAGCTGGGCGCAGACCTAATAACGGAGTCTGGTTGGAATAGCTCTGTAAGTTACACCAGAGAGCAGCCTTTTGGTTCTGGACAGGCTTCAAAGTATAGCAATAGTTTTAGCTTTAATGCGGATATCCAGTTTTAGAATTTCTAAATTTCATATCGAGCCCCGTTTCTTGCCCCACTTCCTATTAGGGTTTCAAGAGATTTTTCAATTAGATAATATCCTCTTCAGGTTACACGTGAGTTACACCTAAGTATTAATATAACCTCCCTCACACATCAAACGAACTTTGGACTTTTATTTATAATAAATGCTCGTCAGAAATAATTTTATTATTAAGTAAGATTTCGCACACTCTTTCTTTCAATAAGCTCAACAGGAAAATTATGTTCAACGCTCAATTGTAGGTCATAGCATGTATTCAGCAAATATTTCACTGCGGCTAAGGCCATATCATCGAATGGGACACGAATAGTAGATAACGGGGGAGAGGTGAAAGGCGCTATGTCATTATCGTCATAACCAAATACGGAAATGTCATCAGGGACATTAAACCCATTGCCAGTTAAAGTTGCTATGGCTGACATTGCGGATTGGTCGTTCCCACAGAATAGAGCGGTAAAATCTAGATTTCTCTTTAACAACGTCATTACACCTTCCTGCCCTTTGATAAAGCTATAGTCTCCCTCAATAATAAATTCAGATGGGACAGTAATGTTGTTGTCTTTCATTGAATCTAAAAATCCTTCATGTCTTTTTCTGCCATCTTCAGTTTGAAAGTCACCGGTAATGCAAGCAATACTTTTATGGCCATTATCAACCAAGTACTGACCGGCAATATATCCTGCTTTGTAATGGTTAAAATAAAAACATTTATGGTCAAACTTTTCAATCCGATTGTTTAGTAACACAATGTTTGGGAAATATTTTTCGATATAAGCAATATCAAAATGTGTGACGTCGGTACCCCAAAATATAATCCCATCACATCCCTTACTAATTAAGTCATTAACAGAGTCAATTGCTAAATTAGGATTTTCTGAATTACTGATGTCACCGTTAGTTACAAGGCAGTGTTTTTGATGAGTGATAAGTTCGTGGTCAATAACTCGGAGAGTTTGACTATTAAAAGTTCCTGCTAATTCAGTGCCCCAAATTCCAATAGTATTAAATTTTTTTGATACTAAAGAACGTGCAGACTGGTTTGGTTTGTAATTCAAAGTTTTAATAGCTTTGTTTACTTTTAATCTAGTTTTGTCTGATACAGAGTCTTTACCATTAATAACTCTGGAAACACTTCCAATTCCTACTCCAGCTAATTTTGCTACATCTATTATTGTTGCCATCTATAATTACTTTTAAAACTCTTAAATTCCGTATTTTTACCATATTAAAAGGGTTTACAGACCTTTTCTTTTATTTTTTTATTTATCTTATAATTAACCGTTGACAAGTTATATTATTTATGTATATAATTGGTAACGCTTCCAAATTTTTTATTAGTTAAGGAGCTAAAGAAGTATTTTTTACAACAATAGAACAATCCTTTAGTTTTTTTCATAAAGGGTTTTTATATTTTATTAATGGAGAGTTAAATATGAAAAAAATTAATTCACTGGCGTGTGTGACTGCTGCATTTTTTGCAGCTTCCACTTCACTCGCCGGCAACGTATCCGTATTTGGACCATGGCTTGGTGGAGATCAGGAGAACGTAGAGGCAGTCCTTGATGGATATGCGAATGCCACAGGGAATACATATTCGTATGTAGGTTCTGACAGCTTTGAGCAACAAGTTCGAATTGATGCAGAAGCTGGCTCTGCTGCTAATGTGTCAGTGTTTCCACAACCAGGTCTGGCTGCTGATTTTGCTAAATTAGGTTTTTTAACACCTTTAGCTTCTGGTACTGGTGATTGGGTTAGAGACAATTATGCCGCTGGTCAATCTTGGGTAGATCTTGGCACATATGCAGACCCAGATGGTAAAGATAATTTGTATGGCTTTTTCTACAAGATAGATGTAAAGTCTTTAGTCTGGTACAGTCCAGAAAACTTTGAAGATGCTGGTTATGCAGTGCCTAGCAGTATGGAAGAGCTTAAAGCCCTCAATGATCAGATAGTGGCAGACGGTAGTACACCATGGTGTATCGGTTTGGGATCTGGTGGCGCAACTGGCTGGCCGGCTACTGACTGGGTAGAAGATATGATGTTACGAACACAATCACCAGCTATATATGATGATTGGGTCTCTAACGAAATGAAGTTCAATGACCCTCGTGTTGTTGCAGCGATTGAGCAGTTTGGTGCTTTTGCACGTAACGAAGCGTATGTTGCTGGTGGCTCCGGTGCGGTTTCTACTACTGACTTCCGTGATAGCCCTAAAGGTTTGTTTAGTTCACCACCGCAGTGCTACATGCACCGCCAAGCTTCCTTTATCCCGGTTTTCTTCCCTGAAGGAACCACTGTGGGTGAAGATGCAGATTTCTTCTACTTCCCTGCTTATGCAAGTAGTAACCTGGGCTCACCAGTGTTAGGTGCCGGAACTCTGTTTGCTATTACTAACGATTCGCCTGAAGCGCATTCGTTAATTGAATATCTACAGTCTGTTGAAGCACATGAAATCTGGATGGCGCGTAAAGGATTCCTGACTCCTCATAAGGGTGTGGATACTTCTGTATTCTCTGATCCTACCCTGAAGAAGATGAATGACATTCTTTTAGGTGCCACAACATTCCGTTTCGATGGCTCTGACCTGATGCCTGGTGGCGTTGGCGCTGGATCTTTCTGGACTGGTATGGTTGATTATGCTGACGGCGCGTCTGCTCAGTCAGTAGCTGATGCAATTCAAGCATCGTGGGATGCATTAAAGTAACAACTAAATAGCACTGTTGCTTATATAGCACTATGTCTTTTCTCCTTGTATAGGCTATTTTTTAAAGTAAATATAGTGTTAACTTTAAACCCCGGACAGTCTAAAATGTCCGGGGTTGTTCCTCCTTCTTATTGTTATATTATTTAGGTATTAGTTATGCAACCTATCATTCAAGGATTATTGATGATCAGCGCCTCAGTGGTTTTTTGCTTAGGCTACTACTACCTGTCTAATTGGTTTTTGGATAATATATTTTTACCTGCCCATGGCAGGAACATTAATCGCAATATAAGTTTGGCCAACCAGATACGGCCATGGTTATTCTTGTTTCCTGCATTGTTTGTTCTTTTGTTATACCTTGCGTATCCAGTATTGGAGACTTTACGTTTATCCCTAACCGAGCGCCATGCTTATGGAGATGAGTGGGTTGGCTTGGCTAACTATACGCAGATGTTTAATGACCAAAAGTTCTGGGAAGCGTTTCGCAATAATATGTCATGGCTAGTGATTGTACCGGCAATTTCCACTGGATTTGGCTTGTTAGCAGCCCATCTAACAGATCGAATAGGTTGGGGAAACGTAGCCAAATCGATAATTTTTATGCCTATGGCTATTTCTTTTGTAGGGGCTTCGGTTATTTGGAAACTAGTTTATGATGCTCGACCCGTTGACCAAGATCAAATTGGTCTGATAAATGCACTATATCTATTTTTTGGTGGTGATGCACCTCAAACATGGATTACCATGTCATTATGGAATAACTTGTTTTTGATGATAGTTTTGATTTGGATCCAAACCGGATTTGCTATGGTGATTCTTGCAGCTGCTTTACGAAGTATTCCAGAAGAAACAATTGAAGCAGCAATCATAGATGGATCCAACCCTTGGCAGCTTTTCTTTCGAATAAAAGTACCACAGATAAAAGGCACCATACTGGTAGTCTGGACCACAATTACTATTGTCGTATTGAAGGTCTTTGATATTGTTTATGCAATGACCAATGGTCATTGGGGTACACAGGTTCTGGCTAACTACATGTTCGACAAATTCTTTCGTGGTAATGATTGGGGGGTTGGCTCTGCATCCGCAATAGTGCTTATGCTACTTGTTACCCCGATACTGGTTTGGAATGTTAAGAATGCTCGTAAAGAGATTCAATAAAGGAGCAAGCATGGACAATATAGTTGGAAAAAAATCATCACTTAGCTGGGCTGTTAATATTTCGGTAACTGTACTGGTTATTTTATGGTTAATTCCTACCATAGGATTGTTAGTTTCGTCTTTCCGTACAGCTGATCAAATATCGACTAGTGGCTGGTGGAAAGGCTTTAATTCTAACGAACAGAATATAATTGTTCGTACTGCTAATCCACAAACTCAGAAGATTATTGATGGCAAGTATGTCATCGAAGGAATGCTATTTAGCTCTGAAAAAGAAATGACCATTAGCGTTTGGGGGGTTTCATCGCGTGCAATAGACGGTTATATTCCTGGCGAAACAGCTAAATTAACTAAGGGTGGTGAAATTACCCTAAGAGAGGATGGCCATTATCGCATGATAAATGAAAATCCGTTTACAGGCAGTCGTGGCATCAGAGTATTTGTAACAGCACCCATGGCTCCAGAATTTACCCTGGATAACTACCGTAATGTTTTGTTTGATCCTAAAAATGTTGATGGTATGGGAAAGGCTTTTCTAAGCACCTTAATTGTGGCAATACCAGCAACCATTATTCCAATCCTGATAGCAGCCTTTGCGGCTTATGCCTTAGCTTGGATGCAATTTCCAGGTCGCGCTCTATTAGTGGCATTTGTTGTTGGTTTGTTGGTAGTGCCTTTACAAATGGCCTTGATTCCGTTGTTGAAGTTGCACATGCACATTGGTATTGGAAAAGGCTTTCTTGGTGTGTGGTTAGCCCACACTGGATTTGGACTACCATTAGCTATTTACCTTCTGCGCAACTACATGATTGGACTGCCCAAGGATATTATTGAGAATGCTCGAATTGATGGAGCATCTGATTTTAAAATATTCATGAAACTTATTCTCCCTTTAAGCTTCCCCGCTCTCGCTGCTTTTTCTATTTTTCAGTTCCTATGGACTTGGAATGATCTGCTTGTAGCTAAAGTCTTCTTGATTGACTCTTCTGGTCAAACCGAGGTTATGACTTCTAAGCTAGTGGAGTTATTGGGAAGCAGAGGTGGCAACTGGGAAATTTTGGCAACCTCGGCATTTGTTTCAATTGTTGTTCCTTTGATAGTGTTTTTTGCTTTACAGAAATATCTTGTTCGTGGTCTATTAACTGGAGCTATTAAATAAATGTCATGCCTAATCAGTCAAAAATAAATACAGAGACAACGAATTCAATAGTCAATGATAATTGGTGGAAAGGAGGGGTTATCTATCAAGTATATCCACGTAGTTACCAGGATAGCAATGAGGATGGAGTTGGAGATTTAACTGGCATTACTCAACGCTTACCATATATAGCATCACTTGGTGTTGACGCTGTCTGGATATCACCTTTCTTTAAATCGCCGATGAAGGACTTTGGTTATGATGTCGGTGACTATCGTGAAATTGACCCCATATTCGGGACTATGGAAGATTTTGATGCTTTGTTGACTGAAGCCCACAATCTTGGTTTACGTATTATGATCGATTTAGTGCTATCTCATACATCCGACCAACATGCGTGGTTTAAAGAAAGCCGCACTGATCATACTAACCCAAAAAATGATTGGTATGTGTGGGCTGACGCTAAACCAGATGGCACACCACCCAATAACTGGCTGTCAATATTTGGCGGATCTTCCTGGCAATGGAATAGCCAAAGAGAGCAATATTACTTGCATAACTTTCTCAGTAATCAACCTGACTTAAACCTACACAACCTGGAAGTGCAAGACGCTTTATTGGATGTGGCACGTTTTTGGTTGGATAAAGGTGTGGATGGTTTCCGATTTGATACTATTAATTTTTTCATGCATGACAAGCTATTGCGTGACAATCCTCCCCTACCAGAGCAGGAAAGAAATCACAGTATAGCAACGCAAGTGAATCCATATAATTGGCAGAATCATTTATATTCTAAGAGTCAACCTGAAAACATAGCATTTTTGGAGCGTATTCGAAGCCTTACAGATCGGTATGAAGGTTTTGCCTGTCTGGGGGAGATTGGCGATGCCCAGAGAGGTATGCAATTATTGGGTGAATACACCTTCGGCGATAAGCGCATGCATATGTGCTATTCCTTCGAGTTACTGGGAAATAGTCCTGCGACTGCGCAGTCGGTGAAGGCAGTATTTGATAAAATAGATAGAGAGGCACCCAATGGTTGGCCATGTTGGGCTTTTTCCAACCACGATGTGGAGCGAATGCCTTCTCGCTGGAATCTTAACACTCTATCTAGATACACTTACGCAATGTTGCTGCACACCATCCGCGGAAGTGTCTGTATATACCAGGGCGAAGAATTAGGATTAATGGAATCAGAATTGGATTTTGAAGACTTGAGAGACCCATATGGAATTGAATTCTGGCCTGAATACAAAGGTCGTGATGGATGTCGCACCCCT
Organism: uncultured Gammaproteobacteria bacterium; assembly: GCA_963989885.1. Classification (GTDB taxonomy): domain Bacteria; phylum Pseudomonadota; class Gammaproteobacteria; order PS1; family Pseudothioglobaceae; genus Pseudothioglobus. Next base: position 13,858 of record CAXDLF010000019.1, read on the forward strand.
ATGGTGTGGCAAGCTAATGCAGTAAATGCAGGCTTTAGTACAGAAAAAACCTGGCTTCCAGTATGTACTGAACAGTCTCAACAGGCTGTAGACATACAAGAATCTGATGAAGACTCTATTCTAAAGTTCTTTCGCAAAGCTATCGCTTTGCGTAAGTCGTTTCCAGTACTACAGAGCGGAAAACAAATATCTATGGATGCTCAAGGAGAACTTCTAAGTTTTATTCGAGAGGATGATTCATGTTGCCTGTATTGTGCTTTCAATTTGTCAGATGAAGTTTTGGAATTTTCTCTACCTGGAGGCAGTTGGCAGAACATCAATCAGAACATGGGTAAACTATGTATCAACCCTATTGAAAACAATAAACTTGGCCCTTGGCAATTTTGTTTTGCACTAAAAAATACTAATAACTAATCTTGCTTATATGACCCAATTAACCCTCAGTAACATAGAAAAATCTTACAAAAACGGCATCAAAGTTCTAAAGGACGTCAGTTTAAATATTGATTCTGGAGAGCTTGTTGTGTTTGTGGGTCCTTCTGGTTGTGGTAAGTCCACCTTGCTCCGCATGATAGCGGGTCTTGAACATATAACTGGTGGTATTCTAGAAATTGATGGAGAGCGCATGAACGATATACCAGCTTCTAAGCGCGGCGTAGCCATGGTGTTTCAAAGTTACGCCCTATATCCGCATCTTACCGTTCGCGACAATATGTCCTTTGCTCTCAAGATTGCTAAATACAAACAGCCAGAGATTGATGCTGCAGTTGATAAAGCATCAAAAGCCCTAAAACTTGATGCCTATCTTGACCGGTTACCAAAAGAACTCTCCGGCGGTCAGCGTCAACGAGTTGCCATAGGGCGTGCTATTGTGCGAAATCCTAAAGTTTTTTTGTTTGACGAACCTTTGTCTAATCTAGACGCAGCATTGCGTGTTAAGACTCGTATCGAGATTGCACGTTTAAAAGAATCAATGCCAGAGCGTACTATGATCTATGTAACCCATGACCAGGTAGAAGCTATGACCCTTGCCACTCGAATTGTTGTTTTGGCAAATAATACTGTGGCACAGGTGGGAACTCCATTAGACCTTTATAACAGTCCAGAGAATGAATTTGTTGCACAGTTTATTGGCTCTCCTGCAATGAATCTGTTACCAGGAACAATTGTAAAAACAGGAAAGCAAACTACAGTCAGTCTGAATAATGAATGTGTGGCGGTATCCAGTGTTGCTACAAGCTCTAAAGACATGGGAAAACAAGTTAATGTTGGTATTAGACCTGAGCACTTAAAATTGACCGAAGAAGATCATATAGTTAAAGCGGAGGTTGAAATAACCGAAGCTCTAGGTGAATACACTTTGTTGTATGTAAAGAAAGCTATGCAAGATGAAAACCTTACTGCCAAAATTCCTGGCACTCATCAGTCGTTGCGCAATCAGCTAGTTAAGCTTAGTGCTGACCCGAGTAATGTACATCTATTCCATAATGGGCTAAGTATGCTTTAGTATCATATTCCATAAAAGTTTCAATGATGTATAAATTTCCAAAAGATTCAAAATTATATGACCCGAAATTTCTTTTTGGAGTAGCTACCGCATCCTATCAAATTGAAGGTGGAGCAAATGTCGATGAGCGTTGTCCATCAATATGGGATACTTTCTGCGCCAAGCCTGGCAAAGTCTACAAACAACATAACGGGGATGTCGCCTGCGATCATTACCATCTATACCAGGATGATGTGAACTTGATTGCAGATTTGAATATGGATGCCTATCGCCTTTCAATAGCGTGGCCCCGCATTATCAGACCTGACGGTAGCATTAATCAAAAAGGTCTGAATTTTTATGACCGGGTTATTAGTGCGCTGGAAGAGAGAAGTTTAACCATCATGGCTACGCTCTATCATTGGGACTTGCCTCAGTATCTAGACGATGCGGGTGGCTGGCTGAATCGGGAAACTGCTTACAAATACGCCGAATATGTCGATGCTGTAAGTTCATATTTTGGCGACAGAATTGATTTTTATGCTACCTTGAACGAGCCATGGTGTAGCGCCTTTCATGGCTACAGAGACGGCAAGCATGCCCCAGGAATTAAAGACGATAGATCGGCTTTTCAGGCTTCCCATAATTTACTACTAGCCCATGGCCTTGCTATTCCTATACTGAGAAAAAATGCGGTTAACTCCAAGCATGGCATTGTACTTAACTTTACCCCTGCCTATCCAGCCAAAGATTCTGCCAGAGATGTCGCTAATTTTGCTGATGAATACAATCATTGGTACATTAAGCCGATTATGAAGGGTAAATATCCCGAGACTGTCTATCAGCACTATATTAATTTGATGCCAACCATAGAAGAAGGTGATATGAATATTATTAACGCCAAAATTGACTTTTTAGGGGTTAATTACTATTCCAGAAGCGTTGTTGACCAGGACGGCCAATATCCAAACCATAAACAAGTTCATTTGAGTGATGTTGAGCGCACCCAGATTGGCTGGGAGGTTTATCCAGCCGGGTTGTTGAAATTACTGACAGATCTTCACACAATCTACCAACTTCCTCCTATCTATATCACTGAAAACGGCGCTGCCGTTAATGACCAAGTTATCAATGGCGCTGTGGAAGATGAGCAGCGCTGTCGCTATTACCAGAACCACTTATCCTCTGTTGATCAAGCAATCCGAAAAGGAGTAGATATTAGAGGGTATTTTGCTTGGAGCTTGATGGATAATTTTGAATGGTCTGAGGGATACAAGATGCGTTTCGGTATCGTCCATGTTGATTATGTAACTCAGAAAAGAATACCTAAGCGAAGCGCAATATGGTTTAAAGAATTTTTAAACATTCGTCAGCAATAATTTTCTCATTGCTGAAGCAATCACTTTACTAGGCAAAACCAAAGCCTAGAGTATACTTATATTTGTTCTAACTCCACTAGAGTCCATTGAGCATAATCAACTATAAAATTAGTAGTTCTAATGGGTTCGTTTCTCTCCCTCACACATCAAACGAAATTTGGGTTTTGGCTCAAGGTGATATACAATCATAGTGTGAAAAAATTCATCCTACTCTTACTTCTATCTCTTGGCTTTATAGGTTTTTCATATGCTGGTGGTGATGATAGAGACCAAGAAGAGTTTCTAAACGAACCTGCTGAAGTAGTTGAAGAAGAGACCAAATCGTTGTTGGAGTCTAGCCAAGGAGAAGCAAAACAAGCCTCTGAGAATGTAGATGAAATAAAGAAAGTTATCTCCGAGATAGAACAGAAACTTCAAGAAAACGAAAAAGGAATTAATGCAACGTCTGAACAAGAGAAAGAAGGCTATATAGAGTCATATCAAGGTCGTTTTATAATGCTTTCAATATTTATCTTGATTATTATCGCTATGTATTTTTTAAGAAGGCGATTGAGCAAGGTTAGATTAGATGAATATTGAGATTAATCCTAGTATGAAAAGTACAAAAGAACACTGGAATATAATATTTACCGGCAAAGAGGACCATGAGTTTAGTTGGTATGAAGAGGATGCGTATCAGACGCTTAAATTTGTGCGGACAATTCCTCGCTTGAATGAAGCAATGGTGTTTTTACCTGGAGCAGGAAGTTCTATTCTTGTTCACGAGTTAATTTCTCAGTGTCGCCATCTTGTGTTAAATGACATTAGTGATGTAGCAATTCAGAAATTAAAAGAAAAGATCAAAGATCCAAGCAAGATTACTTTATTGCGTCATGATATATCTAAGCCACTGCCCGATAGTATTCCTATGGTTGATGTCTGGATTGACAGAGCGGTATTACACTTTTTAATAGAGGAGCGAGAGATCGAAGAATATTTTAGAAACCTTTGTTCGCGAGTGAAAGTTGGAGGGTATGTTTTGTTTGCGGAATTTGCTCCAGATGGTGCCTCTATGTGTGCAGGATTGGAATTACATCGATATTCTGTAGATGAAATGGTTCAACGAGTAGGGGTAGATTTTGTTTTAATAGATCAAGAGGAGTATGATTTCATTAATCCTTTTGGTGATAGAAGGCCTTACATCTACGTATTGTTTAAAAGATCAAAAGCAAAGAAAGACTAACTAACAAGGTGATACAAGAAATCTCTAAATGTTGAGTGATTTTAAGTGGCTGTAAATTAATAACCTTCCATCACACATCAAACGGAATTTAGACTTTGGTTAAGTTCAAATTGACTTATATCAAGAATTTAAAGTTATCCATCAAAGCAATCTAGATGACCATGAAGAGCAAGATATAGAGCGTAATACTTAGGCACCTTATAACCACCATAACTCATAATGCCTTTGTTTTTTTAAAAAAAACAAATTTATCTTATTCTATTGCTATAATCTTTGTTAGAGTTAAATTAATTTACTTTTAAATCTATATCAAAAAAATCCAAAAGGAAAAAAAATGACATTAAAAATAAACAGCATGGCTCCAGATTTTAAAGCCAAAACTCAAGAAGGAGATATATCTTTTCACGAGTGGCTTGGAGATAGTTGGGGAGTATTGTTTTCACACCCAAAAGATTTCACACCAGTTTGTACAACTGAGCTTGGTGCATTAGCAAAAATGAAACCTGAGTTTGACGCAAGAAATGTAAAAGTTATTGGTTTAAGTGTGGACCCAGTTTCTGATCATGTTAAATGGTTAGAAGACATTAAAGACGTAACAGGAAACAAACCAAATTATCCAATCATTGCTGATGAAAAATTAGAAGTTGCAAAACTTTATAATATGTTAGAGGACGATGCGGGAGTTGAATCCATGGGACGTACCGCAGTAGACAACCAAACAGTTAGAACTGTTTTTATTATTAGACCAGACAAAAGAATTGGATTATTTTTAACCTATCCAATGGCAACAGGAAGAAACTTTAATGAGATATTGAGAGCTATCGATTCCATGCAATTAACAGTCACGCATAAAGTAGCTACTCCGGCGAATTGGAACAAAGGTGAAGATGTGATTATTGTTCCTGCTGTAAAAGATGATGAGGCTAAACAGTTATACCCAAATGGTTGGAAAACTTTAAAACCTTATTTAAGAAAAGTTCCAGATCCTTCTAAATAGAAAGTTTATTCAAAAGCAAAAACAGCAAACTTGGCAGAGGCCAAATTGCGGGCAATGTGTCAAGCAGCGGCATTGGTTTAGATTGGATTTTTGAATGTAAGCCTTGCGGCTTCGCACTCCAAACGGATATTTATTCAGACTTTGAAGCCATAGGGGGACCCCTATTTCACTCGGCTATACATTAATAAACCCTCCCTCACACATCAAACGGAATTTGGACTTTTGAGGAGTGCCTGTGTAGGATACGGACTATTTTTTAACTAAGTTGAGCCTTGCCTTAACTCACTGGTATCAAGCACTACACCCTTCTATATAACGTTCTCTCTCCATTCGTTTCCATTAATCACACATCAAACGTAATTTGGATTTTTATCCTTGAAAGTTATATTGTCAGTGCCTTGTGTCAACTAACAAAAGATAGTTAAGTAATGTTGTACCCGGGGGGGGTAGGTCAGTTTGTGCAGGGTGTCATCTAAGTATACTAAGGTCGTACTAAGATTAGATATTCTGAATAGTTTTCCTGTCTTAAGGTTAGTTAAGCATCTTGTATTGTTAAATTAGTAGCTAGTCTTAAGTTTTATATCAGCTATAAAGAATTTACTTTTGAAGGTTCATATTATTAGTGCTTTAAGGGAAATCCTAGGGCGACAATTATTCTTTTGCATCTAATTTAAATATATACCATTCTTAGTGTATGATTCTTTGTAACTATCTCTCAAATGCACTTCTTGAGAGAATAGCCGGAGAAAAAAATATAAGAAATCCAAGTCGACTTGCTTGCAAGTTGTTTTTATATTTTTTTTGTGGATGGCTATATGAATAATAATATTTTAATAAAACTCCCTGCAGTTAAAGAATTAACTACCTTTAGTTCTGCAACCATTTATCGCCTTATATCTGAAGGTGAATTTCCAAAACAAATCAAGCTCTCAGAAAGAAGCTCTGCCTGGTCATTAGAAGAAGTTTATAGCTGGATTGAAGCAAAGAAAGATGCTAGAGACGGAGGTGAGTCGTGAAGATTTGCCTAGCTAATAGATTTACCATCTCTAGTGATAAATATAACTTGATATTAATCGATAAACAAAATGGAAAAAAAGAAAGGAGACACTATTTTGCAAATGTCAAACAACTCTCTAACTTTATAGGGGAATTAAAGCTTCGAGAAGGCTTAGACAGATGTGAGGTTAACTTATGTAAAAACTCTCCTCTAACCCCCTCGTATTCCTCTGTAATTGAAGAGACAATTGTTAAATTAGAGCGTTATATTGACGAGTGTATCCATGGCAAGAAGTAAGCATAAAAAACAGATTAGTTTTGCCGGCATACCAAGACATATTATTGAACACTCTTCTTTCAAATCCCTTAATTATGCTGCACACACTTTATTAATACTATTGTGTTATCAGTACCGAGGTAAAAACAATGGAAACTTAGTAATCACCTGGTCAATTATGAAGGACTGGTTCGGTTCAAATACCACCATGTATAAGGCTCGAGATTCGCTATACAAAGCTGGATTCATAGTAATTAACGCCTATGGCGGTCGAAGTGTAAATGGCATGAAATTGCCCCATTTGTATGCCTTAACGTGGGCCACTATTGATGAACTTAATGAGAATAATAATTTGATGCGTTTTACGCATTACTCAACTAAAAAAACTCCATTAAATTACTGGAGACTTGGAAGCAACCCTGATATTAAGACGAAAAAAGAAAGAGACAATCAGTTTAAAAAAGACGTCAATAAAATTAACAAATCCAGCACTAGTTCCTAAAACTATTTTTCAAGAATAAGTTTAAATTCTAAACTTTTGATGTTTACTAAATAAGCAGAATAAGTTTTAACAGATTTAAAAAATGAACCTATTTGAGATATTCTCAGGTTTAAAAACTAAACACCTTAATACGTTAACTTAGTTTGATAAACATGAATTCATGAATGTTTATCAAACTAAGTTAACAAAAGATTAAGCCATACCAATGGTTAGAATGTTTGCTTAAGTTTATCTAGATAGTCTGACCAAGTCTGCATCATTTCCGTTCTTTCTTCTATATGCTGAGCATAGTTGTAAGCTGCTTTAACCTTATTCCTTTCAGAGTGTGCAAGTGTTCTTTCAACAACATCCTCTTTGTATCCCATCTCATACAGCCTTGTAGTTCCCATACCTCTAAAACCATGAGGAGTGAATTTCTCTTTAGGTATACCCAACCTTCTAAGAGCCATTCTCAATGATTCTGAATTAATGGAAGTATTACGATTGACAGAACTTGGAAATACAAACTTCTCACTTAATCGATACTCTTTCATCTCTTCAAATTGAGCTAATACTTGAGTACTCATTGGTACTAAATGAGGATCAGATGACTTCATTCTATCCTTACTGATTCTAATTATCTTATTCTTAAAATCTATCTCCTCCCAAAGCAAGCCTGTTAACTCACTTGGTCTGAGTAGTAGGTAAGCACCTAGGTTAAGTGCCTGATGAACTTCATACGTGCCTATCTCCTTGTACTTGCTAATTGTGTTCAATAAATCCTTAATGTCACTTGGTGAAGTAACAGTAGCATAATGCTTTGATTTTCTTTTCTTGAATGAATCACTAGGCAAGTCTCGTGTTGGATCATTGTCAATAATCCCTAAAACTACACAATCACGAAAGACTCTACTACACCACCCTTTTACCTTTTTAAGTGTCTCACTCTTACCTTGACTATCTATCTTACGAAACACGTTAAGC
>CAXDLF010000020.1:0-19774 GCA_963989885.1 uncultured Gammaproteobacteria bacterium
CATTGACTATAACCACGTCTGCATGGGTTATTTCATTACTGTTGGCAAGATTAGAGCTACCATCAAGACGACAGATAACTTCATGTCCTTTATCTTGGAGTGCACGACGAAGAATGGCTGAACGCCCCATATTTTCATCAACTAATATAATTTTCAGTGCTGACTGTTTCATTGTGACCTCATTAAAATGATCAATACCACCAGTAGGCATTAATATACCTCATCAGAATAGCAATTAAGCTTATATATTTGGCTACTTATTATTTGATCACTATCGACTCAAATTAAAACTTTTTCTGGCGGCGGGAAAAGTCGCCCCCAACTAAGCCGTTTACCTCCTAAACAATTCAATTATGATGAACAAAATAAATGATTTATTTATTTTGTGTTAAGTTTATTAAAGTATTCCTCTTCAGTCAAAATTACAACATCGTTCACCTTTGCAGCTTTAAGCTTTGATTGACCAGCATTTTCTCCAACAATTAGAAAGTCGGTTTTAGAGCTAACATTTGAACTCACTACAATGCCATGAACTTTAGCATGCTTTTGTAAAGAAGTTCGAGCTTGACTCATTTTGCCAGTAAAAACAATTTTTTTATTTTGAAATGGGTTGTTATGTTGAATAGTTTGACTCACAAGTATGGTTTTTTCTAGTTCAAAACCGCCAGAAATCAAAGCCTCATATTGAGGTTTAATTGAAGCTAGGCCGTTAAAAATAAGCTCAGCGGTCAATTCTGCAAAGCCTTCAATATTTGCTATATCCTCAACTGACAAATCAAAAACCTGTTCCAAAGAATGATGCTTGAGTAAGTTTTCACAGTTACCCATTCCAAGCCTTTGTACTCCAAAAGCTGCTAAAAAGCGCCAATCTTCAACACTCTCTTGTCGAGACCTGATTAACTGTTCAACTAGATTTTGTGACGTTTTTTCACCAAAACCCATCGACATTAATTTACCTTCATCTAAAGCGTAAATATCACTCACTTGACGAACACCGTTTTCATACAGTTTTTGTATTGTGGCTCGGCCAAACCCATCATTGTTTGCTAGTACTTTATAGAAGTAGACCATTTTGCCGACAATTTGATCGCCACAGGATTCATGGTTTGGACACATTAAAAAGTCAGATTCCCAAGACAATAAGGCGCCGCAGCTAGGACATTGGCTTGGAATATCTACTTTTGCAGGTTTTAGGACTTTATTAATCTTAGGGATTACCAATCCACTTCGAGTTAATTCCACAACACTCCCAGAACCCAGCCCCTGATCTTTAACGAGGCCGTAATGATGGCCAGTCGCACGATATATAGTGGCGCCACTAAGCTGTGTTGGCTCAAGTTCAGCAACTGGCGTAATCTTTCCTGTCCTACCAACTTGTGCAGTAACCGAGATAACTTTTACTTGGGCTTTTTCTTTATTTTCTTTAAAGGCGATTTGCCAACGATGAAACTTGCGGTTAGAACCCATATGGGCTTTTAACTCTTTATTTACAAGCTCAAAAACTACGCCATCGACATCAAAATCAACCTCTTTCTCTAATCCATTGACTATACTTTCAAAGTTATCAGTAAACTCTCCAATGCCCCCCACCCACTCTGGTAGCTGGCTAAAGGGTACAAATAATGCAGCTTTATCAGCTATCGCTTTCTCAGCAAACTGATCCAGTTCCTTTTCCTTAATGAGGCTGGCTTGAAAATTTCGGGGATATTCAAAATGCTTGCTAAGATAAGTTTCAAAATAACTTCTTTTGACAACAATTTCTCCAGCTCCTTGACCTCTCTCACTGTCATTATAGACTCCAAGCCCTCTTTCAAAAACTCTGGTAATGTCACTACCTTTGTTGCCATCACCTCTAGTATAAAGCTTGACACCATCGTCGTATCCAGCAAATCCATCTAGCTTAGCTGTTCCTTTTATTAGAACATCCTTAGACGATAAATTAATTTCTTCAGCAGATTTAGTAATTCTTTCAAGCCACTTTAGAATTTCACTCCAAGAGTAAGCTTTGTTGGTTGACAGCATCCTCTCGGGTAGTTTTACCTTTTCTTCAGAAAAGCCTTCATGCTCACTTTCCAGTTTCTGTAAAAATGGATGATGAGGCAACCTCTTTGTAAGAGCTGCTAGGAAAACAAAATCATAGTCTTGGTCACTGACAATGGGCTTACCATCACGATACATTTGATTAGCAATAATACAAAATTCAGCTAATTCATTATCAGATAAATCACCAATCAAAACATTCTGCTTGGCAATCTCTTTAACTTTTTTTTTGGAAAGCATGATTCAGAAAAATCTAGCGATTGGAAATGCAACAGTAAATATTAAAATTTAGCCGCAAGTTCATTAAAGAAATCAAAACTGAAATCAATCGTGTCTTGTTCGTTTTCTTCACTCAAGTCATCAAAGATTACTTGAGAATGTGTTTCATCAAGTTGCTTGACAATCAACTGGTAAGTTTTACTAGGGGAAACAGTACTTAGTAATTTTAAGAAGAACCCTTTATCCTTAGTAATCTTAATAAAATAACTCCCATCTATGGCATCACGATCTTCAATATCCACATCTAACTCATCAAGAGCCCATCCAAGATAACTCCAGGTTTGTTTTTTGTTGTATGGGAATAATAGTGTCGCATAACCATTTTCAGACTTAATAACTGATACTGGAGACTCTATCTTCTGATGACTAGATAGTATTTTATTGATAGATTCAGAGCGATCACTACCTAAAAATACCATAAGATTTAAGAGCATTTCTGTCTCTAGTTCAACATCTTTTTCGCGAGGTTGCCATACTCTTATCTCCCCTTGAACAACCTCTCCAATTGATGTAAGAGTCAGATAAACCTCTGATTGATTAGTGTTATCAAGTGACTCAATTCGGATGCGATACTTATCTGCAATGGGTAGCCCATATTGTGTTTTCAAAGCTTTCGCAAGCATAGCCCGGATAGCACCAAGCGATTTATCTGGCACCTTTGTGTCAATCTCTAAATAGTCTGTCTCAAAGATGCCAATTTTTTGATTCTCTTTTTCTATCTTAAAACCGTAGGAACGGAAAAATTCTTTAGATAGCAACCAAACCTCGTTAGGTGGCATATCAACCAACAACCAGCGACGAAAATTGTCGCGCTTGACTTCAACATTCTGTACTTTCGTGGCTAAATAATCTCTATCAGTTACCTCTAAATTTTCAGAAAACAATCCTTTTGAGCTCGGCTTCGTCAGGTCAGGAGGAATGATTAAAGAATCAACCGTATCATCAGCCTGGTAATTAACAACACGACTACCTAGACCAATTTTATTTACAGGATCTGAAACCATAGAACAGCTTGTTATCAAATAGGTAATGCATATGGCAATAAAATATTTAATGTAATTCATACAAGTCCTAATTTCTCTAAGTCAGTCAAAATAACCGATTGGTATTCTTCAGACAACATCAACAAAGGTAATCTTATTCCTTTGTGGCATTTCCCCATCGTATGCAAAGCCCATTTGACAGGTATTGGATTTGCTTCCAAAAACAAATGATTATGCAAATTTTCAAGCTTCTTATTGAGTTCTTTAGCCAAATCAGAGTTGCCTGACATCGCTGATAAGTATACTTTTTGAAGCTCTTTAGGCACAACATTTGCAGTCACTGAAATTCCACCATGACCACCACAAAGTATAAAATCTAGCGCAGTTGCATCGTCACCGGTGAGCAGTATAAAGCCTTCAGGGCAATGCTCAACTAACTGTTTGATCACTCTAAGGTCCCCAGTTGCATCTTTAATGCCAATAATATTTTCAATTTCAGCTAGCCTGAGAGTAGTTTCTACTGACATATCAACAGCAGTTCTTCCAGGCACATTGTATAGCAATTGATGGACGTCTACAGTCTCAGCTATCAGTTTAAAGTGCTGGTAAAGCCCTTCTTGAGTCGGTTTGTTATAGTAAGGAGTAACCAATAAACAAGCATCGGCACCAAGATTTTTTGCCTCCTGAGTGAGTTCTATAGCCTCAGATGTTGAGTTAGCACCGGTTCCCGCTATCACTGGAATTCTTTTTGCGGCATATTCAATAGTGTGTCCTACTACTTGAAGGTGTTCATGGACATTAAGGGTTGCTGATTCACCAGTAGTGCCAACAGAAACAATGGAGGTTGTTCCAGCGTCAACATGAAAATCAATTAATTTTTCAAGGGAAGCATAATCAACCTCTCCGTCATCAAACATTGGGGTAATTAAGGCCACATTAGAGCCCAAAAATGAGTGGTTACCGTTCATAGAAAGATTAATTCAAAAGATTGCAGAAATTATATACGATTGACCAAGCAATAACAATTTTAGCGAAGCTATAAAACTATAGATTTATTTAAGCAAAAGATCAGGTCGCTTCTGCTTTGTGTTTTTGATAGATTGCTCTAAACGCCAAGCATCTATTTTTGCCTGATTTCCACTCAGCAATACCTCAGGAACAGTTTGACCATCAATAATCTCTGGTCGCGTATAGTGTGGGTAATCAAGTAAATTATCTGCAAATGAGTCCTTCAGCGACACTTCATTTCCCAAAACTCCTGGTAGTCGTCGACTGATTGCATCAATCACAACCATTGCTGCTAACTCACCACCACTAATAACATAATCTCCTATTGAAATTTCAAAATCGATGTCGTTTTCAATAACCCTTTCATCAACTCCTTCATAGCGGCCACATAGCATGGTTATTGATTCGAAAGTTGCCAACTTTTCTACTAATTGTTGGTCAAGTTTTTTCCCCTGAGGCGACAAATATATAACCTTGGTATTAGGACTCGATTGCTTTATTTTAGCAACACAATCTCTGATCGGTTTGACTTGAATGACCATTCCAGCACCTCCACCATAAGGCTTTTCGTCAACATTTTTATATTTATTGGAGCTAAAGTCTCTTAACTGCCATGTATGAATTGAAATAAGCGATTTCTTCATCGCCCTAGCAATGACTCCCTCTTCCTTTATGGCAGAAAACATTTCTGGGAAAAGAGTGATAATATCAAATTTCATTTCACTGAAGCTAGACTAGTATTTTGGTTAAAACTTTAGAATAAATTCTACTTAAGTCTTCAAGGTCTTGAACCAAAACAGATTCATTGACTTGGTGAATCGTTGCATTAACTGGACCAACCTCTACAACCTGAGTACCTTCTTGCGCTATAAATCTTCCATCAGAAGTGCCGCCGGAGGTAGATAATTCAGGCTCTATTGACTTCACATTACTAATTGCTTCGGCGCAAGCATCAACAAGCCTTCCCTTTGGAGTTAAAAAAGGGAAGCCTGAGTTCCGCCAATCTATCGAATATTCGAAATCATAATCATCCAAAATTTCAACAACTCTTTTTTGCAGTAGCTCTTGAGTTGTTTCAGTCGAATACCTAAAATTAAATAGCACCTCTAACTCTCCTGGAATGACGTTTGTAACACCATATCCAGAATGTATGTTGGAAATCTGAAATGAAGTAGCTGGAAAATGTTCATTACCGTTATCCCATTCTTCATCACATAGCTGATTTAATGCTGGCGCTACAAGGTGTATCGGATTTTTAAAAGGAGGATAGGCAACATGACCTTGTTTCCCTTTGACAGTTAAAGAGCCATTTAAGGCACCTCTCCTACCATTCCTTATTGCATCTCCCAAAATAGTACTTGATGATGGCTCACCAATTAAACAAAAATCGATTTTTTGGTTATTTTCTTTTAGATAATCCATCACTTTTACTGTTCCATTGATAGCAACTCCCTCCTCATCAGATGTAATCAAGAAAGCAATAGTGCCATTATGATTCGGATTTTCTTTAACAAAGTTTTCGGTTGCAGTGACCATAGATGCTAGACCGCCTTTCATATCTGCAGCACCGCGACCATACAAAAAACCATCCTTGACGGTAGGCTCAAAAGGTGGTGTATTCCAAGCATCTTCTTTTCCAGCCGGAACAACGTCTGTGTGTCCTGCAAAAGCAAATAGAGGGTCACCATTTCCACGTGTAGCCCAGAAATTATCAACATCTCCAAATTTCAGCGGATGTATTTCAAACCCAATTTTTTTTAGTCGCTCAATCATTATTGACTGACAGCCTTTATCATCAGGCGTGACTGAGGCTTTGCTTATAAGGGATTTTGCTAGTTCTAATGTTTCACTCATGATGGCTATTTTACTTGTAAATTTAAAATTGTTTCTAGAGCCTCTTCAATAACACTTCTATCAGGATGACTATCTGGCATTAGATAGAGTGCTTTTTGCCAGTACTCTTTTGCTAGGTCTAGATCTGCTTGGTGTGCTGACACAATACCGGCAAAATATAGAACTTGTATTGACTGTGGGTCTATAGCGAGAGCTTTTTCAATTAAATCTTGAGGCTTTCCAAGGAACTGCCCCTCCTGATTTGCAGCTATCGCACTTGAATATTGAAGAAGTAAATCAATATCATCAGGATTAATTTCGAAGGCATTCTCAAATGAATCAATTGAATCATCTAGATTACCCATAGCAACCTGTGCCATTCCGAGCATCTTCCATGTTGAAAAATCTTGTGGATTTTCAATTAAATTATCCTTTAATGTTTCAATGCTTTCACTCAGACTCAAAGGTTCTATAGATTTATCTAAAGAATTAGACATTGCCTTTGGGGCTAATTGAGAATATAACGATAATGATAATATCGCAATAAATAGAGCTATGATTAATGACCATACCAAGGGCTTTATTTCTAAATTATTAGACTCAATACTTTTAAGTTCAGAGGCTAAGGTTCCAATGATTTCGTCCTCAGCTTCTTGATAATATGACTCCTCTATAAGACCTAGACTCATATCTGAGTCAAGTTCATTTTGTCTCTGTCGATTAATGCGAATGTTTGAATCTTCATCACTAAGATTTACCCTTATAGGTCTATATAGAAACCAAGATAAAAAGATACTTGATAACACGATCATTAGAATCATTTGCCAGCTAAAGATCATGACTTAATCCTTAAAAAATATCGTCTATCAATTGCAGCAAATAGAGCACCTAAGGCAATCATCAAACCACCCAACCATATCCATCTGACGAGTGGCTTATAATATATTCTTACACTCCAAGCGCCACCACCTAAAGACTCTCCTAATGCAACGTACAAATCTCTGGAAATTGATGGGTCGATAGCAGCTTCTGTCATCGGCATACCTGTCTGATATTGGCGTTTTTCTGGATATAATCGAACAACCTCTTTGTTGTTTTTTAAGACAGTTAAATCACCTTTAAAACCCTTATAGTTATTTTTTTCATGACGACTAACACCATTAAAGACAAAATCATAACCAGCAATATTTTGAGATTCCCCAACACTCATTTTGATATCTTTCTCAATTCCTAATTGAGTTGTCACAGCTGCTCCAAGAACAAACACTGCTATACCTAGATGAGCGATAAGCATTCCAAAAAAAGCTAATGAAAAAATTGATTTTGATCTAATGCGACTTATCAATAAAACCATTACATGAACTAACATCCAAATGAAGAGACCAATTGCTACTAAAACATAAACATTATCAGTTATGATAATTCTTGCAACTATGATTAAAGCTAAAATTCCTAGCCAATATAGGCGAAGATGCGAAGCTATCCTTTTTAAATTATCTTTTTTCCAGCGCATAAAAGGAACAATTACCATTACTAAGATTGCTGGCAAAATAATTGGGATAAATACTGCGTTGAAATAGGGGACACCAACAGATATTTTGCCAAGGTTTAAGGTATCAAGTATTAGCGGATAGAGTGTTCCTAATAAAACACTAAGCATTGCAGTAACGAGCAATATATTATTGACTAGAAGACCAGTTTCTCTAGAAAATAGAGAAACTGGATTGTTTTTTTGCAACAAATTATAGCGCCAAGCATATAAAGCTAAAGAGCCACCAATAACTATGAATAAAAATATGAGGATAAACAAACCTCTTGCGGGATCCGTTGCAAACGCATGTACTGACGTCAAAACCCCTGAACGCACTAAAAAAGTACCCAGCAAACTCAATGAAAAACCACCAATAGCGAGCAGTACTGTCCATTGCCTAAAAGCGCCACGCTTCTCACTAACACTGAGTGAGTGAATCAACGCTGTTGCAACCAACCATGGCATAAATGATGCATTCTCTACTGGATCCCAAAACCACCATCCTCCCCAGCCAAGTTCATAATATGCCCACCAACTTCCAAGTATTATTCCAACAGTTAAAAATGCCCATGAAATCAATGTCCATGGTCTAGTCCACCTTAACCATGAGCTATCGAGTTTACCTCTAATCAATGCAGAAATCACAAAAGCAAAGGGCACCGATAAACCAACATATCCCATATATAACATGGGTGGATGAACTGCAAGGCCAAAGTCTTGAAGAAGTGGATTAAGCTCTCGACCCTCTAAAGGAGGAATCATTAAGCGCTCAAATGGATTAGAAGTATAGAGCAAAAAAAGTAAAAAACCAAAACTCACAACACCCAACACAGTAAGGATTAAGTTTAGTAAATTTGAAGGTATTTGCTTTGAAAAAATACTTACTGCAATACTCCATAAAGAAAGAACAAAAACCCATAAAAGCAAGGAACCTTCATGTGCTCCCCAGACGGCAGAGGCTTTGTATAAGATCGGTAGTTGCGTATTTGAATTTTCAGCAACATACTTTACAGAAAAGTCATTCGTAAGAAATGCGCCCATTAACACAAAAAAGGAGATAGTAATCCAAAAACACTGGCCCCAAACTAAGGGCTTAGAAAGCTGAGCTAGTACTGGACGATTTTGATAAAGGCCTAATGCTGGGATAACAATCAACAATATTGCAAAAACCAATGCCAGTACCAGAGCAAAATGTCCAATCTCAATTAGCATGATTCATTATAAAAAAATCTATGGTGCGGAAGGAGAGACTCGAACTCTCACGTCTTGCGACACTGGAACCTAAATCCAGCGTGTCTACCAATTCCACCACTCCCGCGAAGAGATTTGAATTATACCCAAATAAAATGATTTTTTGACCCATAAGAAATAGAAATCCATCTATTCTCTAAACCAACCCAATTTCCCCCGAAGACTGACAACCTCACCGACAATCATCAATGTTGGAGCATGAATCTCTTCGTTGTTAATCAAATCTGGAAGTTTTGATAAAGACGCTGTATAAACTTTTTGTTCTGGTGTTGTTCCTCTTTCAATCAAGGCAACTGGCATATCTTCACGCATCCCATGAGCAATCAATTGCTCACATACATGATTTACACTAGTTAAAGCCATATAAAAAACGACTGTTTGCTGTTCAACAACAAATTCTCCCCATGGCAAATTGCTTGTACCATCTTTTAAATGAGCAGTGACAAATCGACAGGATTGAGAATAATCTCGATGAGTTAATGGAATTCCAGCATAAGAAGCACAACCAGAAGCTGCAGTAATCCCAGGCACAACTTGAAATGGAATACCATTATCGTATAAGGTTTCTATCTCTTCTCCTCCTCGTCCAAAAATAAATGGGTCACCTCCTTTTAGGCGACACACTCTCTTTCCAGATTTTGCTAACTCTACTAAGCGCTCATTAATATCAACCTGGCGAGTAGATTCACTTCCCCCTTTCTTGCCAACATATATTAGTTCTGCATCTCGTCTTACCAACTCCATGACTCCTTTAGAAACAAGCCTATCGTATAGAACCACATCAGCTTGTTGTATCAACCTTAACGCTTTAAAAGTTAACAAATCAGGGTCTCCAGGCCCAGCTCCTACCAAATAAACCTCACCCAAATTCATCTCTAGCGAACTGGCGAGATATTTTTCTATATCCGCTTTTGCCTCTTCAGAACGGCCAGCAAAAACTTTTTCAGCAATTACACCCGACAGAACAGATTCCCAGAACTTTCTTCTATCTTTTAAATTAACAAATCTCTGTTTAACTTTTTGCCGATACTCCCCTGCAATTTCTGCTAAGTTTCCATAAGTACTGGGAATAATAGTCTCTAATTTTGCACGGATTATACGAGCAAGTACTGGTGCCTTTCCAGATGAAGAGACAGCAATCACGATGGGAGATCGATCCAGAATAGACGGCAGAATAAAGCTAGACAAATCTGGAGAATCAACGACATTAATTAGTATTCCTGACTCGTGAGCCAGACTCGAAACCAAAGCATTTGTTTTGTCATCATCGGTGGCCGCAATAATAACAGACTGGTTATCAATATCTGATGACTCGAAGCGCTTTTCAATCAAATCCAGACCATTTTCCCTTGAGAGTTCTATCAAGCCAATACAAAATTCAGGTGAGATGCACTTTATTTTTGCCTGCGCTTTCACTAACAAATTGACTTTTCTTAGAGCGATATCTCCACCGCCAACAACCAGACAAGGTTTTTGACGTAAATTAATAAAAACAGGTAGATGTTCCATATAATGAGCCTACTAAAAACTCTATTATAATGCTTTCATATAGGTACATTCACCATTAGTACAACCACCCCTACCGATTAAGGATAGATAGTAATCTACTCATGAGAATGTTTAAACTTTCAGTGTTTTCTTTACAAAAGGAATGGTAATACTTTGCTTTGCTTGAAGTGAGGCTTTATCCAAATCATCCATCGCTGCTAACAGAATCTTGACATCTCTCGAATAATACTTAAATAGATATTCGTAAACTTTAGAATCAATATTCAAATTACGATCAATCATTTGGTTATTTAAAACCAACATTGTTAACTCATCATCAAGCGGTTGTAGTTGGAAAATGGTAGCCAAACCAAGACGAGTTTTGAGGTCTTTCATAACACCCAATTCTGAAGGCAAATCAGAACCACTGACTAGCATTGTCACTTTTGCTTGCTTAGCTCTGTTATATAAATCAAAAACCAAGTCGTGTTGATTGTCATGAATCGCGTCAACATTATCAATACTGAGCCAATTTAATTGCTCTATAGATTCAAATACGTGCTCTGGCAAAGCATTATGACAATCAATATACATAGCGCTTTGTTGATCTGATAGCGCTCTTAAGACTGCACCTTGTAATAAGTGCGTCTTTCCAAGACCAGTAGCTCCGTAAACATAGATTTCGGCTGGAGTTTTATCAACGTAAAGTTGAGCAATAAAGTTGAGCAACTGCTTGTTTCCAAGGAAATTATCTAGGAGCATTTTAGAATCAAGCGAAATTGGGAGACCCAATTGATTCATTTCTTAGACTCTTGCAAAATAAATTTTTTAATCCACAACCACATATAATCTGCACCACTAAGTGCGGTTGAGGTGGCAACAATAATAAATATTATTTCGAGCCATTCAGCAAACTCTATATAGAACTGAATAAATAACAAAAACAGCACTAAAGCTATCTGCAAAACAGTATTAAATTTACTGATCAAAGTGGGTTTTAAGAGGTCATTTGCTCCGCTGATTTCACCCAAAAAATAACCCAAAGCGCCAGCAACGATGATTACATCACGAACACAAATAAGTAGCAACAACCAGAGTGGTAAAATTCCAACCCAATAAAGACTGAAGAAGGTGCAAGTTAATAATATTTTATCCGCCACCGGATCCAATATTGACCCTAGTCTGGATTGGAAAGAGAACTGTTTAGCAATCCAACCATCCAAAGCATCGGTAACACCAGCTAACAAAAATAGTAATATTGATAAAAGATATTGCCCTTTTAATAACGCTATAACAATGGGAACTGTTAAAATAATGCGTATTATTGAAAGCGCATTAGGTAGCATTGAAAAACTCATCATTATGCTTACTTCAAATCGTTGATTTATAGATCTTAATTATACGGAAAAACCAAGATGTCATCATTGACTTACAAGGACTCGGGTGTTGATATAACCAAAGGGAATAAACTTATTGAGAAAATCAAACCCATTGCTAATTCTACCTCACGTCCAGGCGTATTAACTGGTTTAGGTGGATTTGGTGCAATGTTTGAAATACCTCTAGATAGATACGATAACCCTGTTTTAATTGCTGGCACTGACGGTGTAGGCACAAAACTAATGGTAGCCGAAATGCTCAACAAGCACAATACTATTGGTATTGACTTGGTTGCAATGTGCGTTAATGATCTTATTGTTCAAGGTGCAGAGCCCTTATTTTTTCTGGACTATTACGCAACGGGGTTTCTAAATCCAGAGCTTGCTACGTCTGTAATATCTGGTATCAGTAAGGGCTGTATTGAGTCTGGATGTGCACTAATTGGTGGTGAAACTGCTGAAATGCCCGACATGTACCAAGGGGAAAATTACGATTTGGCAGGATTTTGTGTCGGTATTGTAGAAAAAAATAAAATCATTGATGGTTCTAGAGTTTCTAAGGGTAATCATCTTATAGCTCTTGGTTCGTCTGGACCTCATTCAAATGGATATTCTTTGATACGCAAGGTAATGGAAAAATCGAAACCCAGTGCCAATCAACTTAACTCTCTCATAGAACCCACAAGAATTTACGCTAAATCAATCCTTTCCCTAATTAATAAACTACCTGTAAATGCAATATCACATATTACCGGTGGAGGTCTATTAGAAAATTTACCAAGAGTACTGCCACATCACCTCGCTGCAAAAATAGACCCAAACTCTTGGGAACTGCCGGAAATCTTTCAGTGGTTACAAGTCGAGGGCAATATAGATACAACTGAAATGTATCGAGTACTTAATTGTGGTGTAGGAATGGTCATAGTGGTTCCCAAAGATTCATCTCAAGCAACCATAGACCATCTAAATTTGTCTGGAGAGAAAGCTTGGTTAATCGGCGAAGTTGTTGAATCAAATGGTAAGCGAGTTTTAATCTAGTCAAATGAATGGGGTCGTTTTAATATCAGGCAACGGTTCTAACTTACAATCAATCATCGATAAAGCAAATTCGATTGATTTGACAATTTGTTGTGTTATTAGCAATAAAACGGATGCTTTTGGTTTAAAGCGCGCTGCAAAAGTAGGCATTCCCTTCAAAGCTATTGATGAAACATTGTTTGAATCAAAGCTTGGTTTTGACCAAGAACTTATTAAGGTCATCGAAAATTACCAACCAGAAGTAATCATTTTAGCGGGTTACATGAGAATTCTTTCTGCTGATTTTATTTCAAAATACTTCGGCAAAATACTCAATATACATCCATCACTACTTCCAAAATTTAAAGGACTCAATACACACCAAAGAGCTATTGATGCACTTGAAAAGAAGCACGGTGCGAGTGTACATTTTGTAACAGAAGAGCTTGATGGTGGACCTGTCATTGCACAAGATTTTGTGAGAATTAATTCTACAGATAATGTGCAAACCCTTGCAAAAAAAGTTCTCGATAAAGAGCACGCCCTCTACCCAAAAACCATTCACTGGTATACTCAAGGCAGACTAAAGCTTATAGACAATAAAACAGCGATGCTAGATAAAAAAACACTATGATAAAGATTGTCACTCTAATCCTAAGTTTGTTCATTACATTTCAATCCTATGCACTGAGCTCTTATATAGGGAACTATAAACTCTATGCAAAAACTAAACTAGGTAGCATGCATATTGGTACTGCTCAATTTGAGCTGGATGTAGATGACAATAAATATATATACACAACTGAGGCAAACACTGCTTCGTTGTTGAAAGCTATATACGATTACTCTAGATCAGAGCAAAGTATCGGCGAGGTGATTGATGGTGAAATAATAAGTAATCAAATTTCTGTCGTTGAAAGGATAAAAAATGAGGTAAGGAAAAATTATGAAATAACAATCATTGATAGAAATTACGCCATTTCTAGTAATGGAAAAGAATGGAAAATTGATCCAGGAAACCTTGTTGATCATCTAAGTGTATACCTTGCTCTTTCAATCGACATTCAAAAAAATCCTGACCAAGCAGAATTTATATACCAAGTCGCAGACGAGGATGGAATTCAGTATCAAAAGTTTTTAGTTGAAGGATATCAAACTGTTACCATTGAAGAAAACGAGATAGAAACTATTTTAATTAATTGTCCAGAATTGGAATTAACACTTAACCTTTCGATTGAGCACAATTTACAACCCGTACTGATTAATAAAGTTAATGGAAATAGTGAATTTAAACTGTTACTAAAAGAATTTAAAACACCCACTTAAAGGTGTTTTTTAAGGAATTGCCCAGTAAAAGAGTTTGCTGATTGGGAGACCATTTCTGGCGTTCCAAATGCAATAATTTCACCACCTTTATTCCCTCCTTCAGGTCCAAGATCTATAATCCAGTCTGCCGTCTTTATGACATCAAGATTGTGCTCAATGATAACAATTGTGTTATTACGGTCTCTTAGTCGAGCAATAACTAAAAGAAGTTGTTTGATGTCGTGGAAGTGAAGGCCACTAGTGGGCTCGTCCAAAATATATAGTGTTCGCCCAGTATCCGATTTAGAGAGTTCTTTGGAAAGTTTCACACGCTGAGCTTCACCACCTGACAATGTTGTCGCATTCTGTCCAAGTGTAATGTAAGATAATCCGACATCCATCAAGGTTCGAAGTTTTTTTGTAATTTTAGGTATAGCATGAAAAAATTCTAGAGCGTCTTCTACCGTCATCTCCAAAATTTCAGCGATTGTTTTGCCTTTGTATTGTATTTCTAGAGTTTCGCGGTTGTATCTTTGACCTCTACATACATCACAAGAAACATAAATATCGGGCAAAAAATGCATTTCTACCTTAATAAGACCGTCACCTTTACAAGCCTCACATCGACCGCCTTTGACATTAAAACTAAAGCGGCCTGATTTATAACCACGAGATCGCGACTCAAGTGTCTGAGAAAATAGATCGCGCATTAAAGTAAAAACTCCTGTATAAGTAGCCGGATTAGATCTTGGAGTACGACCAATAGGGCTTTGGTCAATGTTCACCACTTTATCGAAAAAGTGCATTCCATCAAACTCCTTGAAGGGTGCCACTTCAACTTGAGCACGGTTCAATATTTTTGCAGCTAACTGGAAAAGGGTGTTGTTAATTAAGGTAGATTTACCTGAGCCTGAGACTCCTGTAATACATGTCAATAAGCCTACTGGAATGGCTAAATCAACTTCTTTCAAATTGTTTCCGCTTGCACCTTGTATTTTTAACCATTCAGTAGCATGCTTTCTTTTATTAGGCACGTTGATTATTTGGCGGCCACTTAAATAGTCTCCAGTTAGAGATTTGGTACTAGCAATTACCTCTTTCGGATGCCCAATAGCAACAATTTCCCCACCATGAATCCCAGCACCAGGACCTATATCAATAATATAATCGGCTTGCCTAATAGCTTCCTCGTCATGTTCTACTACAATCACTGTGTTGCCTAAATCCCTAAGATAAGCTAGAGTGTCCAATAATTTTTGATTGTCGCGCTGATGCAGCCCTATGGAGGGTTCATCCAAAACATATAAAACACCAATGAGACCAGCTCCAATCTGAGAGGCCAATCGAATTCTTTGTGCTTCGCCTCCAGAAAGAGTGTTGGCTTTTCGCTCTAAGCTAAGATAATCTAGTCCAACATTAATTAAAAAATGCAAACGTTGAGAGATTTCTTTGAGAATCTTACTGGCAATTTGACCACGCTTTCCCTCAAGCTCAATACAATTAAAAAAATCATATATCTGATCAATTGAAAGCCTAGTTAAATCTGAGAGATTTTTGTTTTTGATAAATACATTTCTCGCCGCTTCGTTGAGTCTGTCACCATGGCAACTTTCACAGGGTTTACTTATTACGTATCTGGACAAGTCTTCTCTAACGGAGCGTATATCACTTTCTTCATAGCGACGAATCATCCTTGGAATGACTCCCTCAAAAGGCTTTTTCTTGTTTGACCAACCCCTCCTGCCTTTTATTTTGGAAAAATCAATAGATTGGCTTCCTGTACCATAAAGAATGAGATTTTTATGTTCATCTTTTAATTCACTGAAAGGTTGTGTAACACTAAAATTGTAATAATCACCTACCAATCTTAACATTTGATAAAAGTAGGCATTATTTTTACTCCAACCATATATTGCACCATCCTCTAGACTCAGTTCAGGATTAGCAACCACTTTTTCTTCATCAAAAACATCTTTCACTCCTAGGCCATCACATGTTCCACAGGCACCTATAGGGTTATTAAACGAAAAGAGTCTGGGCTCTAATTCATCCAAAGAGTAGCCACAATATATGCAGGAAAATTTTGCAGAAAAAGTCATCTCTTTCCAAGCGGTATCAGCATCCATGGGAATAACTTTTGCAACGCCTGAACTCATATTTAGTGCTGTTTCTAAGGACTCTGACAGTCTTGAAGTAATGTCTTGGCGGACCTTTAATCGATCAACAACAATCTCAATGGTATGGTGCTTGTTGCCATCAAGTTCAGTTAATTCCTCAAGATATAGAATTTGTCCATCAACTCTAGCTCTCAGAAAGCCTTGATTAGAAAGCTCCTTCAGCAACTTCTGATGACTACCCTTACGATTTTTCACTATAGGAGCCAAAATCATAATTTTGTCACCCTCCGGCAAAACAAGAATCTCATCGACCATCTGCGAAACGGTCTGAGACTCTAAAGCAGTTTTGTGTTCTGGACATCTTGGTGTTCCTACTCTGGCAAATAGTAACCTTAAATAATCATAGATTTCTGTGATAGTTCCAACAGTGGAACGCGGATTATGAGATGTTGCCTTTTGCTCAATCGAAATGGCTGGAGAAAGACCCTCTATGTGATCAACATCTGGCTTTTCCATTAAGGATAAAAATTGTCTGGCATAGGCCGATAATGATTCAACATAACGACGTTGACCTTCGGCATAAATAGTATCAAAAGCTAATGATGATTTGCCAGAGCCCGAAAGTCCGGTAATGACTATAAGTTTGTTTCTGGGAAGCTTGACATCAATATTCTTTAAATTATGAACTTTGGCACCACGTACGCTTATTGCATCCATAAACTCAATTATTTTATGAGGGACAAAGGGTTAATTATACGCACGCCTTGTGTAAAATCACTATTTTGTAATTAATAGTTAGATTAATGAGCACATACCTTCAAATCTTAATAAAACTTAGCGGTAAAGCGCCAGATATTAGTGTTAGTCAACATGGAGATGAATAATGATTAATGAAATTCATGATGATGCTAATGACCGTATGAATAAGACTTTAGCTTCACTGGAGGCTGACTTTAGCAAAATTCGAGCTGGTAGAGCACATCCTTCACTACTTGAACAAATTCACGTTGAATATTATGGCACCCTAGTGCCCATCTCTCAAGTATCTAATATCACTACAGAAGACTCAAGAACACTGAAAGTCACAACATGGGAAAAAGATATGGTTGGACCAATCGAAAAGGCGATAATGACTTCTGATTTAGGGCTAAATCCAAACTCGATAGGTCAAGTTATCCGTATTCCTCTTCCGCCACTTACAGAAGAGCGACGAAAAGAATTAGTACGTGTGGTTCGCGATGAGGCAGAAAATGCAAGGGTAGCTGTTAGAAACATCCGCAGAGATGCAATATCAGATTACAGGGAACTGCTTAAAGAAAAAGAAATATCAGAAGATGAAACACATCGAGCTGAAGAAAATATACAAAAAATTACTGACCGACACATTGGCTTGATTGACAAATCTCTACACGATAAAGAACACTCATTGTTAGAAATATAAGTGTTAGTTTTTTGCAAGCAATGTCAATTGCCTAAAGAACCAACACAGGTTACATATTTATCCCATCTATTTGCAGTGAATTCCGTTCCATGTATAACCTGCGGACCGACATTACCCAAATAACCACCTGCTAATGCTTTTTTAAACAGTGCAATATTACTGTCTGACAAATTCAAAGTATCTTCACAAAATTCATGAATTGCAACGGTTACTATTTCTCCAGATATAGCTCCAATAAATTTTTCTTCTTCCAATTGAGCTGTAGCTTTTGCGATCAGTTCTTCTACAACATGAGATTTATAATCATCAGGTTCCACAGCTTCTTCGAGTTGGCTTACTAAATCTTCCTTAATTTTAGAAACCCTAGCATCATAAGCAACCTTGGCCTGATAAGCGGCAGTAGATGCAGCGGCAGCGGCTCTCTCTTCCTCTAGTTTTGCTAGGAATTCTGCAAGCGCGGCTTGTCTAGCAAGCTCTTCTTCTATTTCAGCCATCATTTCTGCAGCTGCGGCTTTTGCAGCTTGCTTGGCAAGTTCCGCTTCCAATTGTGCTTCGAATTCAGCAAGTTCTCTCTCAATCGCTAATTGAGCTTGTCTGTCCTTAATCATCTGCTCTTGTTCTTGTCTAGCTTTCTTGATATTCTCCTCTCGTTCAAGTCTAGCTTGATAAGCTGCAGTTGATGCAGCTGCAGCGGCTTTCTCTGCCTCAACTTTTGCTTGGAACTCAGCAAGTTTCTTGGCACGCTCTTGTTCTGCGATGATTTCTGCCATCATTTCTGCAGCGGCACGCTCTGCAGCTTCTTGAGCAAGAATTGCAGCCATTATTTCTTCAGAGGCAAGTTTTGCTGCTAGTTTAGCTTCAAAAGCTGCAACTTCTTGTTCTAAGGCTAAGGCTTCCATAAGCTCTTCGACCATCGCATCGTATGCAAGTTTGGACTGGTATGCTGCAGTAGATGCAGCGGCAGCTGCTTTCTCTGCCTCAACTTTTGCTTGGAACTCAGCGAGTTTCTTAGCGCGCTCTTGTTCTGCGATTATTTCTGCCATCATTTCTGCAGCAGCACGCTCTGCAGCTTCTTGTGCAAGAATTGCAGCCATTATTTCTTCAGAGGCAAGTTTTGCTGCTAGTTTGGATTCAAAAGCTGCAAGTTGTGCTTCTTCAGCTGATTTTTTTGGTGTAAATATCATCTGCTGAGGCTCTTCTTCAATAGAAACTATTAATTCCGAACAAGGGATGGATAAATCAACAATGAACTCTTTAACGATGGCAATTCCAGAAGAAGACCCTTCTATCGTTTCATTTAATAAAAAAGTTTCAAAACCCGTACTAGCATCCTGATGATAAGTTAATTTTTGAGTTTCAACATCATAAGAATCTACAATTGCTTTCACACCACTAGAACTGGTAATCACTTCTCCTTCAGTAAACAAGCTACCTTCAGATACAATCATTAATGAAGATATTATGTTAAATTCTGATGAATTAGTATCTAATTGATCAGAACAAGGCTTATATTCTTCTATCAATACCTCATCCAATGATTCCATCAACAGTGAGTCGCTTTCATTACCGCCAGCATGAATGGTGATAGATATAAAGAATAAAAAAAGGAATTTGACTATCTTATGAACTAAAAAAATTTTCATGAATTCATTATAAAAACCCAGAGCACGCTCTGGGTTAATATATTTGTTAAGCTTCTCTAAGCTTTCATTCGATATGAAGGAAGACTTATTAGCAATACTAGCGATCCTTTAAATTAAAAAGGATTATTATAATTCAATGCACCAATACAGCTTGCATAGTCATCCCACCTGTTTGCTGTAAATTCGGTTCCAGCAGTAATTTGCGGACCTACGTTAAACAAATTACCAGCTTCCAATGCTGTTTTGAAAAGTGCTATATTACTATCAGATAGATTTAATGCAGCTTTGCATTCTTCATGAGCAGCCAGTTCAGCTTTAAAGGCAGCTAGCTCTGCAGCTTCTGCGGCAGCGGCTTCGGCGGCGGCTTTTTCTTCAGCAACCTTAGCTTGATAAGCTGCAGTTGATGCAGCTGCAGCGGCTTTCTCTGCCTCAACTTTTGCTTGGAACTCAGCAAGTTTC
>CAXDLF010000021.1:0-19334 GCA_963989885.1 uncultured Gammaproteobacteria bacterium
CGCTTACCAAGACCAATACTCATGAATGATTTCCAGGCTGCTTTATGACTATCGTCTAAATTATCAACCCACCTATATAGAGTTTCTTTGCAGCCTCCTCCTGCAGGAACTAATCCCACGAATGATTCAACGAGGCCCATCACTGAGTTAGCATGACTTACAACATGATCGGCATGAAGGACGACCTCAAAGCCTCCGCCAATTGACATCCCAACTGGCGCCGCAATAACAGGAAGCTTGGTACGCCTCATTTTTAACATGGTGTCCTGAAAGTAAACAAGAAAATCATCTAGTGAATCGTAGTCATCTTTTTCAAAGTAATTTCTAACACACCAAAGGCTTACTCCACAAGAAAAGTGTTGAAAGTCATTATGAATCACAACACCACGCAAGCCCATTGCTTCAGATTCGGACAAGGCATCAGAAAGCATATCTAGTGAGCTACTATCAAGTGTATTTGCCTTGGAGTGAAATTCAACAATGGCCGCCCCTTCATACTCATACCAGCTTGCAGACTCATTAGAGTTTATTGGCTTAAGTGTTTGGCGGACTTCAGAGAATCTAAGGACGCCACTTGAACGAACAATTGGGCTCATGTTCCCATCGGCTCCAAGAAAGTTCAGTCCAGATTCTGAGCCATTATAAAACTTACTTGATTGGTTGTTTAAAAGGAAGCTTGGAACCTCTCTTCCATCGCTCTTTAGCCTGTCTATAAAGTACTCAATTCCAATCTCATCTAAAAGTTCAAAAGGGCCTTTTACCCAGTTATAGCCTAGCTTCATTGCATCATCTATTTGGGTTAAATCTTCCGTCACTTCAGGCACAAGTGATGCAGCGTAGCAGAGCGTCTCAGAGAGCACTCGCCAAATATAATTTCCATAGCGGCCAGTATCATTAAGAATTACAGAGAGGCCATTTTTTTCAGCCATGTCAATTAGAGGTGTTTTTAGGCGCTCATGTTGAATATATTCTCCATTGGAGAGGTTAATGACCTTTCTTTCATCTCCGTCTTGCCTATAAAAACCTTTTTCATTTTTGTTGCCGGTTT
The DNA here is from genome assembly GCA_963989885.1 of uncultured Gammaproteobacteria bacterium. Lineage (GTDB taxonomy): Bacteria > Pseudomonadota > Gammaproteobacteria > PS1 > Pseudothioglobaceae > Pseudothioglobus. Next base: position 1,049 of record CAXDLF010000021.1, read on the forward strand.
GGCCATTGGCGATCATATTTGTCACAAAGTCAATCGGTGTTGAATAGTTATGAAATGCATCATTTTCTGGCAGAATACTAACTAGGCTTTTAACTACATCTGCCATGAGATCAATGCCTATTAAATCGTATAGTCCAAAAACACCAGTTTTGGGTAGTCCTAAAGGCCTTCCAAAAAAAGCGTCAGCTTCTGTCGGCGACAACTTTAAATCAAATGCATTATGAAGTGCACACTGGATAGCAAAGACGCCTACTCGGTTAGCAAGAAAGCCCGGTGTATCAGAGCAAGAAACCACGCCTTTACCAAGATTAATTTCGCTAAAAACATCAAGCGTATTTATAACATCATCACTAGTAAACTCACCCCTTACCAGTTCAAGAAGACGCATAAACCTTACTGGATTAAAAAAATGAGTGATTGCAAAGCGCTCACAAAACTCAGTTGGCATGCCCTCTGTTAAGAGCTGAATTGGAATAGTTGAGGTATTAGAGGTTATGATTGTTGATTTCTTACAAGCATCATTGAGCCTTCTGTAGAGAGCTTTTTTAATATCAAGCCTTTCAACAACAGCTTCCGCAATCCAGTCACAATCTTCTAGCTCATGAAAATGATCTCTGGTGTTTCCAAGATTGATAAGCTTTTCCGCTTCTTCGCTCATTAGCCCAGGCATGTCTGAATCCTTTAGTCTTTCTAGCCCCTTGGTTGATAATATATCCACATTTTCATCATTGCTAGGAAGGTCAAGAAGCCAAACTTCTGTTCCCGCATTTGCAACTTGACCTGCAATTCCAGCACCCATCGTTCCGGCGCCAATAACGCCAACTTTTTTGATTTGGCTTGTCATTCTGAATGTTTTAAGATAAATGATTTGATAGCATCAAGAGATTTTTTTGGAAACTCCATTGGGAGCATATGGCCGGCATTATCGATACTAGTGGTTTCAGCATTTAGAATGTCTGCCAATTCTAGTCCAAAACGATACGGTGTGTTCTTGTCTTCAGTTGCGATAACAACATTTGATGGAGCTTGGATATTTTTAGCACACTCAACTCCATTTTGATATCGAGTGCAGGCAATAAGATCGACAGCTAGCGGATTGCTAGACATAATTTGTCGACCAATGCCTATGGGCTGCATTCCTGGAACAGCACTGACTCCTGACTGAGAATGACTGCCAAATCCCCACTTGAGCAACATATCGGCGGCATCTGCAGGTGATTTTTTGGCTGCTTCAACCAGGGCTTCATTTACGGGTATTGATGAGGCACTTGCAACTGCGGTTAATGTTTTTAATTTAGCCCCTAAGGAGCTGGCAGCCTCTAGCGCAACCAGGAATCCCTGAGAGTGTCCTACTAAATGTATCGTTTCACAACCCGCAACTTTGAGCGCCTTCACAAGCCATTTACCCATGGCTTCAATAGACTTAATAGGCTCTCCTCCTGATAGGCTGTGCCCTGGAAAGTCTGGGGCAAAAACTGAGAAACCGTGAAATGCAAACCATCTAGATTGCAGAGCCCAACAGCGATGGTCTAGACCACTACCATGTACAAAAACTACGGTTGGCTTTTTTGGATCAAATGTACAGCCGCCGGTTGCGATAAAAGTCTCATGGTTGTTAACAACAAGAATCATTTTGCTGTTATCTTTTCTGCTGCTTTAAGGCCTGCCTTAAAGTCGTTGATAATGTCAGCAATCGATTCAATGCCAACAGAAACACGAATTAAATCTGGACTACTTCCAGATGCTTTCATAGCTTCATCGTCTAGACGCGAATGAGTTGTGCTAGCAGGATGAAGGACCAAGGTTCTAGAATCTCCAACATTCGCCAAATTTGATGATAATTTGAGAGCGTTAATAAATGCAGATCCGCCTTCTCTGCCACCTTTTACGCCGAAGCATACTATAGAGCCAGCTCCGTTTGGAAAAAGGTTTTTTGCAATTAGGTGGGTTGGGTTCTCTGGTAGGTCGGGATGGTTAACCCATGAAACAGAGGATTGATCTAGCAGCCATTTGGAGAGCTTAATTGCATTTTTCACATGTTGCTTCATGCGCAAACTAAGAGTCTCAATACCTTGAAGCAACAAAAAAGCACTATGCGGGCTCATTGCAGGACCAAAGTCACGCATTGACTCTGCTCGAATTCGCATGGCTAGGGCTGAAGGACCAAATTCTTCCCAAAAATTTATTCCATGAAAAGGCTCGTAAGGTTCAGTCAGTGCCGGGTGTCGCTTGCTAGCTCCCCAGTCGAAAGCGCCTCCATCGACAATTACACCGCCTACCGCGACACCATGACCACCCATCCATTTAGTTACAGAATGCACAATAACATCTACTCCGTGATCAAATGGTCGACAAAGAGCTGGCGTAGAAAAAGTTGCATCCAACACAAGGGGGATGCCGTGACGATGAGCAATCTTAGATATTGTGGGGAGGTCTGAAACCTCAAGCCCAGGGTTTCCAATTGATTCGCAAAAAATTAGTTTAGTGTTGTCTTGAATTGCCGCCTCTAAAGCGCTTTCATCATTTATGGATATAAAGGTGCAATTTATGTTAAACCGTTTTAAGGTGTGCTTAAGGAGGGTTGCTGTGGAGCCATAGATTTGTGTAGCACTTACAATATGATCTCCTGCAGAACACAAACTCATGAAGGTGACAAAAAGGGCGCTCATCCCAGAAGCGGTACAGATAGCTCCGGAGCCGCCTTCTAGCGCAGCAATCCTTTGTTCTAAAACAGCAACAGTTGGATTGGTCATTCGACTATAAATATGGCCGCCTTTTTCAATATTGAAAAGCGCGGCAGCCTCGTCGACAGTTTCAAACACATAAGAAGTTGTTTGATAAACAGGAACAGCACGACTACCATAATCAGAGTCTGGCTGGTGTCCACTATGTAACGCTATTGTTTCAGGGCCAAAAAAAGATGATTTGCCCATAATCTCCTCGGGTTAAATCAATGGCGATATTGTCTCATATTTGGCTGATATGTTGTTTTATAATTTCTTATAAAACACTTATTGGGCTAAGGCCAGCTCAGATCTCATGATGTCAATAGTTGATTTATAATTGTCAGTATTAAAGATTGCAGAACCAGCAACAAAAGTATCAGCTCCTGCAGAAGCAATGTCTTTAATATTTTCAGTGTTAACTCCGCCATCAATTTCTAATCTTGTGCTAAGGTTTCTGTCGTCAATCATTTTACGAACGACTCTAAGCTTTTCTAAGGAAGAAGGTATGAATGACTGTCCGCCAAAACCTGGGTTAACCGACATCAACAAAACCATGTCAAGCTGTTCAATTACATGTTCAAGGTAATGCAAAGGAGTGGCTGGATTAAACACAAGTCCAGCCTTGCAACCTTGCTCTTTGATTAAGGCTACAGTGCGGTCGATATGTTCAGAAGCTTCCGGATGAAATGTAATATAGGAAGCACCAGCCTTGGCAAAGTCAGGAATGATTCTATCAACTGGTTTCACCATTAAGTGGACATCAATTGGAGCTGTTACGCCATGACTTCTAAGCGCGTCACAAACTAGAGGGCCAATCGTTAGGTTTGGAACGTAGTGGTTGTCCATGACATCGAAATGAACAAGGTCAGCGCCAGAGGCTAGAACATTGTCGACCTCTTCACCAAGTTTAGCAAAGTCTGCTGAGAGGATTGAAGGGGCAATAAAGTTGGGTTGTTTCATGGCAGTCTCCTTTGTTATTTAATCGTTAATAGACATTTGCCTGTCATTTCTTTAGGTTGTTCGATGTTCATTAGTTTTAATATGGTGGGCGCCAGGTCGGCAAGCGTGCCGACAAGAGGTCTCGCTATAGAGGTTTTTCTGTGACCCAAATAAACGAGAGGAACAGGGTTTGTTGTATGGGCTGTATGGGTTTTGTTAGTTTTTGGGCTCATCATTTGTTCAGCGTTGCCATGGTCTGCAGTAATAAGTATTTCAGCACCATTCTCTTCGCATGTTTTGTAAATTTCTCCAAGACAAGTGTCTACTGCTTCAACTGCTTTAATGGCTGCCTCAAGGTTTCCACTATGTCCTACCATGTCTGTATTCGCGAAATTACAAACAATAAAGTTGTACTTTTTGGAATTTACTGCCGCTACCAGTGCGCTGGTTAGTTCGAATGCGCTCATTTCAGGCTTTAGGTCATAGGTTTCAACTTTGGGCGATGGGATTAGCCTTCTGTCTTCGCCAGGCAAGACAGCTTCAGCGCCACCATTAAAAAAGAAGGTAACATGGGCGTATTTCTCTGTTTCTGCAATCCTGAGTTGAGTTAGTTCTAGACTCGATAAGTAGAAACCCAGTGTGTTGTTGATTGAGATAGGCGGGTATGCGCATGGAAGATCAGAGCCTTCTTTATATTCAGTAAGACAGACAAAATTGACTCTATTATATGATGCGCGGGGAAATTTTGTAAATTCAGTTTCAGTAAGAGATTGTGTCAACTCGCGTGCGCGATCGGCTCGATAGTTCATAAAAATAACTGCATCACCTTCGTTGATTGAGGCTGGTTCGCCAACACTTGTAGGCACAATAAATTCGTCGCTTTCTCCATTATCATAGGCCATTTTGACTGCACTTAAGGCCGAGTCTGCTTGGCGCTCACTTTTTCCGCTGACAAGCAAGTGGTAGGCTTTTGAAACGCGTTCCCAGCGATTATCTCTATCCATTGCGAAGAAGCGTCCAGTGACAGATGCTATCCTGCCTGTTTTTAGTGTGTTTATTTTTTCTTCAAGTAGCGCTATAAAATCTCCTGCACTGTTTGGAGGGGTGTCTCTTCCGTCAGTAAAAACATGCAGAAAAACTTTCTTACAGTCTTTTTGATGTGCCATTTCAAGCATTGCGTGTATATGGTTTTGATGTGAATGAACGCCACCATCTGACAACAGACCAATAATATGAACTGCTGTATTGTTTTTGTTTGTTTCATTTAAAGCAGCACAAAGTGTAGAATTTTTAGAGAATTCACCACTATCAATATCATTTTGAATTCGTGTAAAGTCTTGCTCGATGATGCGACCAGAGCCTATCGTCAGATGTCCAACTTCTGAGTTTCCCATTTGCCCAATTGGAAGTCCAACGCTACTTCCTGATGTGCTAATTAGAGTATGAGGATAGTTGTTTATAAAATAATCCCAGTTAGGGGTGTTAGCCATGAATATGGCGTTATTTTCAGTAGCTTCTGAGTGCCCCCAGCCGTCTAGAATTATGAGTAGTTTTGTTTGTTTCATTGGGTGGTTTAGCAATCAAACATTAAATAAAAAGTGTATTACGTCACCGTCCTTGACAACGTATTCTTTGCCTTCAGAGCGCAATTTTCCTGCTTCCCTTGCTCCTTTCTCTCCTCCAAACTCAAGAAAGTCTTTAAAGGCAACTGTTTCTGCACGGATAAAGCCTTTTTCAAAGTCACCATGAATTTTACCTGCTGCGACCGGTGCTGTATCGCCAATGTTAATTGTCCAAGCTCTGACTTCCTTCTCTCCAGCTGTAAAATATGTTTGTAGGCCTAACAATAAGTAGCCAGCTGTAATTAATCGATCTAGTCCGGATTCGGTCTGACCCATTTCTTCTAAAAAGACTTGCTTGTCTTCTTCGGCCATCTCAGCAATTTCAGCTTCAATCTCTGCACAAACTGCTACGACCTGACTATTTTCTTTGCTTGCAAAATCTTCCAATTGGGAAAAATAAGGGTTTTCAGAAAAGCCGTTTTCATTGACATTGGCCACATAAAGAACTGGTTTTGATGTAAGCAGTTGCAAGCTTCTTAGTAGTTTTAAATCATCTTCATTAAATTCTATTGACCTGACCGGTCGTCCTTCTTCTAGCACAGGAAGGATCTTTTCAAGTAGGATTTTTAGAGGCAGCCCTTCTTTTTGACCGGACTTTGAGTTTTTTATAGCTTTTTGGTAAACCTTTTCAGCTGTTAGAAGGTCTGCCAGTGACAGTTCTGTATTAACCGTCTCAATATCATCGAGAGGACTAACTTTTCCTGCAACATGAACAATATCATTGTTTTCAAAACAGCGTACAACATGGATGATTGCGTCAGTTTCACGAATATTAGACAGAAATTGATTGCCAAGTCCTTCACCTCTTGAGGCGCCCTCAACGAGTCCTGCAATATCAACAAATTCCATACTGGTTGGCAATATTTTCTGGGGCGATACAATGCTGGCCAGGCTTTCTAGGCGAGAATCGTTTACTGGTACGACCCCAATATTTGGTTCAATAGTGCAAAAAGGGTAATTCGCTGAATCTATGCCAGCTTTAGTGAGCGCATTAAATAGTGTTGATTTGCCAACATTAGGCAGGCCTACAATGCCACATTTAAAACCCATTCATTGCTCCTTAGTCTGTATGTAGCTGCTTCATGGCTTGTTCAACATCGCCAATTACAAGAGGCTCTATGACATCCATAGCTTCTTTTATGGCTTGTTCAATTAACATTGAGTCAGTTTTCCCTGGTGGTGTTAATACAAAGTCTACGACCTCATTTTTTGAGCCCGGATGTCCAATGCCAAGCCTTAAGCGGTAAAAGTCGCTTGTGTTAAGTGCCTTAATTGTATCTTTTAGGCCGTTATGCCCACCGTGGCCTCCACCCATTTTTATTTTGACAGAGCCCGGTGTGAGATCTAGGTCATCGTGAATGACCAGGATTTCTTCTGGCTCAATATTGTAATAGCTTGACAGGGCTTTTACAGACTGGCCCGAGTTGTTCATAAATGTTTTTGGCTTTAGTAGACGTACCTTGTTAGTGCCAATAAGACAGATTGCCGTTTCACCAAAAAATTTTGATTGACTGCTGAATTTTGAATCTAGATTGTTTGCTAATGACTCAATAAACCAAAAACCAGCGTTGTGACGATGTGCTTGATAGTCTTTTCCAGGGTTTCCTAGGCCAGCTATTAATTTAATCATCACAATGCTTTGATGTGCTTCTTATTGAGGCAATAAGACTAGTCACGGTTTATTCTTCTGCGTCACCGTCTTTTGAGTCTTCAGCGCCTTCAGCGCCTTCAGCGCCTTCAGCGTCTTCAGCGCCTTCGCCCTCTCCTTCTTCATCCAATTCAGAGTCAATCTCTTCAATTTCTTCTACTTCGGCCATAAGTTTCGGCTCAGTTACCGAACAAACGGTTTGGTCATGTGCCTCAACATCCTCGTGTTGAAGTGAAGTAATAGTAACACCTTCTGGCAACACAAGGTCGGTCAGTGTCAAGTGGTCGCCAAGCTCAAGACCGCTAACATCAACGTCAATTCCGTGTGGCAGATCTTTTGGCAGGCAGGATATTTCAATAGAAACAACAAATTGATTCAACATGTTTCCAATTCTTAGCGCTTCATTATCCTCTGTGCCAATGAAGTGGAGCGGTGTTGTCGTAATAAGTGTATGCTTTTCATCAATACGTAAAAAATCTACATGAGAGATAGACTTTCTTGCAGGATGGCGTTGAATGTCCTTGATAACAACAGGTTCTTTTGACTTGTCAACCACCAAGTCAAGAACCGAGGTGAATGTATCCTCGCTTTCTAAAAGATGGGTAATTTCATGAATATTTAGTGAAATCATCAACGGTGCTTTGCCTCCACCGTAGACAATACTAGGAACTTTTTCTTCTTTTCTCAGGCGGCGGCTCGCACCTTTTCCCTGGTCTTCACGCACTATAGCGTTTACAGTTATACTCATTTTGAGTTCTCCAATAAATAAAAAAACATCACATTAAGTGATGTAACAAGTACCGCCTATCTTGCGACCAGATAAGCTGAGGGGTAATTTTACCCGATTTTTTTTGTCTGTAACTAAACTTCTTTAGCTGGCCTTGAACCAAAACAGAATACTAAGAGCTGTACTCATTGCTGCGAAAGGCCAAAGTGATTGAGTTGCTAATACGCCTGCAAGAACTAGTAATGCAGCGGCCACTATAACAGCGCTTTGTTTCGCTGCATTTTCCTGAAGCTGCTTGATGATGGCCGCTGTTTGTTTTTTTGCAATGTCTTGTCGAAGGGCGCCGCTTTCAAATTGTTTCAAGGCGTTAATCGCCAACATCGGAAGTTGCGGTATTTCTGCAATAAGCTCTGGTAGCTGTTCAGACATTTTTTTCACCGAGCCCTTAAGACTATATTTATCTTTAACGAGCCTCTCAAGGAACGGTTTGGCTGTTGCCCAAAGATCAAGGTCTGGGTACAGAGTGCGACCCAAGCCTTCGATATTTAAAAGTGTTTTGTCGAGCAAGAGCAACTGAGGCTGGATTGAAATATTAAACCTTCTAGCCTCTTTGAATAGGCTCAGAAGCACCTGACCGAATGAAATTTCACTCAAGGGCTTTTGAAATATGGGCTCACAAACGCTACGAATGGCATTTTCAAATTCCATTATGTTGGTGCCCTCCGGCACCCATCCTGAGTCTAGGTGAACTTGAGCCACGCGCTTATAGTCTTGATTAAAAAACGCTAAAAAATTCTGTGCTAAATAGTACTGATCGGCGTCACTGAGTGTGCCCATAATACCAAAATCAACACCAACATATTGTCCATCCCTGCCTACAAAAATGTTGCCTGGATGCATATCTGCGTGAAAAAAGTTATGTTCAAAAACCTGCGTAAAGAATATTACTACACCATTTTCAGCGAGTTTTTTTAGATCGATTTTGTTTTTATTTAGGGCCTCAACGTTGCTTATTGGAGTGCCATAAATACGCTCAGTTACCAATATGTTTGGGCGACAAAGATCCCAATGAACTTTTGGCACATACAAAAGATTTGAATCTTTAAAGTTGTTTCTTAGCAAGGAGGCGTTAGCAGCCTCTGCCATCATGTTAAGTTCATTATAAATAATTCGTTCAAACTCAGCGACGGCCTCTCTTGGACAAAGCCTTTTGCCGTCCGGATGTTTTTCAGCCAATGCTGCAAAAGCATAAAGGAGGCGCAAATCACGCTTTATTTTTTTACGGATATCCGGTCGAACAACCTTGATAATAATTTCTTCACCACTAAGAGAGACAGCGCTATGAATCTGAGCGATTGAAGCTGAAGCGAGCGGCGTGTCATCAAAAGAAGAAAAAAGATTATCAACACTTGCTCCAAGACCTTTTTCAATAATCGACTTGGAATCCTTGGCAGGGAAGGGCGGACACTTGTCTTGTAATTTAGCAAGTTCATCGCCAATATCATCAGGCAAAAGGTCCCTTCTTGTAGAGAGTGTTTGTCCAAATTTAATATATATTGGGCCCAGTTCTTCTAAGGCCAAACGAATTCTTTCTCCTCTTGAAAATTTACTCGAAGGAAAATAGTGCCAGGGGGTAAGGTAAACCAGCGGCCTAAAGCTTTTTAAAAGAGGCGTTGATAGGACTAGGTTGTCCAATCGGTAGCGAACAAGTATCCTCGAAATACTAACAAAGCGAATAAAGCTTTTCATCCTAACGCGCCTTATTGTTAAAAAACCTTGATCGACTGGGCGCTACCAGAAGAGTCGTCAAGTCATTCTTGAGTGTCTCAAAAATGCTTGCGCCGTCATTATTTGCTTTACTTTTAATAAGCTTCATAGACTTTCCAAGTTGGTGAGCAACAATATCACCAGTGTAGTGGGAGACTAACTCTTCAACATCAATCGAAGCTAGAGCTATCAAGTCTGCTAATTGTTTGGCAGTTTTAACGCTACCATTGATGTCAATTTCATCACTTTCTATCAACTCTTCAAAGGAGACACCTTTAAATAAAGACAAAAAAGCAGCCTTGTTAGGTTTAATTTCAACATCAACGCTCTGTGGGCTATGCATCTGCATCACATAGAGGCGTGAATTGGAAAATATAAAAAGCAGATTTAAATTGAGCTCATCAACACTTAGTCGAATAATTTTATTGTTAAGTTTGCTTGTGTCAATATTGTTTGTATTGATTAAGTGATTCAGTGTTTTTTCAAGGGTAAGGCGGACCATCTTTGCTAAGCTTTGATTGCCTTATGTACTGCCACTATACCACCAGAAAGGTTGTGGTATTCGCACAAATCAAAACCAGCATTAAGTACCATGGTTTTGAGGGTTTCTTGGTCTGGGTGTTTGCGAATTGATTCTGCTAGGTATTGATAACTCTCTTCGTCACCGGCAAAAAGACCACCCAGTTTAGGTATTAGATTAAATGAATATAAATCATAGAGCTTTTCGAGCGTCTCGTTTTTAACCTTAGAAAACTCTAGTACCATTAAACAGCCACCTTTTTTAAGGACTCGGTGCATTTGCTCAAGGGCAATATTCTTATGAGTAACATTTCTAAGTCCAAAGGCGATACTGACACAGTCAAATGTGTTGTCTTCAAAGGGCAGCGATTCAGCATTTGCTTGGACAAATTCAACATCAATGATCCCGCGGTCTAAAAGATTCTTTCGACCTTCTTCCAACATCGAACCATTAATGTCAGACAAAATGATCTGGCCAGAAGGACCAACTTTTTCTCTATATTTGATGGCGAGATCGCCTGTTCCGCCAGCAATATCAAGCACTTTGTCACCTTCGGCTACATTGCTACTGGCAACAGTATAATTTTTCCAGAGGCGGTGTGTCCCCATCGACATCACATCATTCATCAGGTCGTAGTTATCTGCTACAGAGTCAAAAACACCCTTGACTAGGCCTTGTTTTTTATCAACGTCGACCTGTTGAAAGCCAAAATGAGTGGTCTTCCCCATGATTATCTGACCGGGTAGTCCCTAAAATCCTTGCCGGTATAAATTTGTGTTGGTCTAAAAATTTTATTGTGACTCACCTGTTCGTGCCAGTGTGCCACCCAGCCTGCTGAACGAGACATAGCAAAGATTGAGGTGAAGTGCTCTTTGGTAAATTTAAATAATTCAGCATAAAGAATACCCGAGTAAAAATCAACGTTTGGATAAACGCCTTTGTGGGACAACAGCTCGTCACAAATGCTTTCAACTTCCAGCGCTGTTTCAAAACGCTCGGATAAATTAATGCCAGTTTTCTTGACATAAGCTTTAATCATTTGTTCAAGAATTGTTGCGCGAGGGTCCTTTGTTTTGTATTCACGATGACCCATGCCCCAAATTACTTTTTTGTTTTTGAGTCTGTCTTCAATCCACGCACGCGCATTTTTTGGCGAGCCTATTTTGTCTAGCATGACGAGCACTTTTTCATTTGCATTGCCATGCAAAGGGCCTGCAAGAGTTCCTACTCCTGCGGCAATTGAAGAGAAGGGGTTGGAAAGCGTAGAAGCCGTTACCATGGTTGAAAAGGTTGAGGCATTAATTGTGTGCTCTGCATGCAAAATCAAGCATGCGTCTAATAGTTTAACAATTTCATCGTCAGCCTTTTCGCCAAAGCACATGTACATGAAGTTCTCTGCGTAATCCATATCCTTGCTTGGTGGGATTGGATCATAACCTCTGCTTATACGTGTCCACATTGCCACTAAAGTGCTCATATTTGAGATGATTTTTACGAGCGCATTTTGAGTGTAAGCCGAGTCCGGCTCCGATGCTCCTGCATCTGGGTAAAAAGTTGCCATTGAGGCTATTGCGGTTTGCAGTACATCCATTGAATGACCTTTCTGAGGCAGCGACCACAAAAGGGAGCGGATTTTGCTTTTAACCTCATAGCGTTTTTGTAAAAGATCTTTAAAATCATCGAGCTCTTTGGGGGTAGGTAATTCCCCTTGCATTAATAAGAGTGCAGTCTCTTCAAATGAGGAGTGAATAACAAGATCTTCAATGGAGTAGCCTCGGTAAGCCAGTATTCCTTTTTCTCCATCGATTGAGGAAATTGCTGATTTAGTTGCTGGAACGCCTGCTAGGCCTGGAACATATTCTTTCATGATTATTTCTGTTAATTAAATTGAAAAAGAGGAGCCACAACCACAGGTGGTCTTGGCATTCGGGTTACTAACGATAAAGCGGGCGCCTTGAAGATCTTCTAAATAATCCACAGTGGAGCCCATAAGATATTGATAACTCATAGGATCTACAACTAATTGTACACCTTGATTGTATACACCACTATCTCCTTCTTTGAGATTTTCATCAAAGGTAAAGCCATAGGAAAAGCCTGAACAGCCACCGCCAGTGATATAAACACGCAGTCTTAATTCTGAGTTTTTTTCTTCTTTAATTAATTGCGCAACTCTACTTGCAGCGCTATCGCTAAAGATAATATCAGCCTCATCATTAATTTCTGTAGCTTCCATCGATATTCTCCAAATTTTCTGTCATATAAATAAACGTGTATTGATGTAATCAAGCTATATTTTTTAGGGCAATAAGCCGACCTGTGACAGGCCGGTTTTTTCATCAATCCCGAACATTAAATTCATGTTCTGTATAGCCTGTCCAGCAGCGCCCTTCACTAAGTTGTCAATGACAGACATAATAATCAACTTATCGCTGTGCTCGACATACTGTATCGCGAGTTGGCAATAGTTAGATGACCTTACAGAGCGTGTTTCGGGGTAAATGCCTTCAGGCAGTATTTTAACAAATTCTTCATTTTGATAGGCATTTTCGAAATAAGGTCTAACATCAACGTCTGACTCAAGCAAGTCTACATAGATGGTAGCTTCAATGCCTCGAATCATTGGTAACAGATGCGGGACAAATGTAAGCCCAATCGTCTCTCCGGCCATGAGCTCTAATTCTTGTTTCATTTCAGGGAAGTGACGATGGCTGCTCACCCCGTACGCTTTAAAGCTTTCAGAGGCTTCAGAAAGAAGCATTGCTTGATTAGCAGAGCGGCCAGCACCGCTTGTACCGGATTTGCAGTCTGCTACAATATTTGAACAATCAATCAGTCGATTCTCTAGCAAGGGCTTTAAGGCTAAAAGAACTGCTGTTGGATAGCAACCGGGGTTTGCAACCAAGCGAGAGTTTTTAATGGCCTCTCTTCGAACTTCTGGCTGACCATAAACTGCCTCTTCGAGGAGTGATTTTTGGGTATGCTCCATGTCATACCATTGGGACCAATTGTCAGCGTCACGAATACGAAAATCTGCACCCAAGTCAATTACTTTGATGCCTTTTTCTAGGAAAGGTCCGACGCTATTCATGGCAACGCCATGCGGTGTTGCAAAGAATACAATATCACAGTTATTAAGGTTTTTGTCATCCGGCAATGAGTAAACTAGATCTGACAATCCAACCAAGTTAGAAAAAATTTCTATAACTTTTTTCCCTTGAAGCGCTCTTGAGCTAATAGCAATGACTTCAGCATCAGGATGTTGATGCAGTATCCGTAAAAGTTCAACACCTGTATAGCCTGAACCGCCGACGATTCCTACTTTAATTTTCATTAATCTTGCTCCCTAGCATTTTTTCAAGATAGTGAATATTCATACCGCCCTTCTTGAATGTTTTGTCACCCACAATTCTTCTTTGAAGTGGAATGTTCGTTTTAATTCCATCAATAACCATTTCATCTAATGCATTTTGCATTTTGATGATTGCCTTGGTACGAGTTTCGCTAAAAGTAATCACTTTTCCAATCATAGAGTCATAATGAGGGGGCACATTATAACCATTGTAGACGTGTGAGTCTATCCTAACACCAGGACCGCCTGCGACATGGTACTGGGTGATTTTTCCTGGTGAGGGAATAAAGCTCTTGGGATCTTCAGCATTTATTCTGCATTCTATAGCGTGGCCTTTGATTTGAACGTCTTTTTGGGTTATCGATAGCTTGTCGCCTCCAGCAACCAAGATTTGCTCTCTTATAATGTCTATACCTGTAACCATTTCTGTAACAGGGTGTTCAACCTGGATGCGAGCATTCATTTCGATAAAGTAAAATTTGCCTTTGTCAAAAAGGAATTCAAACGTTCCTGCGCCACGGTAATTAATTTGTTTGCAAGCTTTGGTACAAATGCTGCCTATTTGATTTCTTAAATCTTTGTTTATGCCGGGGGCAGGAGCCTCTTCAAGAACTTTTTGGTGGCGACGTTGCATTGAACAGTCTCTCTCGCCAAGGTGAATAGCATTGCCATGCTGGTCTGCAAGAACCTGTATCTCTATATGTCTTGGAGTTTTTAAAAATTTTTCCATATACACTTCATCATTATCAAAAAAGCTTAAAGCTTCTGTCTTGGTGAGCTCAATGGAGTTAGAAAGCTCTTCTTCCGATTCAACGATACGCATTCCACGCCCTCCACCTCCTCCAGAGGCTTTGATGATGATCGGGAAGCCAATTTTTTTTGCAATCTTGATATTTGCATTTACATTTTCACCAAGTGGGCCATTAGAGCCAGGAACGCAGGGAACTCCAGAATTTTGCATTGCCTCAATTGCGGCAACTTTATCGCCCATTATGCGAATGTTCTCAGCTCTAGGGCCAATAAAAATAAAACCACTTTGCTCTACTTGTTCGGCAAAATCTGCGTTTTCTGAGAGGAAGCCATAGCCAGGATGAATTGCGTCAGCATGTGTTACCTCTGCTGCACTAATAATAGCAGGTACATTGAGGTAGCTCATAACTGAAGGGTGAGGACCAATACAAACTGCCTCATCAGCCAAACGAACGTGTTTGAGATCTTTATCAGCGGTTGAATACACAGCGACTGTTTGAATTCCAAGTTCTTTACAGGCTCGAAGAATGCGCAGGGCAATCTCACCTCGATTGGCAATTAGTACTTTTGTAATTGAACTCATTGGAGTACGATTAGTGCTTGTCCAAATTCAACTGCTTCGCCATCATTAACAAGAATTTCAACTACAGTTCCTGATTGATCAGCTTCGATTTGATTCATGATTTTCATGGCTTCAATAATTCCTACAGTATCGCCTTTTTTAACTTGTTGGCCTACAGTGATAAAAGGTTTGGCGCTTGGTGACGGTGCTGAGTAATAAGTACCAACCATTGGCGATGATATAAGATTGCCGCTCACCTCAGAGCTTTTGCTTGCAACTGTTGATTTAGATTCAACTTTACTTGGGGCTACAACAGCTGCTGGTTTTTGGGAAACAGTTGATGTCATTAAAGGTGCGTTGCCAAATCGAGAGATTTTTACCGACTCTTCGCCTTCTTTAATTTCAATTTCGGCCATACCAGATTGCTCCAGTAGCTCCATTAGTTTTTTGACTTTACGAATGTCCATTACCCCTCCTCTGCTATTCTATGTATTTAGTTTTATGTTTTAATGTAGCATTAATTTTTTCGTTATAAGTAGAAATGCCATCCAGCCTCTCCTCTGTCAAATAAACTTAGGCTAGATTCTTCGAACTAAAAGTGCAAGTATAAGACGACTAACTCAATAACATAAGATGAATTTTAACATCTATTTAGTTAAATATAGTGAGCATTGTCAGCATTTTCGAGACAAATGGGTGAAAATGCTTTAGAGGCTATTTACGTGTTTCAGAAAGTCAGCAGCGCTAATTTCTCCAATGATTCTATGAGATCTTTGTTCCTTGCCATCCTTGAAAAATAGAATTGCTGGAGGACCAACGAGATTAAATCTTGCTAATATTTTTTGATTACCCTTATTGTTATCTGTTACATCTGCTGTTAGAGCAAGAGTGCCTTGTAGGGCCTGAACCACGTTTGAGTTGGAGAAGACAACTCTTTCCAATTTATTGCAAGACCAGCACCAGTCAGCGTAGAATTTAACGACTAGGAGTTTGTCGCTGTTTTTAGTTTCAGAAATGGCTAAGCTAATTTGATTTTCAGAATCTATAATCCGAAATTGTGAGCTTTCCGATGATTTGAAATTTTCACCATAAATCAGTGAATTCATCTGTTGTTGTATGTCTCCACCACCCTTGATTACAAGCAGCCAAAGAAGTAGGCCGTAGCCCAACACAATAATACCAATTGTTTTAACCAGTAGGCGCCATAAGCCAGTTGTTTTAGTGAAATTACTAAAGGCGCCAAGCCTAATTGGCGCCACAGTCAATAAGCTTGCCCAAAGAACAAGGGATACGGTTGGGTTCAGGATACGGTCCAGCAAATAAAGTGAAACCGCAAGCATAAGGAACCCAAAAATATTTTTAATGGTGTTCATCCACGGTCCAGCCTTGGGAAGTACGTTGACTCCCCATCCACAAACTATTAATATTGGGATGCCCATTCCTAGCCCCATAGCAAAAAGACTGATTCCTCCTTTTATGGCACTACCTCCAGCTATAACGTAGCTTAGAGCGGTCGCTAGGAATGGCGTTACACACGGCCCGACAATAAGCGCCGAAAGAAAGCCCATTATAGAGACTCCAACAAATTCACCACCAGTCTGTTTGTTGCTCATTTGGGCGAGTCTGTTTTGGAGTTTAATTGGTAGTTGAATGTCGTAAAAACCAAACATAGAGAAAGCAAAGAAAATAAAAATCAAACTAAAAACAACCAGTATCCATGGGGTCTGCATAATTGCCTGCAAATTAATTCCAGCCCCAAAATAGCCAGCAGTTGCTCCAATCAAGCCATAGGCAAGAGACATAGAAAGCACAAAGGCCAAAGACATCAGAAAAGCGTTTAAGGAACTGGGGGTTTGTTTTTGTCCAATAATAATGCCAGATAAAATTGGGATCATTGGATATACGCAGGGAGTCCAGGAAAGAGCCAATCCTGCCAACAATGCTCCAAAGAACAAAGTCAAACCTCCCTGTTGAAATAGCTCTCTAGCCTTTAATTCTTCAGTGTTAACTGAATCTTCAGTTTGGCCTGAGGCGCCCTCATTTCCTGAGAGTGAAACCCTAATTAAGCTATTTTCTGGAGGATAGCAAACACCACCGTTCCAACAACCCTGGTACTCTATATTCAGGGTGAGCAAATCATTTTGGATCTCACTTAGAGTGATTAATATCTCTATTGGTTTTTCGTAAACCCTGACCTCGCCAAAAAATTCATCGTGCTTTAATTTTGCCTCTGGGAAGTTTATATTTAATATCTTTGCTCCATCAGCAATAAAAGACATCTTATCTTTATAGAGGTAATAGTCTTCTTGAATGAGCCAACTAATGAGAAGAGTTTGAGTATCAATTGCAACAACGCTTAACGGAAAAGCTTCATGAACCTGAAGTGGGTGGGTTTTGGTATTGAAGTTCTCTTGCAGTTCGAGAACATTATTAGTTTTCGACTCTATATTGGCATTTGCACTTTGAAGCTCACTATCTTCAGTTGGGTCAGAGGCCCAGCTTTGCGTGAGTGTTGATAGTACTACAAGCAAAGCAATCGACAAAAAACGCTTCATGCAAGTTCTCAATTTTTGATAGGATATTTGGGATTCAGACAAGTATTGATTTAGATTTCTCCAGCCTCTTCGAGCACTTTTCTCGCAATTCTAAAACATTCAACGCCTTGGGGTACGCCACAATAGATTGCAATGACATGTAGTATCGACTTCACCTCTTCTTTGCTAACACCGTTTTTAAGGGCGCCTTTACAGTGAATCTCCCATTCCTCCATTTTCCCAAGTGCAGCAATCATAGTTAAGTTCATCATCGATCTGGTTTTCTCGTCAATTGTGTCGTCACCCCAGCCAAAACCCCAGCACCACTCAGTCATTTGTTCTTGAAAGTCTCGATTGAAATCGTCTGCAGAGGCTAGGTTTTTTTCGACATAATCACTGCCCAAGGTTGCCTTCCGCTTAGAAAGCCCTAATTCAAATAATTTTTTGTCCATCTTCTTTCTCCATAGTTTAGGGTTTACATAAAATATCTAATTATCTAATAACAAAGGGATTGTCCATAGGTTCTTGGGAGGTGTTAATCCATGTTGTTTTGGTTCTTGTATATTCATGAATAGCGTCCATCCCGGCTTCGCGGCTTCCGCCACTTTGTTTGAATCCACCAAAAGGTGAGATAGGGGAAATAGCTCTATAAGTATTAACCCAAACGATACCAGAGTGTATTTTTTGGCTAACGCGATGTGCCCTAGAAAGGTTTTCAGTAAACACACCAGCGCCCAGTCCGAAATCAGAGTCATTAGCCATTTCTATCGCCTCCTCCTCCGTCTCGAAGGTAATGGCACTAATGACAGGGGCAAAAAGTTCAGTTGAGACACAGTCAACAGCTTGGTTTGGACAGTCAAGCAAGGTCGGCTCGAAGTACCAACCCTCTGACAAGTAGTCAGGACGGTTACCGCCAAAAACAATCTTAGCGCCTTGCTTAATGGATTTGTCAATGACACTATGAGCTCGCTCTACTTGGTGAATTGTTGCAAGGGGACCAACTTGAGTGTTTTTATTCAATGGGTCCCCGACGATTATAGATTTGGCACGCTCCTTGATCTTACTCAGTATTTGATTACGAATAGATTTTTGAATGAAAACACGTGACCCAGCAACACAACATTGACCAGAAGCACCAA
>CAXDLF010000022.1:0-19314 GCA_963989885.1 uncultured Gammaproteobacteria bacterium
AGCAGAAGACGGCATACGAGATCAGCCTCGGTCTCGTGGGCTCGGAGATGTGTATAAGAGACAGGTCAGGTACTGAGCCCCTGGTGAGAGTCATGGTTGAAAGTGCTGATTTAGATTTAGCGACTAAAAGTGCAAATCAGTTAGCAGAGGCCCTGCAATCAATTTAATCATAATCATAATTTCAATATAACATCGTTTTTATCAAAACGGTATAAGACCTTCCAGAGGAAGACATGAGTTTTACAGCATTAGAGTTAGGACTGGTTGCCTTGATTTTTTCCTTTACTGGTTTTGTAAGAACGGGGCTTGGTTGGGGCGGTGCAGTTCTGGGGCTTCCTCTAATGATGCTCATTGGCGGATCTCCGATTGACTGGTTGCCTATTATTGGAATACATTTATTCATTTTTTCAGGCATTGCTCTCTCTAAGGAGCTAAAGAAAGTTGATTGGAGATATCTAAAGAGCTCGTTGCCTTGGATTTTGCCTGCGAAAATAATAGGCGTTATTGGCCTGATAAATCTTCCAGCAGATGTGATGACTATGATTGTTTACCTAATCACTAGCTTTTATGCATTTACCTGGATCCTTGATCGTCCAATCAAATCTCAGAAAAATTGGGTAGATAATTTATTACTGTTCTTAGGTGGATATATATCTGGAACTTCTTTAAATGGCGCTCCATTAATAGTGGCGGTCTATATCAGCCACATCGTTAAAGAGCAGTTGCGAAATACACTATTTGTTTTATGGATTATTCTAGTTGCAATTAAGATGAGTGCATTCATAGCGGTTGGGGTTTATATTGACTGGCGCTTTGCTTTAATGTTGATTCCAGCGGGAGCAATTGGACATTACCTAGGGCTCAAAGCGCACAATAAAATTATGGAAAATAATGACCGATTTAAGAAGTGGATAGGAGGAATGTTGTTGTTAGTTTGTGCTATTGGTTTTATAAGGCTTTTTATGGTTTAATCTTAACTTCTGAGGAATTATTGAATCAGACCAAGAGGTATTTCAGTGGTATGTTTAATTTCTTCAATAGCGAAATGTGAGGTCACTTTAGCAAATTGAACTTTATCAATTAAACGTTTATAAAAGTTGTCATAGCCTTCAATATCACTAAGAACAACTTTTAATAGGTAGTCAATTTCACCACTCATTCGATAACACTCCACAACTTCAGGAATCTGTTGAATAGTTTCGTCAAAAATTCTGATTTTTTCTTGATCGTGTGTATTCAGTGTCACAAAAACCATCGTCGTGACGTTTAATCCAATTTTTTTACGGTCAACTAAAGAAACAGTTTTACTGATGTAACCAAGCTTTTTTAATTGATTGATTCGCTTCCAGCAAGGCGTGGTTGATAAGTGCACTTCTGCCGAGAGTTGTTGGATGGTCATTTCTGCATTATGTTGCAGCAACTCTAGGAGTTTGACATCTGTTGTATCCATAATCTAATCCAAAAATAGGTAATATTATAATATTTTTCTATAATTTTTAATTTTAACAGTAAATTTACATTATTTTTTCTAGAAATATTAAAATAATAGAATATATTACTATAATAACTCAACATCTATATATACGAAGTAATAAAATGTACCAATATAGCGCTGAAGATAGCAAATTTTTAGTTGAAAGAGTGGACCAATTTGAGAAGCAATTAAAACGCCATTTAGATGGTGATTTGGATGCTGCTAAATTTAGAAGCCTCAGATTAAGAAACGGGCTTTATATGGAATTGCATGCTCATATGTTAAGGGTTGCTATTCCATACGGCACCTTAAACACAATTCAACTTAGAGCGCTCGCTGATGTGGCCGATAAGTATGATCGTGGTTTTGGCCATTTCACGACTCGTCAAAATATCCAATATAATTGGATTGAGTTGTCCGAGATTGCCAATCTGCTACGTGAATTGTCAAGTGTAGGTCTTCACGCCATTCAGACTAGCGGTAAAGCAACACGGAACATTACGGCTGATCCATTATCTGGCCTTACGGAGGGAGAGATTGCTGATGCCAGACCGTATTGCGAACTGATCCGTCGATGGTTTAATTTGCATCCGGAATTTTCTTGGCTACCAGGTAAATTCAAGATTGCGGTTAATGGCGCAAAGTTAGATGAAACAGCACTTAGAGTACATGACCTTGGATTGAGATTGGTACGCAATAAAGAAGGTGAGCTCGGTTTTACTGTTTATGTGGGTGGAGGCTTAGGCGCAGCCGCAATGGTTGCAGCTGAAACAGCATCTTTTGTTCCTTGTGAAGATATACTGAGTTACCTTGAATCTGCAATGAGAATATACAACTTAAAAGGTCGTCGAGATCATCTTAAAAAGCTACGAATCAAATTCTTAGTTCGTGAGCTTGGTGCAGAGGAATATTCCCGATTAGTTTATGAAGACTGGAAGCAAACCAGGGATGATCCGAAGTTGAAGTTAAACTTAACTCATTTATCAGAACTTAAAAAAGATTTTGCTTTGCCCATTAAACCATTGGTTATCGAAGGTTTTGAAGACAAAGTTGATTTTAATTACAGTATTTGGAAAAAAAACAATGTTCGAGCTCATAAAATATCGGGTTATAGTATCGTCAATGTTTCGCTCACAAAACTTGGCACAGCTCCCGGTGACGCAACTTCAGAGCAGATGAGGATTTTGGCGGATCTAGCTGATCAATACAGCTATAGCGAGCTTAGAACAACAAAAAGGCAAACAATTGTTTTTCCTCATGTCCGCAAAGACCAGGTCTTTGATTTATGGCAGTCACTTGAAAAATATGGATTAGCGAGCCCACATCAGGGAACGCTGGCGCAGATTGTGGCTTGTCCTGGAGGCGATTATTGTGATTTAGCAAAGGCCGTCTCCATTCCTATTGCAACAAGGGTACAACAGCGTTTCGACGATATGGATAAATTACTTGACATTGGCGACCTAAATATCAACATATCAGGCTGTGAAAACTCTTGCGCACATCATCACGTAGCTGATATAGGTTTGCTAGGAATGCAAAAGAATGGAGAGGAACATTATCAAATAACCGTTGCAGGTGAAACTCTTCATGATACTGTTATTGGGAAAAAATTAGGCCCTTCTGTTAGTGGAGATAATGTTGTCGATGCTGTTGAAGATATCGTCAATGTCTACTTAGATAATCGTGAAGAGGAAGAAAAATTCACGGAAGTTTTCAAGCGTATAGGCATTAAGCCATTCAAGGAGAGGGTCTATGAGTGAGTCAAATGAATTGACTGCTGCAAGTGCAACTTTAGAAACTAAGGTTGCAGAATCAAGAACACTTGACACAAGTGTGCTAAATAAAGACAACGAAAGAATTGAGCTTGTAAGTGTCGAACAATGGATTGAAAACTTAGATGAATTATCAAAGTTAGGAGTTGGAGTCATAGTTAATCCTTCAGACGATGTAACACTATTGAAAGACACTTTGAATGATATCACTTTGATTGCATTGGACTTTAATAATTTCGATGATGGTAGAGGATACTCTCAGGCTTACCTGTTAAGCAAGAGGTGGCAGTATGGAGGGGAAATTATTGGCATCAATGCACACTTGGATCAATTACAATTCATGCTTAGATCTGGAGTCACTAGCTACAAGCTTTTAGAAGGTTACGAGGGTTTTGATGAGCTCGACTACTCTAATGGATTCAGTATCTGCTATCAAGCAGCAGCAAACAATTCAGGCTTAAAAGAAAAGTTTTAACTTTGCTAGTCTAGAGAAAATTTCCCATAAAAAAGGAATTAATTTAGAGTAGAGATTGGACACAACATTTAGTTTAAAATTGCGCTGATTATGAATGAGTACCTGTTAATCCTAGTTAGTACAATTTTGGTTAATAATTTTGTACTGGTAAAGTTCTTGGGGCTTTGTCCTTTTATGGGTGTCTCCAAGAAAATGGATACAGCCATAGGTATGGGTTTTGCAACGACATTTGTCTTGACTTTGGCAAGTATTACCAGTTACCTCATTAATACTTATCTTTTAATTCCGCTTGAATTAGAGTACCTTAGAACAATCGCTTTTATTGTAACGATTGCTGCTGTAGTTGGTTTTACTGAATTAGTTGTTAATAAAACTTCACCGGTTTTGCATCAGTCTTTGGGCGTTTTTTTGCCGCTCATTACAACGAACTGTGCAGTGCTTGGTGTTGCTCTTTTGAATGTCGGAGCGAGCAATAGTTTTCTCCAATCAGCAGTTTATGGGTTTGGTGCTGCTGTTGGATTTTCTTTTGTTTTGGTGCTTTTTTCAGGCATTAGAGAACGTATTGAGTCAGCCGATGTTCCAAAAATATTCCAAGGTGTTCCAATTGCACTTATTACTGCGGGCTTGATGTCTATGGCATTTATGGGCTTTATCGGATTAGTTTAATGTTAGATGCAATCTCAACACTTTCCCTATTAGCGCTATTACTGGGTTTAGGCCTAGGTTACGCTGCGATTAGATATCAAGTGAAAGGCAACCCTTTGGTCGACCAAATCGATTCAATCTTGCCACAAACGCAATGCGGTCAATGTGACTTTCCAGGTTGTCGTCCTTATGCAGAAGCAATAGCCAACGGTGAGGTAGAAATTAATCAATGTCCACCGGGTGGTCAGGAAGGCGTCGACGCACTTGCAGAGCTTTTAGGAGTTGATACTTTGCCTTTAAATCAAGAGCACGGAGAAACCAAACCAAAGCGAGTTGCTGTGGTTGATGAAAAGGTTTGTATTGGCTGTACTTTATGTATTCAGGCTTGTCCAGTTGATGCTTTTGTGGGTTCCTCGAAGGTCATGACAACTGTTATCGCTGAAGAGTGTACTGGTTGTGATTTATGTCTACCTGTGTGCCCTGTAGATTGTATTGATATGGTTGAAATTAAACCCACCATTAGAAATTATGTGCCAGATATTTCGGAGCTAGCACATGCTTAAGTCTAAATATAATGGCGGTTTGAGATTGGAAAACCCATATCCAGTTACTGAAATTGACTTGATTCGAATACCGCTTCCAGACAAAGTGGTTTTACCTATGCAACAGCGTATTGGAAATCAGGCGATACCAATCGTTAGTGTCGGTGAGCGCGTTTTAACGGGACAAATTATAGCTACAATAGATGATCAGCGTTGTGCCCCCGTCCACGCTTCTATTTCAGGTACCGTAGTGGCCATTGACGAACATGTTTACGCTCACAAGTCAAGACTTAAAGGGCTTTGTGTGACTATTGAATCTGATGGTAAGGACGAGTGGGTTGACACCAGTATTGGTTGTACTGAGCGTTACGAGACTTGTACAGCTAATACAATCTATAACAAAATACGCGTTTCTGGGATTGTTGGAATGGGTGGTGCTGGGTTCCCTACACATACTAAGGTGAGGTTGGCAGAAGGCTGCCATACTTTGATTGTGAATGCAACTGAATGTGAACCTGGTATTACCTGTGACGCAGCATTAATGGAAGCATACCCTACTAAAGTAATTAGAGGTATTGAAGTCTTACTCCACATTTGTAAAGCTGAACGTGCAATTATTGCAATCGAAGATGATAAACAGGATGCCATCGCAGCACTTAAAAAGTTTTGTAATAATGAAAAAATCACCATTGAGGTGATGCCAACTAAATACACTTCAGGAGCCGAAAAATTACTTCTTAAGTATCTTTTGGGGATTGAGGTGCCTACAGGCAAATATGCATCTGACGTAGGTGTTCTTTGCCAGAATGTTGGCACTATAGTTGCAATGTTTGATGCTGTAGTTGAGAACCGACCTTTAATTTCCCGCGCAGTCACAGTAGCAGGTAGTGCTGTAAAGGAGTCAAAAAATTTACAAGTTAGGCTCGGGGCAAGTTATGACTACTTGCTAAGTTTTGTTGATATTAAAGAAGGAAGTCACAGAATTAGTATGAATGGTTTGATGATGGGAATTGAACTTGATGGTACCAATTATTCTGTATCTAAGAATACCAATTGTGTTTTTGTTGACCAGTTAGAGGAAAGTAAACCAACAAAAGAATGCATTCGATGTGGATTATGTAATACAGTGTGTCCAGTAGATTTACTACCTCAACAACTCTACTGGTATTCTAAGAGTAAAAATACTGAAAAAGCAGTTGAATACAATCTTCTAGATTGTATCGAGTGCAATTGTTGTACTTACGTCTGTCCAAGTCAGATTCCTTTAGTGGATTATTATCAATACACTAAGGCACTATATAAGCAACAAGTAAAGGAAAAGAAACAGACTGAGATCGCTAGAGAGCGATTCGAATTTCGCGAGTTGCGTCTAGAGAGAAACAAACGCGAAAGAGCTGAGATGATGGAAGCTAAGAAAATAGCCTTGAAGGAAAAAATGGCCAAAGATAAAGCAAAGAAGGCAGCAATCGAATCTGCCTTGGAGCGTGTTGACAGCGCTAAATCAGTTCAAGGGCCTCTAGATGTCGGATAAATTACTCAACACTAATCAAATTATGCGTCAAGTTAGTTATGCTCTCGCATTGGGTGTTGGCGCACAAGTGTATTTTTTTGGTTTATCAGTTCTTATCCAGATTGTATTAGCTTGCATTACAGGTCTAATTGTAGAGGCAATCTTTTTGAGATTGCGTGGTTCAGAAATTAAGCCCGCAATTATTGATGGGTCTGTCGTTTTGACAGCTATTTTGCTTGCAATATCCATTCCCAGTATTGCACCCTGGTGGATCATAGTGCTGGGTGTTTCTTTTGCAGTTGTTTTTGGCAAACAAATTTTTGGAGGTTTAGGTAATAATCCTTTTAATCCAGCAATGCTGGGCTATGCGTTTTTACTAATCTCTTACCCAGTACAAATGACTCAGTGGCCAGCTGATTACTTATCCATGGATCGAGCTGCTGATGTCATATTTGGTTTATCTAACCTCGATGGTTTGACAGGGGCAACGACTTTAGATCATGTAAAGACACAATTAACAATGAGCCTCTCAATACAAGAGCTCGAGTTCAATTCCATCAGCCAACTATGGATTAATATTGGCTTTTTAATAGGAGGTATTTACCTACTTTTACGAAGAATAATTTTTTGGCAGATTCCAGTTTTACTTCTGTTAGGCATAGTAGTGATGTCAACAGTCCTATTCCTAGTAGACTCTGATCAGTTTGCGTCACCACTGTTTCATGTTGTCAATGGAGCAACAATGTTGGCGGCATTTTTCATTGCCACGGACCCTGTATCAGCCAGTACCACACCCTTAGGTAGAATAATTTATGGTTTTTTAATTGGTGTATTGATTGTCATAATTAGAGTATTTGGTGGCTATCCAGATGCAGTTGCTTTTGCTGTACTTCTGTTAAATATCACTGTTCCTTTAATTGATTTTTATACACAACCCAAAGTGTTTGGAAGATGAAGAACTCAACGATTATAAAGTCAGGCTTTTTGATGTTTATATTTACTCTCGCTTGTGTTTTTATTGTCAGCCTTGCTGAAAAAAACACCAAAGACAGGATCGAAATAAATGAGCGACAATTACTCATTAAGCGTCTTAATGAAATTGTCACTGAGTACGATAATCCAATTCTAAGTGATAGCTTTTATCGAAATATTGATCTTCATGGAATAGAGCAGACAGTCACAATTTTCCCTGCGAAAAATAATAATAAAGTTTTTGCACACCTTGTTGAACATACCTATCCCAATGGCTACAATGGTGATATCAGACTTCTAACTGGGATCAGCGTTGAAGGAGAATTGTTGGGTGTTCGGGTAATTAATCATAAAGAAACACCAGGTCTAGGTGACAAAATAGAAACTCGTAAATCAGATTGGATTAAGAGTTTTACGGGTCTTTCATTGAATCAACCTGAAAAATCCAAATGGAAAGTTAAGAGAGATGGTGGTTTTTTTGATCAATTTACGGGGGCCACTATTACACCACGTGCAATTGTAACAGCCGCCTATCAAATACTAGATTACTTCGACAAATATGAAATTAAGTGATTTTGATTTCGATTTGCCCAAATCATTAATTGCTCAATACCCTAGTGAAAAGAGAGCCGATTCGCGATTATTATTTGTACAAAAAGATTTTATTGATGCAACATTTTCTCAGTTAGGTCAATTTCTCAAGCCTAAAGATTTATTAATACTTAATGATACCAAGGTAATTCCTGCAAGACTTTTTGGACATAAAGAGTCTGGTGGAAAGGTTGAAATACTAGTCGAAAGACTGATTAATGACTATCAAGCCTTGGCGATGATTAAGGCAAGCAAGACTCCAAAGATTGGTAGTTATATAGTGCTAGAAAATGACAAACAAGTAAAGGTAATTGGTAAAGTTTCCGAACTTTATAAAGTAAGCTTTGGTAGCGACTCTATTCTGACTTTGCTTAATCAGATTGGGCATGTTCCTTTGCCCCCTTATATTGATCGAATTGACGATAAGGAAGACTTGATAAGATATCAAACGGTTTATGCAAAGAATGATGGTGCTGTAGCAGCTCCAACAGCGGGACTTCATTTTGATGAATCATTGCTTTTTAGTCTTAGTAGTTATGGAATTGACCATGCATTTGTAACTCTCCATGTGGGTGCGGGTACTTTTCAACCAGTCAAGGTTGAAGATATCAAAGATCATAAAATGCACAGTGAGTACTTTGAAGTTTGTCAGGAAACTGTTGACAAAATAGTAGCTACAAAAGAAAGTGGTGGTCGCATTGTTGCTGTCGGCACAACTGCTGTTAGAACACTGGAGTCAATGGCACTTCAGGGAGGTCTTTTCAGTTCAAAAGGGGACACGGATATATTTATTTATCCCGGATTTGAGTTTCGTTTGGTAGATGCTATGATTACTAATTTTCATTTGCCGAAATCTTCTTTACTAATGTTGGTAGGCGCTTTTATTGGTGTCGAGAAAATGTTTCAGATATACCAGTACGCTATCGAAGAAAAATATCGCTTTTTTAGTTACGGAGATGCAATGTTGCTAGAAAAAACGCTATAGAGACTTTAATGAGAGATGTTTTGAGAGTGCAAAGATTAGGAATGCTAATATTGGAAAGATTAAGAAACTAGTTTTGATTGATGTAGCCTCTGCAATAAACCCAATAAATAATGGTCCCATAAGCATCCCGCCATAACCCAGAGTTGCGATGCTCGCTATTGCTGTACCTTGAGGTATATTTTTGTCATTTGCTGCACGAGAAAAAGCCAACGGTATGATTACTGCAATACCCAAACCTACCAAACCAAAACCAATTACTAATGGAAGAAGAGATCCAAATGTGACTAAAATTATGGATCCTATCATAGCAACTAATCCAGAGTATCGAGCTGTCTTCGAAGGTCCGATGACAGATACAATTTTGTCACCCATCAACCTCATGGAAAACATACAAATAGCAAAAGCAGTATATCCTAGTGCTGCAGCACCTTCATCAACGCTGGTAACGCCAATAAGAAAAATAGCGCTCCAATCTGCGACAGCACCTTCACCCAATGAGGCAAAAAACGTTATCAAAGCTACGGCAAGCAAAGGCCCTTTGGGTATTGAAATAAATGGAACATTTTTATCTCTTTTTCTTCTCTCAGATTGAAAAGGAATTGTCAAGATACTAAGAACAACCAAAAAAATAACAATTGAGCTGATTGTGAAATGTGTCTTTACGCCAAGATTATAGGTAGCTAATAAAACTCCGGAACCAGCTCCAATTCCTGATCCTAAACTCCACATTGCATGAAAGGATGACATCAGAGGTCGCTCATTTTTACGTTCTACTTCCGCTGCCCAAGCATTCATTGCAACGTCAATTCCTCCATGAATTCCTCCAAAAAATATTATTGCAGCGGTAAGCATCCAGATTGAGTTTGCATAAGCGATGAAAATAAGGGTTAGTGGAAGAAATATACTGCTGCTAAGCTTGGTCACAAATGCTGCACCATAGTGATCAGCCGCTCTTCCAAAAATAGAGAATGCAACAACAGCTGATAAGCCTGCTACAAAAATCAATAATCCTAAAGAGGCTGGAGATAAATCATGGATATTTGAAATTGCGGGAATACGCGATGCCCAAGTTCCAAATAAAGCACCATTAATGGCAAAAATCATTGAAACTGCAAATCTACTGTTGCGAATTCTAGCCATCTATTTTTGGAACGTTAATGTTATAAATAATCATGTATGTTCCTAGAGATAATTTCTAATTTGCTATAGTTTGCAGTAGGGTTTCGCCGATCATCGCTGGAGTTGGTGAAATGCTTACACCAGCTTTTTTCAAAGATTTAATTTTGTTTTTAGCACCACCACTTCCACCACTTATGACTGCACCTGCATGCCCCATTCTTTTTCCTGTTGGAGCCGTCAGTCCTGCGATGTAGGAAATAACTGGTTTGGTAATGTTCGATGAAATATACTCTGCAGCTTCTTCTTCTGCATTTCCGCCAATTTCTCCTACCATTACAATCGATTGAGTTTCCTTATCGTGTTCAAACAACTCAAGACAATCTATGAAATTCATTCCGTGTACAGGGTCACCACCGATACCGATACAAGTACTTTGACCTAACCCGGCAAGAGTGGTTTGATGGACAGCTTCGTAAGTCAATGTTCCCGAGCGTGAGACAATACCAACACTCCCCTTCTGATGAATATTGCCAGGCATAATACCAAGCTTACACTCGTCTGGAGTTATTACACCAGGACAATTGGGGCCAATCAATCTTGATTTACTGCTTTTCATTATGGCCTTGATTTTAATCATATCTTGAACTGGAATACCTTCAGTAATGCAAGCAATAACAGGCATTTCTGCTTCGATAGCCTCAACAATCGATGCAAATGCAAATCTAGGTGGTACATAGATCATCGAGGCGTTAGCACCAACCTCTACCATAGATTCCTTGACTGAATTAAAAACAGGTCTATCTAGGTGAGTCTGACCGCCTTTTCCAGGAGTTACTCCGCCGACTAATTGAGTACCATATTCAATTGATTGTTGAGAATGAAATGTACCTTGTTTACCAGTGAAACCTTGACAAATAGCTTTTGTTTGTTTATTAATCAGTACGCTCATTTTGCCATCTCCACAACTTGCTTGGCTGCCTGCGTTAAATCAGCCTCAGTCATAATATTAAAGTCACTGTCATTTAATATTTTGAGCCCTTGAGGAGCATTTGTGCCTTCAAGTCTAACAACAATTGGTAAAGTTAAACCCACCTTTTCTATGGCTTGTAGAATACCCTCTGCAATTAAGTCACAACGAACAATACCACCAAAAATATTGACCAAAATAGCTTTCACATTTTGACCGCTCTGAATAATTTCAAACGCCTTTGCGACTCTTTCGGCTGTTGTTCCGCCACCGACATCCAAAAAGTTGGCAGGAGAGCCACCATGATATTCAATTAAGTCCATTGTAGCCATAGCCAATCCTGCACCATTTACCATACAGCCGACTGTTCCGTCCAGGGAAATGTAATTGAGCTGATATTCACTTGCGATTCTTTCTTTTTCATCTTCCTGTTCAAAATCTCTAAGGTGGATGATATCTTCGTTACGATAGAGTGCGTTGTCATCAAAATCAATTTTGCCATCAAGCGCAATAATTTCATTTTGTTTGCTTATGATTAACGGGTTGATTTCAATAAGATTGCCATCATTTTTAGTAAAGATCGAGTAAAGCCCTATCATTGTTTTTGTAAATTGTTCCAAAAGCACTGTATCTAAATTGAGTTTTTTGGCAATACTTTGACATTCTTCTATTGACAGACTGCCTAAAGGGTCAATCGCATGTTTAATAATTTTCTCAGGTGATTCAGAAGCGACTTGTTCAATATCCATGCCTCCTTCAGTAGAAGCTAGGATTGAGATTTTTTCTGTTGAACGATCAACTAATAAACTTAAGTATAGCTCTTTAGAAATATCTTGACCTGCCTCAATAATAACTTGATTGATGGGTTGCCCATCTTCATCAGTTTGTGGAGTTACTAGTTTTTTCCCTAATAGTTTTTGGCTTGCTTTCTCTACATCTTCGATACTATTGCAGACTATGACACCACCACCTTTACCTCGACCACCTGCATGAACTTGAGCCTTAACTACCCAGATATTTCCACCAAGTTTTTTGCAAGCAGATCGTGTTTCATTGCTTTTAGAAATTACTTCAAAGTCTGGAACTTGAATACCGTAATCTTTGAACAATTCTTTCGCTTGATATTCGTGGATGTGCATATAATTTGAGAAAAATAAAGGTTAAAATATGTGCGAAAGCATTTTATCATTTCTGAGTTGAAGCCTTAATTTTATTGACCAAATTGTTTCTCTTATGAAATTCAGTTTTTTGTTTCAAATAGTTAGAAAATTTAGATAGGGAAAAACCAGCAAGTGTATCAATTCAAATTGGATTAAATAACGTGAATTACAGTACGAGTCAATTTAAAAATGGTTTGAAATTAATGCTCGATGGAAACCCTTGTTCAATTATTAGTAATGAATTCTTCAAGCCTGGCAAAGGAAAGGCATATTATCGAGTAAAGTTTAAGGACCTGATTACTGGAAAGATTCTAGAAAAAACTTTTAAATCTGGTGAGTCTCTTGAAGCTGCCGACGTGATGGAGTTGGAGATGCAGTACTTATATAATGATGGTGAAAGTTGGTATTTTATGGACCCCACTTCTTTTGATCAGTTTGGTCTGGGAGAGAGGGCTTTGGGGAGTGTAATGCATTATTTAGTTGAACAGGACAACTGTATTGTAACTCTATGGAATAATAATCCAATTTCAGTAACACCTCCAAACCATGTAATTTTGGAGGTGGCTGATACTGACCCAGGTCTTAAAGGAGATACCGCAGGAACTGGAGGCAAGCCAGCAACGTTGAGTACTGGAGTTGTTGTCCAGGTCCCTTTATTCATCAGTATTGGAGACAAAGTTAAAGTTGATACTCGTACCAACGAGTACTCAGGTCGCGCTTAACTTAATTCATACACTTAAGTGAGGAAGGCGGTCGTCTTCCTGCTCAGATGTTGCTATTGGAATTGAGAGATTATTTGTTGCAATAGGTCTATAATTGATAATAGCAGTGTTAAAAAATAATTTACATAGCAGAAATTGAAAGCTCAAGAAAAACCTTTCTGGCAATCTAAGACCTTATCACAAATGGATACTGAAGAATGGGAATCACTCTGTGATGGCTGTGGGCGCTGCTGTTTGTATAAGTTGGAAAATAAAGATTCTGGCGATATTTTCTTTACAGATGTTGCTTGTCATTACTTGGATGAAAAGAATTGTACTTGTTCACACTATGAGGATCGTCAAAGCTATGTGCCTGATTGTTTAAGTATTGAACCTAATTGGGGAGAAAAATTCAATTGGTTGCCCAGCACTTGTGCATATCGATTACTATATGAAGGCAAAGATTTACCAGTTTGGCACCACTTAATTAGTGGTGACAGAAATAGTGTTCATTTGGCTGGCATTTCGGTGCGAGGTCGCACTTTCAGGGATAATGAAGTTTCAAAAGATCAGTTGTTTGAGCATGTAATAACTTGGGTGGATTAAATGAATAAAATCATCATATCAATTCTAGGATTATTTCTTTCACTGGCTGTTTTATCTAATGAATGGCCACATGAAAATATATCTAATGCGGTTTTTGCTTTAGATGTTGAGGACAGAGTGCCTATTCATATTGTTGAAGAAGCCGATAATTCTTTGGGTAAAATCTACTTTTTTACCAATATCCGTAACCTCAGTGGTGAGCGTATTACCCATCGTTGGATCTACCAAGGCAGAGTCATGGCTGAAATTAGCTTCAATATTAATGGTCCGCGATGGCGTGTATGGTCATCAAAAAACTTGTGGCATACTTGGATAGGTGAATGGAGAGTAGAAGTACTGACTACTGATGGCAGTGTGCTTTACGAGAAAGTATTTAATTACGTGGATAAAGAATGAACAAAGTTGTATTGGCCTATTCGGGTGGATTGGACACTAGTATTATCGCAAAATGGCTACAAGAAACTTACAATTGCGAAGTTGTAACATTTACTGCGGATATTGGACAGGGTGAAGAAGTTGAGCTAGCTCGTGCTAAAGCTGAGGCGATGGGCATCAAGGAGATTTATATCGAGGATTTGCGTGAAGAGTTTGCGCGTGACTTTGTGTTTCCAATGTTCCGTGCTAATGCGGTTTACGAGGGTGAGTATTTATTGGGAACCTCTATTGCTCGACCTCTCATTTCAAAGCGGCTAGTTGAGATCGCCGAGAAAGTTGGCGCTGACGCTATCTCTCATGGAGCTACTGGAAAAGGCAATGACCAAGTAAGGTTTGAACTTAGTGCCTATGCAATTAACGCTGATATTAAGGTGATTGCACCATGGCGTGAGTGGGATTTGTCTTCTCGTGAAAGTTTAATGAAGTATGCTGAAAAGCATAGCATCGAAATTGATTACCAGAAGCAGACTAAAAAGTCGCCGTATTCTATGGATGCTAATCTTTTGCATATCTCTTACGAAGGTGATATTTTGGAGGATCCATGGCAGGAGGCTGAAGATAATATGTGGCGCTGGACTGTGTCACCAGAGAAAGCTCCTGATAAGGCTGAGTATGTTGAAATTACATACGAAAAGGGTGACATCGTTGCCATAAACGGAGAAACTAAAACCCCTGCTGAGGTGATGGAAGATTTAAATAGTCGTGCTGGTGCTAATGGTGTGGGTCGCTTAGATCTCGTTGAAAATCGCTTTGTTGGTATGAAATCTAGAGGTTGTTATGAGACTCCGGCAGGGACAGTAATGTTGAAGGCTCATCGTGCTATTGAATCTCTTACCTTGGATCGAGAGGCGGCACACTTAAAGGACGAGCTTATGCCAAAGTATGCCAAGCTTGTATATAATGGCTTCTGGTTTGCTCCAGAGCGTGAGATGATGCAAGCGGCAATTGATGCCACTCAAGAAAATGTTAGTGGTGTAGTTAGAATCAAGCTTTACAAAGGCAATGTATCTGTTGTCGGTCGTAAATCTGACAATAGTTTATTTAGTGAGAAGATAGCAACGTTTGAAGATGATCAAGGTGCTTATGATCAGAAAGATGCGGAAGGTTTTATTAAACTCAATGCATTACGTTTAAGGCTCAAATCCTTACAGTAAGTATGATAAAAATAGGTATTCTTTCTGATACACACGGATCAGTTCACCCACAAATTGCAGAGCTTATGAATAAATGCGATTTTGCACTTCATGCAGGTGATATAGTCGATATAGATGTCTTACAAAAGCTCAATCCGAAACAAAGCGTTGTTGCTGTGAAAGGCAACAATGATGCACATTTGGCTAGCCTTGAAGATATAGAGGTGTTGGAACTTCCAGGTGGAAAGATTGTTGTTGAGCATGGACATAAGCATGGTCACGAAAAACCATCTCATGATTCATTGAGGCGAGCATACCCAGATGCCAGAGCTATTATTTATGGTCACACTCACAAACAGGTAATAGATAAGAAGGAAATACCCTGGGTAATCAATCCTGGAGCGGCAGGCAACACTCGAAATTATGATGGAGCAAAGTGTCTGACTTTGACTATTACAAACCAAAATGATTGGAATTTAGAGTCATATATTTTTGATTAATCAAGCTACTTGATTCATTGAATAGGCTAGTAGCTTTACATTAGATGAAACTTATAGAAACTTTTTAATCTATAGATGTTAGAAAATTGTTGCACCAAAGATTTTAACTTCATCGTCTTCAATGCCTAACACTAGGCGACCCAAAAATTCCCCTGAAACTACATCGCTAGTCTGTTTGTAAAGAACTGTTACGTGGTTGTTTCTTCTCAGGCAGCCATAAAACTCTCTTTCATGACTCAAGCTAGTTAACATTTCGTTGCTTGCCCACTGTTTGCCAATCTCTACTTCGCTTGCAGCCAACATCATCGCCTTAGAGAAGTGCTTGATAAAGCCAAGGTAATCCTTCTTATTAGAGGACTCAACAAGTTCGTCCCATAAGGGGTCAGCAATCTCTAATATTTCTTCATCTGTTTTATCAAGAAGATTCATTTAAAGTGTCCACTGATTAATAACAATACTGAAAAGAAGTCGTGATTTTGAACTTAATTAGCGTCTTCTTTTTCATCAACGATATGATAAAGAGGTGCTTTTTCCATAGTCCATTCCCCAGTCTTAGGATCTCGGCGAGAAACGGTTAGGCAGTGCCAATTATCATCATCTAATTTCATATGGTCGCCCCTATAGTAATATCCCGGCCAACGTGTCTCCTCACGAAATAATGTGTGCTGTGCGACACACTCTGAAGTAATGGTACGGTGCTTTAACTCCCATGCCCTCATAAGCTGGTGTAAATCTTCAGCTCCAATATGTTCGAGATCCTCTTGGAGTGTGCCTAGCAATTCAATTCCACGTTTGAGCATATTCCCGTTGGTCATATAGTTAACACTAATGCCTCCAACATATTCATCCATAATTTTTTCAAGACGTTGAAGGCCCTGAATAGGCAAAAGGTAGCTTGGTGAGACTGTTCCGGCGGTAATCTCGTTACGGCCCACAGTGTAGTTCTCCAAAGGTTTGTATATGATCTCTTTAAGTTCTTCACACTGTTTTTTGTTGACCTCTATCTTTTCCTCTCCTAGATCTAGCACATATTTAACTGCAGCTTTAGCGGCAATTCGACCTTCTGTAAAGGAGCCTGAAGAGAATTTGTGAGCAGTGCCCCCAACCGTATCTCCTGCTCCAAAGAGACCATCAACTGTCAACATTCGGTTATATCCCCAAAAATATTCGGGTGGTGAAATATCTTCTGGACCGCTTACCCATGCACCGGAACAGGTTGCATGGGAGCCCATAACATAGGGCTCAGAAGTAGTTAATTCAGGGTTCTCATATTTAGGGTCAATGTCTTGAGATGCCCAAACAACCGCTTGTCCAATAGTCATCCCGAGGAAATTTTCCCATCCTACTTCTTCTAGGTGAGGGTCCTGGAAGGCTTCCATGGTAACCATATGAATTGGTCCTCTGCCAGCCTTAACTTCTTCGATGAAAGCATGGTTACGTAAACATGTTGGTGTTGGTGTGTGATCGATATACTCTCCTACCATCGCTTTGGTGTGATCGTACCATTTTGATTCGTATTCCTCTCCATAAGTATTTTGTGTGTAAGTTTTGAGATGCAGGAAGTAGGCGCCAACTGGCCCATAACCATCCTTGAATCTAGTTAGAACGATACGGTTTTCCATTTGAGTCATTTTTGCACCAACAGCAATTGGCAATGCATAAGCTGAACCACTACTCCAAGGTGCGTACCAAGTTCTACCCATTCCTTCGCCAACAGATCTTGGCTTGAAAATATGTGAAGCTCCGCCAGCAGCAACAATAACAGCCTTTGCACGGAAGACATGGAAGGCACCAGTGCGACAGTTGAAGCCTACCGCACCACCCACTCGATTTTCTTTGCTTTCGTCCATCAGAAGGTGAGTCACCATAATTCGGTTATATATTTTGTCGGCAGATTTACGGGCTGCCTCGGCAACGATCGGCTTATAGCTTTCACCGTGAATCATAATTTGCCATTTCCCCTCACGTTGGTAATGCCCAGTTTTTTCATTGCGCATAATCGGAAGACCCCACTCTTCAAACTTATGCACAGCAGAATCTACATGACGCGCCATATCAAAAGCAAGATCTTCACGAACCAAACCCATTAAGTCATTACGAGCGTAACGTACATGATCCTCTGGCTGATTTTCATCCCACTGCATTCCCATATAGCAGTTAATCGCGTAAAGCCCTTGAGCTACTGCACCACTGCGATCAATGTTGGCTTTTTCAGCACAAACAATCTTCATATCACGACCCCAATATCTGGCCTCATATGCTGCTCCAGTGCCTGCCATACCACCACCAACAACGAGAATATCGCAGTCTTCCCAAACTGTTTTAATTTTACCCACTAGTAATACACTCCCTCTTTTAGCTGTTCTTTTTTCAATACTGGAAGACCAGTATCAATGTTCAGCGCATCTGGCTCAAAACAAAGTAATTGTGAATCAAGTGCCTCTTTATCAGGTCGTTCTAACTCGCCAAGCTTTGGAATTTTCTCTCCCCATGGCTGAGTGGTAATCGGTGAAAGGAAGTTTTTCTCTCGACCATCTCGGAACTTGATTTTCCAGGATATTGTGCCTTTCTCTTCCTCTCGTAGTACTCTTACGCTATGACCGAGAGGAGCAAAATCAGCATATCCACGAACATCAATTGCATTTTGTGGACAAGCCTTCACACATGAATAGCACTCCCAACACATGTTAGGTTCAATATTCACTGCCCGTCTGACGGTTTTATCGATGTGCATAATATCAGACGGACAGATATCAACACAGTTTCCACAGCCATCACAACGTGTCATGTATACAAAAGTTGGCATCTTATTTCTCTCCTCGTTATTTCGTTATATATTAGTTATAAAAGTTATCAATAATGTTTTGGTTCTTCTCGCTTGATACCCAAACCAAATTGCTCCGGTCTATCGGCCGGTGCAGGTAAATTCTCCCTAGAGCCATCTGCCTCCGTTACTCTTTTCTGAAAAGCTGCTGCCGGCTTGAAAAACATATGTGCAAATTTAGACCATAGCACCCCTCCAAATAGCACGGTGCTTGAAAGAACAAATAAAACAAAAAACAGGGTGTCCCAACCGGATACATTTGATGTTTGGAAATATGACCATATTAGGCCAAAAGTGGCAGTGGCAAGAAGTGATAGGACAAAAAGATCAGCACGTACCACTCGATACCATGGGTTTCCCTCTACAGCAACGTCAACACGAATAAAAAACCAAAACCAATAACCTCCAACACACAGCATCAGAGCACCAATATGCCACAATAGTGGCAGAATAGAAGGTGTAACGGCTGTTGTTGATGCGTAGCAGAAAATCATAATAGCCGTAGTACTGACAAACAATACGAAACCATACATCGTAAGAAGGTGTGCAATTCTTCTCTTTGTGTTGCAGAATTCACCCGAAGTTAGAACGTCTTCAGCTATAGTTTTTAGGGCAATTGAAGCTTTTTCTCCAGCACCAACAGGATTAGTAGCTAACTTTTTTGCCTTTTCTGAATTTCTGAAGAAGAACTTGGCACTTTGCTTATGAGCCATATCAAGTATCGTTCCCCCTGTTACCAAGATTACCATCGCGATGACATACATTTGCATAGCAATGGAAGGTATAAATTCAGAAAGTTCGGAAAATGGATTGATAGTAATCATTGTATATTATTTGTTAGTTTTTTAATTTAATATAGTAATTATTATATTCATATTTTATTACATAGCTGAGTGCCCTTTT
>CAXDLF010000023.1:0-18298 GCA_963989885.1 uncultured Gammaproteobacteria bacterium
AAATCACCAGCATCTCTCTCAATCCTGATACAGTAGTTGAAACTTGGAATCGGCTTGGAGCCCTTTAAGATTATATTGAAACACTATGAGAACCGTTTTCTTTATTTCAGATAGAACAGGCATTACCGCAGAAGCGTTGGGAAATAGTTTGCTCACTCAATTTAATGATATAGAATTTAAGCGTGTCAACATAGCATTTATTGACTCACTCTCGAAAGCAAAGCATGCTGCAAATCAAGTTAAGGAAGCTTCGGAGATAGATGGTCAGCCTGCCTTAATTTTTAGCACCCAAATCTCGAAAGAGTATCGACAATTATTAATCGATAGTGGTGGTATTTTCTTTGATTTTTTTGAAACTTTTATCTCTAAACTAGAAGAAACACTTGGTACTAAATCATCTCAAACTGTGGGCTTATTTCATAGCATGACTGACGAAAATAACTATGGAAATCGTATCGATAGCATTAATTACGCACTCAGTTGTGATGATGGCCTTAATCTAAAGAGCTATGACAGAGCTGATATTATACTAACAGGCGTTTCTCGTTCCGGGAAAACCCCAACATGTTTGTTTCTTGCTTTGCAATATGGGATATTCGCAGCGAACTATCCACTAATAGAGGAAGACTTAGAAACAATAAAGCTACCCACAATTCTCCAAAAGAACAAAAATAAACTATTTGGACTGAGTATCAACCCCGTTCGTCTACAAAGTATCCGCGATGAAAGGCGTTCAAACAGTGGTTATGCTTCAATCGACCAATGCCGTAAAGAAGTCAAACTAGCAGAAGATATGTTTGTACAAAATCAAGTGCCGTTTCTTGACACGAGTCATACTTCGATAGAGGAAATTGCTGGAAGAATCCTAAACAAAGGTGCTATAAAAAGACGCTATAAGAAGTGAGTTAGTGAACTTACTTCGATAGTAGGTTTAGGAAGCTTTTAGTACGTCAACAGCAACGACCTTGTATTCAGGGCACTTTGTCTCTTCATCTGTAACACCACTTGTCACCTCGTTAATTAACACTTCAGGAAAGTGGAAGGTGGTTCTTACAACACCCTTCTTAACGCGGTCAGTCACTTCAACATCAAGAGTGATTTCGCCACGGTCAGACTTCAAAGTTGCACGATCTCCAGTTACAAGTTCTTTTGCTTTTGCATCCTTAGGATTGAGCATGATGACGTCTTTCGGAAGAATCTCAACATTCGAGGTCCTTCTAGTCATCGTTGCACAGTTGTAGTGTTGAAGTTCACGACTTGTAGTTAAAATAAATGGGTACTCATTTTTGTGCTTAACAAGCTCTTCGCTTTCTCTCCAGTCATAGTAATGGAATTTACCTTTGCCACGCTTGAATTCTCCAATATGCAATATCTGTGTATCTTCGCCCTTCTTATTAACGGGCCACTGCAATCCAGTAGGACTTGCACCTAAACCTTCCCAAGTAATACCTTCGAAAAAAGAAACAACACTGGCAACCTCTTTGAGCACTTCAGAAGCATCATAATCAGGTTGGTCAAAACCTAACTTGCGCATCATTTCAACAATGATTTGACCATCTGTCTTGGTTCCAGCAAGTGGTTTAACAGCTGCATTAACCTGTTGAACTCGACGCTCAGTATTAGTAAATGTTCCACTCTTTTCTAGGAAAGTTGTGCCAGGCAGAACAACATCTGCCATTCTTGCTGTTTCACTCATAAAGATTTCCTGAACAACAAGCAAGTCTAGTGAATTCATAGCCTTGATAACGTGGTGAGTGTTCGGGTCTGTTTGCACAACATCCTCGGCAAAAATCCACAAAGCTTTCAGGGAGCCATCTATGGCTGCATCAAACATTTCAGGAATCTTTTTGCCGGGCGTTGTAGGCATTGGTAGTCCTAATCTGTCCTCATAAAAATCTTGTACTTCCTTTTGGTCCATCCATAAGTAACCTGGACCATGGTGTGGTTGACATCCCATGTCTGCAGCACCTTGCACATTATTCTGACCACGTAGCGGGTTAACACCGACACCAGGCCGACCAACGTTATTTGTCATCATAGCCAAGTTAGAAATCAGCATCACTGTTTGAGAGCCTTGGGAGTGTTCAGTGACACCTAGACCATGGAACTCCATTGCATTGTTAGCAGTTGCATAAGCAAGAGCTACTGCTTTAACTTCTTCTTTGTCTAAACCACTGACCTCAGCCATTGCATCAACATCAATCCCTTTTATTTTTTCAAGGACCTCTTCACCACCTTCACAACGCTCTTTAATAAACTCGTGGTCGACAAGATCAGCTTCAACAATGAAGTATTGCATCATGTTAAGTACGGCAACGTTCGTACCCGGCTTAAGTTGTAAATGGTAGTCAGCCATACGAGCCAATTCAGTTCTCACTGGATCAATAACAATAAGTGTTGCACCAGCCATCGCTTGCTGTTTAATTTTTGCTCCCGTGACAGGGTGAGCAGCTGTCGGGTTGGCACCAATAATTAACATTAAATCGGCTAAAGGGATATCATAGGCTGAGTTCGTTCCAGCTCCAGTACCAAAAGATTGCTGCATTCCCCAAGCGGTTGGTGAGTGACAAACCCTAGCACAACAGTCGATGTTGTTAGTACCCACTAATTGACGGATCATCTTTTGGAACATGTAGTTTTCTTCATTAGTGCAACGCGCCGATGAGATCCCAGCAATCGCGTCTGGACCATGTTCAGCTCTGATTGATTCAAATTTGTCTTTAATGAAGTCTAAAGCTTCATCCCATGAGCAAGGAACGAGTTCTCCGTTTTTTCTAATGAGTGGTGATGTTAGTCTGTCCTCATGGTTATAGAATTTAAACGCATAGCGACCTTTTAGACAGGTATGTCCAGCATTGACTGCATCTTGAGGTGCTCTTATTGACAACACCTCATCATTCTTTACTGCAACCTCAAGGTTACAGCCTACGCCGCAATATGAACAGGTTGTACGAACCGTCTTATCAGCTTCGACTGATTTTGACTGGAAAACATCTGAAATCGCCGATGTTGGGCAAGTTTGCGCACAAGCACCGCACGAAACACAAGAAGAATCACCGAACAACATATCGTTATCAGTTGTAATCCGTGATTCAAAACCGCGACCTGTCATCGTCAGTGTAAACTGGCCTTGAACTTCATCACAGGCACGAACGCATCGGGAACAGTTGATACACTTCGACAGGTCCATACGCATATAGGCATGCGACAAATCTTTTTCACGGTCAAGGTGATTCTCTCCCTTTGCGTAACGAATTTGTCTAACACCAACACTTGCAGCAACATCTTGCAACTCACAGTTACCATTTACTTCACAAGTTAAGCACTCTGGGGGGTGGTCACTAAGAACCAACTCTACGATGTTTCTACGTAGTGTTTTAATACTATCAGAATTTGTATAGATTCGCATACCAGGATTAATTGGTGTATGGCATGACGCTACTGTTCTCTTGGGG
Organism: uncultured Gammaproteobacteria bacterium; assembly: GCA_963989885.1. Classification (GTDB taxonomy): domain Bacteria; phylum Pseudomonadota; class Gammaproteobacteria; order PS1; family Pseudothioglobaceae; genus Pseudothioglobus. The sequence goes on from CAXDLF010000023.1 coordinate 3,456, forward strand.
CCACCTTCTGTATGTTGAACTTCAACTGAACAAACACGACAAGCACCATAAGGTTTTAGATTGTCGTCATCACAAAGCGTTGGGATAATTTTTTCTCCCAAGGATTTGTTGCTAAATTCTAAGATAGAGGTTGAGTCGTCAAATGGAAACTCAACATCATCAATGAATACACCTTGTGGATTATCTGACATACTACTTCTCCATTAAAGGTTTAAACTCGTCAGTACAGTGCTCGAGTAAATTTTTAATTGCTAGTGGTAGACCACCGCCTAGGGCGCATAGCGAACCTACTTCCATTGTTTCTAATAAATCATTAATCAATTCTTCTGAGAATTTTTGATCTTTTTCTAATGCTGATTCTAACATTTCTTTACCACGAGTTGCGCCTAATCGACATGGAAAGCACTTGCCACAAGACTCATGAGCTGTAAATGCGAACAAGTGTTTTGCATACTCGACCGCAGAAAAAGATCGAGGTATGCATACAAAACTTGCATGACCGAGTAGAAAACCACCTTCATCAAAAGATTCGAAATCTAGTGTAAGAGTCCTGAGAATATCAACTGGTACCACTCCACCGAGCGGACCACCGATCTGTATAGCTTTAATATCGTCATTAAATCCACCACCAACTTCATCAATAATGAAACTCATAGGGGCTGCCATATTGACCTCATAAAGGCCTGGATTGTTAAAGTAGCCATCTAGAGAAATAAGTTTCGTTCCTGTTGATTTGCCGTTACCGATTTTCTTAAAGGATTCACCGCCGAGTTTAAAAATAACAGGAACAGCGGCTAAACTTTCGACATTATTAACAACTGTTGGTTTTTTGTACAAACCTTCGACAGTTGGAAAAGGAGGACGTACATCTACTTCAGCGCGACGGCCCTCAATAGAAGCTATCAGTGCCGTCTCTTCACCACAAATGTATGCACCTTGACCTTCAACAACACTCATGTCAAAGTCAAAGCCACTGTCGAGAATGTTTTCACCTAACAGCCCTAATTCTCGAAGCTTTGCTAGGGCGTCATTGTTCGCCTTAATGGATTCAGGATATTCACCACGAATATATACAAAACCCTGTTTTGACCCAATAATATAGCCACAAATGACCATACCAAAAAGCACTTTTAAAGTTTGCTCTTCAAGTAAATATCTATCAGAAAATGCACCAGGATCTCCTTCGTCAGCATTACAAACAACATATTTCGCACTTGCTTCTTGGGCCTGGCAAAACTCCCACTTCATCCCTGTTGGGAAGCCTGCACCTCCACGTCCACGAAGGCCTGATTCTTTCAGTATGGCAATTAAATCAGCCTTATCAGAGGCGAAAGAGGTTTGTAGTAGATCCTTAAAATCGTCATAACTAGAAAAGACTTCGTCTTCAACCAAGAATGAAACATCTGCATATGACTTCATTTCATATTTACTGCTCGTATGTTTACCCGCAACAATTTGATCTAGTTTATTGATGTCATTGCCTGAATAGTTTTGACCATCATAGTAAAAGGCACTATTTTCATAACATCTACCTAGACAAATCATCTCACCAATATTCTCTGCACCAAACTTGTCACTTAATTTATCAATGACCGCGTCTTGGGTACCTCGACAAAGACAAGCACTTCCTTGACAAACAAAAGCTTTCTTACTTTTAAAATCTTCCCCTAAAAAATCATAAAAACTCTTCGTGCTATGGATGGTTGAAATACCCATATTGTATTCACTGGCAAGTTGGCTGTCACTGCTATCAGATGGACTCGCAGTAATCTTAGCAAACAAACTATTTTTGTCGTCTTTTTTGCCTGACAATAAACTGATATTTCTTGACATTGATTCTCCTAAAACCTTTCTTTGATGCGCCATGCACCAGTGTAGATATTATATTTATTTTTTTTGATAAAACCAATTAAAGTAATGTCAAATTTCCCTGCTAAATCTAGGGCTAATGAGGTTGGAGCCCCAATACCTACAATCATTCCTATGCCTGACATCAATGCTTTTTGTATGATATCGAATCCCAAACGACCTGAACACATGACAAACTGCTCTAAGGGGTAAAGCATGTCATTACATCTGATGTGACCAATCAGTTTATCCAATGCATTATGTCTTCCAACATCTTCAGCCAAATGAAGAATTTCACCTCCCTCACTCAACAAAGCACTTGCATGAACACCTCCGGTATTGGTGAACTGTTCTTGCCTCTGACTTAATATATCGGGCAATTTTGTAATCAAATCAACACTCACTATCGGGCCTTTTTTATCGATCTCTGGCTCATAAGCAATCTCTATCGCATTGAGAGTACCCTTGCCACAAACACCACAACTAGAATTAACCATAAAGTGACGTTGCAAATTCTTTAAATCTAGCTGATTGCCCTTCCTTAAAGTAACAATCAGTGAATTATCAATATCGTACTTACCTTCGTTTTCTCCATTAGGAATAATCTTGTCAATTGCAGCTTTATCCTGAATAATGCCTTCAGAAAAAAGCAGCCCGCTTACCAAAGATTCGTCGTCACCCGGCGTTCTCATGGTAACCATTAACGGCTCAACTATCCATTCGTCATTTTTATAGTAACGAACAGCTATCTCAAGCGGCTCTTCTATGGCAATACAATCACTCGAATTCTGAAGGACTGAATCTTCAACCCTATGAATATCGTAGTCAACTGTATCGCTAATGTTCATATTTTAAAACAGGCCTTGCACTAATCCGTTCTCGTCCAATTTAATTTTATCGGCAGCCGGCACTCTAGGCAATCCAGGCATAGTCATAATGGCCCCACAAACAACGACAACAAATTCAGCGCCAGCTGAAAGCCTTACCTCACGAATCGACATTGAATGTCCTTTAGGTGCACCCAATAACTGTGGATCCGTAGAAAAGCTGTATTGCGTTTTGGCTATACAAACTGGCAAATGTCCGAAACCATTATCTTGATACCAGTTCAGTTTATCTCTAACAACCTTGTCAGCTAAAACTTCGTCTGCACGATAAAGAGTTTTAGCTATCGTTTCTATTTTTTCTAAAAGTGGCATCTCGTCATCGTACAATGTCTTGAATTGAGAGGCGCCTGAATCAGCCAGCTTAGCAACCTTTTCTGCTAAATCAATTGAACCATCTCCGCCATGCTCCCAGTGACTAGTGACACTTACTTCAACATTAAGTTGCTTGCAATACTCTCTGATTACTTGGAATTCGGCTTCAGTATCAGAAACAAATTTGTTAATACCAACTACCAGTGGTACGCCAAATTGGCTTAAGTTGCGAATATGCCTACCTAAATTTATACAGCCTTTATAGAGAGCTTCAGTATTTTCGGTATTGAGGTCGTCTTTCGCTACTCCACCTTGATGTTTAAGGGCTCTAATGGTTGCAACTAGTACAACTGCATCCGGAGCTAGACCCGCTTTACGACATTTAATGTCAAAGAATTTTTCGGCACCCAGATCTGCGCCAAAGCCAGCCTCTGTAACAACATAGTCTGACAACTTAAGTGCTGTCTTAGTTGCAATCACCGAGTTACAGCCGTGCGCGATATTGGCAAAAGGACCACCATGAATTAGTGCAGGATTACCCTCTAAAGTCTGCACTAGGTTTGGTCTAAATGCATCTTTTAATAACACAGTCATGGCATGATGTGCGTTAATTTGTTTTGCTCTAACGGGAGTCATGTCGCGAGTATAGGCAACAATAATATTTCCCAATCTTTCTTCAAGTTCTGTCAAGTTTTGTGACAAGCAAAAAATAGCCATCACTTCGGATGCAACCGTAATATCAAAACCATCTTCGCGAGGGTAGCCATTAGTTGAACCGCCTAAAGAAGAGGTGATTTGACGTAGTGAACGATCATTCATATCAACAACACGACGGAAGGCTACTTTTCTGCTATCGATATTGTTTGCGTTACCCCAATAAATATGGTTATCAATCATTGCAGAAAGCAAACTATGCGCTGATGTAATGGCATGGAAGTCTCCAGTAAAGTGAAGATTGATATCTTCCATTGGTATTACTTGGGCATATCCTCCACCTGCAGCTCCACCTTTCATACCAAAACACGGTCCTAAACTAGGCTCACGCAGGCAAACTGTCGTTTGCCTACCAATTTTATTAAGACCATCCGTAAGACCGACAGAGGTTGTTGTTTTGCCTTCACCAGCTGGAGTAGGAGTTACAGCTGTCACTAAGATAAGCTTGCCATCTTTGTTTTTTTGTGCACCATCAATGGCTTCCCAAGAAATCTTGGCTTTGTCATGTCCAAAAGGCACCAAATCCTCTTTCTTGATATTAAGTTTTGCACCAATTTCATTAATATGCTGACCTGTAACCTCTCTTGCAATATCAATATCTGTTTTATATTCGCTCATCTCTTCTCCTGACTATGTACGAAAGAAAAAAAATAGAAAGGCATAAAAACTCATAAACACATGGAATCGCTCTGCTCCAGTGAAAATGACCCTTTAATCCTCTCTATAAATATAATCGTGAATATTATCTTACAAAATCCATCATGGATGAATAATAAAATTCATAAATGCTTGAATTAAAATCACTGCGCACTATAACCCGTCATTATATATTAGAATCTTCAAAGCTATCTTTGCGTTCTTTTATGAAATCTAGCAAGGCTTCATCAATCGCTGGATCAAGGGGTGGCAATTCATAGTCTGAGAGCATTTGTTTATATTTCTCATTGGCGATCATTGCTGTATCCCTTGAACCATCTTCAACCCACTGCTCAAAGCTATTATCATCGAGCACATCTGACATATAAAAAGCTGTCTTGAAATTCTTCTTAGTATGCTCACATCCTAAATAATGCTTAGGCACTTCATCTGAAAAACTTCCAATTTCACGAATTGCTTCCATTGCCTGACCATTTTCGCTCATGTCAACACCTTCAACTGAAACTCGCATCATACCTGCCTGATCCGCGTCCATTACAAACTTTTCATAACTCATACATAAACCACCTTCTAGCCAACCAGCTGTATGTAAATTAAAGTTAACGCTTGAGTTGATGGTGGCCTGTATAGTGTTTGCTGCTTCATAGCCCGCTTGAGCGTCAGGCATCTTAGCACCATTAAAGCCTCCACCGCTTCTGAAAGGAACACCTAGACGTCTAGCTAGGGCACCGGAAATGTTCATCATGTGACCTGCCTCAGGAGTTCCAAAAGTAGGGGCTCCTGACTTCATAGACATTGCCGTTACAAAGTTGCCATAAACAACTGGAGCACCAGGTCTTATTAGTTGTGTTAGTGCCATACCGGCCATACCTTCGGCAAGACTTTGAGCAGCAACACCTGCAGCTGTCACTGGCGCCATTGCACCGGCAACAATAAATGGTGTTACAACCGTTGCCTGATTATTCCGCGCATAAACTTTTAATGCACCCAACATAGTTCCGTCGAATGCCATCGGTGAACTCGCATTAATTAGGCTAATTAGGACGCAATTATTGTCTACAAATTCATCACCAAAAACAATTTTTGCCATGTCAACACTATCTTGAGCTCTCTCAGCTGCTGTTACTGAGCCCATAAAGGCTTTATCGGAATACTTAATGTGACTATAAACCATATCAAAATGACGCTTATTTACAGGCAAATCTACAGGTTCACAAATCGTACCACCAGAGTGATGTAGGTTGTCCGACATATAAGTTAACTTAACAAAATTACGAAAATCTTCAATCGTTGCATAGCGACGACCTTCATCAAGGTTATGTATAAATGGAGGACCATAAGCAGGAACAAGCACCATATTATCACCACCAATAACCACACTTCTTTCTGGATTACGTGCGTGTTGGATAAACTCTTTTGGTGCCGAGTCTTGTATAATTTTTCTGCACATTCCACTAGGGAAGCGAACACGCTCACCATCAATACTAGCTCCAGCTGATGAGAGAATGTCAAGAGCCTCTTGGTCTTCAGAAAACACAATTCCTACTTCTTCTAAAATAGTGTCTGCATTTTCTTCAATAACACTTAGTTCATCATCACTAAGAATACTGTAGTGAGGTATTTTGCGTTTAATATAAGCTGGCGCTTTAGGCGCCTCTTGTGCGTCAGACTCTGCAGGACCTCTTCTTCTTCTTCTTCTTTCTCTGGCCACTACCCCCTCCTTTTTCTATTTAATGACTATGACACTCTTTTTCGGCGTCTTACTTTTTTCGTTTTTTGCTCCTTTACCGGTGATACACTAAATTTCATTGCATCAACAAAAAACTCTTGGAATCTAGGCTCAGTAGCAGTCTCAATTTTGACAACTTTTTCTACTGCGTCGATAATTATTTTGCGTTTACTAACATCCAATAGGGCGGCACTTGCTCCAATTCCCGCAGCATTTCCTACAGATTTAATTTTATCTTCTGTTGCGGTTGGAATAATATCCAATAGGGCAACATATCTAGCATCCAAATGAGCGCCAAAGGCTCCCGCTAATAATATTTGATCAAAATCAGTACACTCAAGGTAGTCCATTAATATCGAAACGCCTGCAGAAAGTGCGGCTTTCGCTAATTGAATTGAACGTATATCTACTTGTTCAACGTAAATTGACTGTTCACCTTGGTCGACCAACAAAAATCTAGTCGTGTTACCATTTTTTGAGAAACGTTCTGGTGCAATTGATTCAACAAAAAGACCACTTTGGTCGATAATACCTGCCTCAGCAAAAGAGACAATAGCTTCGATAATGCCACTACCACAAATTCCTATAGCCTTCATTTTAACTAATTCAAAGTTCGGTTCGTCAGACCAGGCATCGCAACCAATAACTTTATAACGTACATTTAAGGTATCTTTATCAATCCTCACTCTTTCAATCGCACCGTAAGTCGCCCGGACTCCAGAACTAATTTCCGCACCTTCAAAAGCAGGGCCAGTTGGAGACGAAGTTGCATAAACTCTACCTTCCTTCGCAAGCACAATCTCAGCATTGGTGCCAATGTCAACAAGTAAAGTTGTTTGAGAATGCATTATGTCTATCTGACTAAGGTAAGCCGCAGCTGTGTCTGCACCAACATGGCCTGCAATCAATGGCAAAAAGGATATCCTAGTTTTGGGATATAAGTCAAAACCTAAGTCTTTAGCATCAACGTCCATCCAGTTTCTTGTTGCCACCGTAAAAGGCGCCTGTCCAAGCTCGACTGGAGAGATGCCGAAAAAAATGTGATGCATAATTGGGTTACCTACAAGAACAACCTCTAACAGTTTATCTCGCTGAAGTTCTAAAACCTCACAAGCCTCATGCAACATTTCAGTGATCTTAGTTCGTACAGCAACCGTCAATTTTTTATCGCCATCCTTATTCATCATCACATAAGAAACCCTACTCATGAGATCCTCGCCATAACGTATCTGTGGATTCATTGAAGATGATTCATACATCAAACTTCCATCTTTAAGGTTATAGACATAAAGCGCTAGGGTTGTAGAACCGATATCGATTGCAGCACCAATAATTTTTTGTTCACCTTGTGGATAGACCGCTACAACTTCATTTCCATCACGCACTGCAACAGTTAAATTACCTTTGCTTTCATGAATCAAAGGTTGTAGCCCTCTCAACAAACTGAAGTCAACTCTTGCTTTGATGCCTTGCTCGTCAAGCTGCGCCAATAAATTTTCCGTAGCTGAAGGATTTTCATCTAACGTTGACTCTTCTAGTTCACAATCGAAAAGACTGATTGAACTAGAAAGAGAGTAATTTTGCTTTGCATTCTTTTTACTGATATAGGCCTTATGTTCCTGACTTTCTTCAGGGACATCTATAACCAAATCTCCTTGAATGCAAGTTTGACATGCCAAACGTTTACCCTTGTATCTAGGATTATCGGCAATTAACTGTCTTTCAATGCTGGTAATGCCGCTGACATTTTCAGCCTTACAGTCCACTTTAAATTTAGAGTGCTTGCCTTCTGAAATTTCAACCCAGCATTGATGACACTGTCCGTAACCGCCACACAGTGAGCGAACCGCTACCCCGGCATCCTGAGCAACCTGTAATAAGGTATCACCTATCTCGCCTCGGTATTTACGACCTGAAGGAGTGAAACAAATTTGCTGAGTATCATCCACGACTACAATTCCTCTAATCCACTATCACCATAACCCTGAAATTGTGGCTCATTGGGATTAATTTCGTAATAACAACCTTTTTCTTCGGTGAAAATATGATGCCAAACACCCAAATTCTTAGCATCTTCAAGACTCCCTGCTGTGACGCTGATGGTTGGTTGAGTATCGTTCTGCCAAAACATATGCGCACCACAATTATCACAAAAACCATGTCGTGAACCTTCATGTGTGTAGAACCACTTAATCTCACCTTTGATTTTAATTTTATCTCTTTTTGCCTGACACGCCGCCATATAATGACCTGTCATTTTGCGACACTGTTCACAATGACAATAAGATACATCCCCCAAGTCAAAAGCCTCATAGGTGGTATGACCACAAACACAAGAGCCGTTATATTTAATGCTAGTCATAGTGTTAATAATCAGGCACGTCTTCTTCGACGTCGACCATTCCTAGAATTATTTCCGTCAGATGAAGAATCCTTGTAGGCAGCAATCCAGCTAGTACAACCGACATCCACCCCAGTTAATACGTCCGCCGCTCTAATCGCTTGAACAAGTTCAGGATGAAGTGGGTTGACTATGGCTGACGTCATACCTGCTGCAATCAGCATCGGTAAGAAGGCATTATTAATGCCACTTCGTTGTGGCAACCCAAAACTAACATTTGAAGCACCACAAGTAGTATTTACTTTCAATTCAGCACGCAAACGACGAACCAGATCAAAGACTTGATTACCTGCCTGCGAAATCGCCCCGATTGGCATAACCAAAGGGTCTACAACTACATCTTGTGGTTTTATTCCATAATCAGCAGCATGATCTACTATCTTTTTTGCTATTTTGAATCTCTCGTTTGGATCTTCACTGATACCAGTCTCGTCATTCGAAATTGCAACAACTGCAGCGTCATATTTTTTAACCAAAGGTAGAACTCGTTCAAGCACCTCTGTTTCACCTGTTGTGGAGTTGACCAATGGACGACCTTGATAAGCATTTAGACCAGCTTCTAAGGCTTCAATGATTGAGGAATCAATAGAAAGTGGAACATCTACAACAGCCTGAATACGACGAATTGATTCTGCAAGAATGGCTGGTTCATCTGCCAGAGGAATGCCAGCATTAACATCTAACATTTGAGCACCTGCTGCAACCTGCGCAATGGCGTCTGCCTCGACACGGGAGTAATCAGCTACTTTCATCTCTTCGGCTAGGATTTTTCTGCCCGTTGGATTAATGCGCTCCCCAATCATAATAAAAGTTTGTGAAAATCCAATTTTGACCTCTTTTGTTGCTGATGATAATGTTGTTATTGACACTTCTATTTACTCCATAAATTAATTAATATTCATCCTTCGGCGACCAGGGCTTTCTATTGCCCAACACACCAGACTCTTTTACCATTTGTGCGACACATTCCTCTTGCTTATATGCCATTATATGTACACCACTGACACCTTCAATCTCTTTTACTTCTTGCATTAGTTCAGTGCAAATCTTCTGTCCTTCTTTTTTTTGATCTTCAGCACCTTCTAAACGTTTAAAAATTGAATCTGGGATATGGACTCCGGGAACATTATTTTTTATCCACCTTGCAGTTCTCGATGAAGCCAGCGTTCCGACGCCAGGCAAGAAAAAAGCTTTTTCTGTTAAGCCTTTATCAACCGTTTTCGACATAAAATCTTTTAACATTGGCATATCAAAGCAATACTGAGTCTGAATAAAGTTTGCACCGGCATTTATCTTTTTTTCAAGTTGCAATATCCTCGATTCAACTGGAGGAACAAAAGGATTAATGGAAGTTCCAACAAACATTTGTGGAGGATTAGTTATTTTTCTACCACTCAAAAAAGAGCCTTCATCCCGAATTTTTTTAATTAGTGTAATAAGAGAGATGCTGTCTAAATCAAAAACACGCTTTGCTTCCGGGTGATCACCGGCACTAACATCATCTCCTGTTAACGCAAGAACGTTACAAATACTTAAGGCTCCTGCACCCAAGAGATCTCCTTGTATGGCTATTCGATTTTTATCACGACAAGAAATCTGCATAATAGGAGAATAACCAATATAACTCAGTAGCGCGCACACCACAACACTCGACATATGACAATTCGCTCCAGATCCATCAGTTGCATTAATGGCATCAACAAAACCATCAAAGAGGGCAGCTTGCTCAAAAACCTCATTCCTATCCGTAGAGTCTGGTGGCGCAAGTTCAGCTGTCACTGCAAAATCACCATTTCGTAATACGCGCTCAAATCTACCTCGAGAAATATGTCCCTCTAGCTCAGGTAGCAACTCCCCCGGGTGAAAGGTATAAGTTTGATTATTTATCTCTGGAATAGTCATTTGTCAAGTTATCTGTTTATTTTCTTTTGCAAGTCTGATCCAGGCGCTGCTTCCTTTATGTGTATGATTGACAGCAAATTGTATTTCTTGAATTGCAAGATTATTTTTCATTTTTGAAGAACCACTCCAAGCTTCAACCCAAACACATTTCATTTCCGGCTTGACTTCACAATTGCCATTTTCTCGTACCCCACCACATGGGCCATTTCTAAGTGTTTTCGGGCAATTCATAGGGCAGGCCATACCTGTAGAAGAGAGTACACAATTACCGCACATTTGACAATCAAAAAGAAATCCCTTGATAATCTTTTCGGACCAGGTAATTGGTCTATCTAGCCTTCCCTTTGTGATTTTATTGATAACTCTTAGAGTCGATAATATCACTGGTGATGTTGCGTTATATATCACCTCATACGCCCTAGCATGTTTACTGGCAAAAAGTCTGGCTCTGTACATGTTACTTCTCTTCTTCAGTTGCCAAAGGCACTAAATCGATTTCTTCAAAAACAGAATCAAGGCCACCTGTGCCAACCAATCTGTATTCATATTCGAATCCAAAATCTTTAGCATACTGCACTGCATCTTTTTGTAACTGTTCATTCTCTGTTTGTGCCAAATAGACCAATTTTGTATAGTTCTCAAAGTATATATCAAACAAATCTGGGTGTTTATCGAGACCCAAACCCTTAATCATTATTCGATGAAAATTTTTGACCAGATAGTCTGTAAGATAAAAAGTGCCTAGCTCTTGTTCTGATAATTGCTCGAATACATCAGAACCAGCAAAAAACTCATAACAGTGCGCGCCACTAATGCGCTTTGCATTATATTTTTTCAATACACGGTCTAAAGCTCCGCCTGTTCCACAGTCAGCATAAGCGATGTATACATCCTTATAAAGATGGGAATTCTCGGCCAAATACTCTTCAACGCCAGGAGCAATTAGTTGCGGTGTATTATGCCAGCTGGCCGGTAGACACTGTAAATTGACTTTGTCGGATAGTGCTGGATTTTGTTTGATCAGTCTCAGTAGATCGTATACAAGAGCTCCACAACCTAAAATCAATCGTTTTTTAGGTGGATCGATATGTTTCTTATCGGTGACCACGCTGTTTACCTAAACTGCGCACGTACTCTTCCGCCATTTCGGCGCTCCGTGCAGCATCTCTGCCATAGGCTGGTACACCTATAGAATCAGCAAACTCCTGGTTAAGCGGTGCGCCTCCACACATGATGTGAACATCTTTACGTAATCCCCTTTTTTCCATTTCCTCAACCACAACACCCATATAAGGCATCGTCGTTGTGAGAAGAGCAGACATACCTAAAATAACAGGTTCATGTTCGTCAATCGCCTCTAAGTAATTTTCCACGGGATTGTTAATACCCAAATTAATGACCTCAAAACCTGCACCTTCACACATCATGGAAACTAATTTTTGACCAATATCATGAATATCACCCTTAACAGTACCGATTACAAACTTACCCAAAGAGGTATCTTCTGAGGATTGAGCGAGAATCGGACGTAAAACCTTCATACCGCCTTTCATCGCGCCTGCACACTTCAGCACTTCAGGGACAAATAAGATGCCGTCCCTGAAATCAATTCCAACAATTTTCATGCCAGCAACCAAGGCATCACCCAAGACATCGTTCGCGTCCCATCCACGGGAAAGAAGTATTTCTGTACCTTCAGTAACTTCTTCATCGAGACCATCATATAAATCGTCTTGAATTTGCTCTACAAGCTCTTTATCATCCAAGTCGTTTAAATCAAAATCGTCTTCTTCGCTCATGACCTCTTCTCAGAATATTTAAGTGGTGAAAATCCCGGAAAGATACCTTGAATTTTTTTCGGTGTCAATCATTAAATTTCCGATTTTTTTCAATTTATTTATTTGTTCAAGCACAATAATGTAATTTATCTTATAAATAATTGAAATTTATCATTAAATTATGTAATTAAACTCACTTCAAACTTTTCATAAAATTTTGATAAATTTGCCTCGCACAACTCAAGCACTGACTCATGTTGGCATCACTGTCAGCCTTCATAGTCGATAAAGCGCCTTCGCCCAGTGTTGCACTCAAAGCTTCAGCATAAGCTGGAACTGCTGCCCAATTATCTACGGTGTCTGGTTCAATCTCAACATGATATTGCATGGACCAGGCATTCAAACCGATTCTCATTGCCTGAACTGAACAGACATCAGATTTTGCTAAAATGACTGCTCCTTCAGGAGCCTGCGCAACCCTTACTGAATGCCACTGAAGGCATTGTTGTTTATTCGCCGTTCCTTGAAAGAGAGGATCTACCTTTCCCTCTTCCGTGAGCTCTATTTCAAGAACACCAATCTCAGGTACCTTTTGTGGTCCACACGTCCCTCCTAATGCATCAGCTAGTAGTTGATGACCAAGACATAATCCCAAATAAGGCTTACCTAAAACACTCACCCACTCACGAATGGCCGCCTTTTCTGCAACCAACCAAGGACATTCTTCAATATCCCAAACATCCATTGGGCCGCCCATCACCCAAAGCGCATCATAATCATTTAAATTAGGAATCGGCTCTCCATGATGCAGGTTAACTGCTTCCCATTCGATCTTATCTTCTGCTAAAAATTGCCTAAGTGAGCCTGGATGCTCACAATCGATATGCTGAAAAACAAGTACACGCATTAATAAACTCCTATACTATGTTTTATAATAACCATCAAACCGCACCGGCTTAATTACCGTCTAGATTAACCAGAATAGCTAGATTGTATACTAAAAATAATATCTTAGATAATCAAATAATTGTGGTTATACTGACGCTTTGTAACTGTCCAGAAAAAATAGAAAATGAGTCAATACAAGAAATTATTAAGTTTTTCGATTATTGCTGCCTGCATACTTCTGACAATTAACTTTGGTTTTAGATCCTCACTAGGTCTGTTCTTAAGGCCTGTATCAGAATCATTTGGTTATGGTCGTGAAATTTTTGCCTTCTCTTTGGCTTTGCAAAATCTTTTTTGGGGGTTATTTCAACCCTTAGCAGGAGCCATCGCTGACAAATATGGTACCGCAAAAGTAGTAATAGTTGGCACAATACTCTATGCACTAGGTCTTTACGTTACGGCAACTGCGGATGGATTTCTCGATCTTCACATAGGTGCTGGCATTTTAATAGGTATGGGAATTGCAGGCACAGGCCTTGGAGTTGTATTGCCTGCAATGGCCAGAATGGTTAGGCCTGAAAAAAGAGCTATGGCTTTAGGTATTGGAACGGCAGCAGGCTCAGCTGGACAATTCTTTTTCATACCGGTAGCAAGAGAATTTCTTGTGGCATATGGCTGGGAAATGGCACTCGTGATAATGGCAATAGGCTCCCTATCAATGATCCTTTTCACACCCGTTTTCAAAAAACATGAAGCAATTAGTTCTAAGATAGAGAACGAACCAACACAAAACCTTCGAGAGGCACTTAGCGAGGCATCTAATCACATTCACTACTGGCTCCTTATTGCAGGTTTTTTTGTTTGTGGTTTTCAGCTAGCTTTTATTACTGTTCATATGCCTGCTTTTCTCTCAGACAACGGTTTCGATAGCTCAGTAGCTGCAGCGAGTTTATCAATTATTGGATTATGTAATATCATAGGTTCTCTAACTGCTGGTCATCTTTCTGGACTCTATTCGAAGAAATGGATACTAGCATTTATTTATGGAGCAAGGTCAATAGTTATTGTTCTGTTTCTTATCATTCCTATTACAACTTTCACGGTTTATGCCTTCTCCTTTGCCACCGGATTGCTATGGTTGGCAACGGTTCCACCAACTTCGGGTCTGGTAGCGCAGATGTTTGGGCTTAGATACATGGGAACCCTTTACGGTTTTGTATTTTTAAACCACCAAATTGGTTCTTTTTCAGGAGTATGGTTAGGCGGCTACTTGTTCGATACTACTGGCTCTTATAATCAAGTGTGGTGGTGGGCGGCAGTAATTGCGGCAATTACCGCGATTATTCACGTCTTCATTGATGAACGCCCAGTTGAAAGATTAAGGCTTTCTGAAAAAGTCATCTAGACTGGTTACTTCTTAACCTTGATGACAGGTTGACTGTCGATCTAACAAAATAACCAATACCCAAAATCACAAGCAATATTACCAAACCATTCAAAAGCGCCTTAGAATAACCTATGATATTGACGTCGAAAAAAGGGTAGGGATACTTGTCAACTAACTCACCCCGCAGGATGATATAAATTCCATAAATCACTGGATAAATTTCCCAAATCAAAGGTGTCCACTTAGGAATTTGAGTTTTCGGTGGAAAGACAAGCCAAATTAAAAATAACGCACTCGGCACGATATAATCTGTCTCTTATACACATCTGACGCTGCCGAC
>CAXDLF010000024.1:0-18264 GCA_963989885.1 uncultured Gammaproteobacteria bacterium
AAGCCTTCGTCGGCAGCGTCAGATGTGTATAAGAGACAGATTTAAATCTGTATTTCCAATCACAGCGCTTAACGGTTACGCTGAAATTGAATATGTAGATTACGAACTTCAAAAGCCTAAATACAATGTCAAGGAGTGTAAGCTTCGTGGTGTAACTTATGCAGCAACGCTGCAAGTGAAACTTAATCTAGTACTTTTTGATAAAAATGGCTCAACCCTCAAGAAAAAACGTATCGTAAAGCAAGTTATTGAAGAGGACGTATATTTAGGTCAACTCCCTTTAATGACAGATACTGGAACCTTTGTTGTTAACGGTACAGAACGTGTGGTTGTTTCTCAACTTCATCGTTCTCCAGGAGTTATCTTTGAGCACGATAGAGGTAAGACTCATTCTTCGGGTAAAATATTATTTTCTTCTCGCATTATTCCTTACCGTGGTTCATGGTTAGATTTTGAGTTTGATCATCATGAACATTTATTTGTTCGTATTGATAGACGTAGAAAGCTTCCAGTGACAACTTTATTACGTGCAATGGGGATGTCCACCAATGATATTCTTGAAACTTTCTTTGAGCACATTGAAGTTAAATTAAAAACTCAGTCATGTGATTTGGTCATTAAACCACATCGTTTGAGAGGCATTATTACTGAGTTTGATATCAAGATAGGGAAAGATATTATTATTCAGAAGGGTCGTCGAATTACATCACAGCATGTAAAGACACTTGAAAAAGCTAAATCTAATAGTTTGATTGCACCACTTGATTATCTTCTAGGTAAAGTCATTGCTTCGGATGTTGTTGATACTGATACTGGTGAAATCTTATTGTCAGCAAATTCTATGATTACTGAAGAATCCATTGAAGTTTTAATTACAACTAAGATAGAAAACATTAAGATTATTTATATTAATGATGCTGAGAATGGTATCTATATCTCAGACACTTTGCGTCTTGATGAAATGCAAACTGAAATTGAAGCTCGTATGTCAATTTACCATGTTATGCGTCCAGGAGAACCTGCAACAGAAGATGCAGTAAATTCATTGTTCTCAAATCTATTCTTCAATAATGACCGTTATGACTTATCTCGCGTTGGACGAATGAAGCTAAATAGACGTCTAGGTATTAATTCTGAAGCGGGTGAATATGTTCTGACAGAAAATGACATCGTTAATGTTATCAAGAAGTTAATTGATATCAAGAACGGTCATGATGTTGTCGATGATGTGGATACTTTGGCTAATAGACGCGTTAGAGCTATTGGTGAAATGATTGAAAACCAATTTAGAATTGGACTTATTCGTGTAGAGAAGGCAGTTAAAGAAGGACTTAATCTTGCTGAAACTGATGAATTGACACCACAAGATCTGATTAACTCTAAGCCAGTTTCAGCAGCAGTTAGAGAATTTTTTGGTTCATCTCAGTTGTCACAATTTATGGACCAAGTAAATCCTTTATCAGGGGTAACCCATAAACGCAGAATATCTGCATTAGGCCCTGGTGGTTTAACACGTGAACGTGCTGGTTTTGAGGTGCGTGATGTACACCCTTCTCATTACGGCCGCCTATGTCCAATCGAGACGCCTGAAGGTCCAAATATTGGTCTGATTAATACATTGGCCGTCTATGCTAAAACAAATGAATATGGTTTCTTGGAGACTCCCTATCAGGTTGTTAAAAATGGACTTGTTACCAAGGAAGTCGTTTATATATCAGCTATTGATGAAGTTAATCATACTATAGCTCAAGTAAACTCCGCAGTAGACAGTAGAGGTTATTTATTGGATGACTTGGTTTCTGGTCGACATAGGAATGAATTTGTGTTAGTAGATAAGTCAGAAGTTACATTGATTGATATTGATTCCAAACAAATATCGTCAGTAGCAGCTTCGCTTATTCCTTTCCTTGAGCATGATGATGCCAACCGAGCATTAATGGGATCAAATATGCAACGACAAGCTGTTCCAGTCTTACGCGCTGAAAAGCCTTTAGTAGGAACGGGCATTGAGAGAGTTGTTGCATCAGATTCACGTGTGTGTGTAGTAGCCAATCATGACGGTGTTGTTGAGACGGTAGATGCATCAAGAATCGTAATCCGTGTGGATGCGAAGCAAGCAAAGGCCGGTGAATTGGGAGTTGATATTTATGGTTTGATCAAGTATTCTCGCTCTAATCAAAATACCTGTATTAATCAAAAGCCACTCGTTCAACCAGGCGATAAAGTTGTTGCAGGTGATGTGCTGGCTGACGGACCATCAACTGATTTAGGAGAGCTAGCACTAGGTCAAAATATGATGATTGCCTTCATGCCATGGAATGGATACAACTTTGAGGACTCGATACTAATTTCTGAGAAAATTGTTAGAGAAGATCGTTATACTTCAATTCATATCGAGGAGTTAACATCTTATGCAAGAGATACAAAGCTTGGTGCAGAAGAAGTTACTGCAGATATACCGAACGTAAGTGAATCTGCCTTATCTAAGCTAGATGATGTTGGTATTGTGTATGTAGGTGCACGTGTCAAAGGTGGAGATATTTTAGTGGGTAAAGTGACACCTAAAAGTGAAACTGTTCTTTCTCCTGAGGAGAAGCTATTACGTGCTATTTTTGGTGAAAAAGCTAACAATGTAAAAGACACTTCACTAAGAATGGGTGCATCAAAATCAGGTGTTGTGATTGATGTGCAAATTTTTACTCGTGACCGAGTTGAAAAAGATTCTCGTGCAGTAATGATTGACGAAGAGCGCTTAGAGAATATTAAAAAAGATATTGATGACGAATTTAACATAATTGATGGAGATATCTTTCGCCGTATTCGCTTAAAGCTTTCTGGTAACACTGCTAGTAAAGCTGTTGCAGATATTAAAGTTGGTGAAAAGTTAAGCTCAAATAATTTAAAAACTCTAAAAAACACTGACTTAGCGAAACTAAAAGTTAAAGATGCTAAAGTTAATCAAGAGGTTGCTTCTTTATTGAAACAATCTAAAGCTAAGCAAGATGAATTTGAAAAATTCTTTGAACAAGAAAAAGCAAAAATTAAAGAAGGCGCTGAATTGCCGCCAGGTGTTCTGAAGATGGTAAAAGTTTATGTGGCGACACGTAAGACACTTCAAGTGGGTGATAAGATGGCTGGTCGTCATGGTAACAAAGGTGTCATTTCACGGGTTTCTCCTGTAGAAGATATGCCTCATTTGGCAGATGGTACTCCTGTTGATGTGGTTCTTAACCCGCTTGGTGTTCCTTCACGTATGAATGTTGGACAAGTATTAGAGGTGCATTTAGGTTGGGCTGCAAAAGGTCTTGGCTACAAGATAGGTAACTTGCTTGATCAGCACCGCAAAGATACAGTTAAGCAAGTACGTGTAATGCTAGATGATATATACAATACTTATGGTAAAAGCGAAGACATTAAATCTTTTAGTGATGACGAAATAATTGAGTTGGCGAATAATCTTCGAAGTGGTGTGCCAATGGCAACGCCGGTTTTTGATGGTATTAAAGAAGAGGATATTAAGTCATTACTGAAAATGGCCGATTTACCTGAAAGTGGCCAAATAAAATTGTTTGATGGCCGTACTGGCGATGCTTTTGATCGTGATGTAACTGTTGGTTTTATGCATATGCTGAAACTTAACCATCTAGTTGATGATAAGATGCATGCACGTTCAACTGGACCATATTCATTAGTAACACAGCAGCCACTTAGTGGTAAAGCTCAGTTCGGCGGACAAAGGTTTGGCGAGATGGAGGTCTGGGCTCTAGAAGCTTATGGCGCTGCCTACACACTTCGTGAAATGTTAACCGTTAAATCTGATGATGTAAGTGGTAGAGCAAAAATGTACAAAAATATAGTAGATGGTGAAAATCGTACCGAATCAGTTATGCCGGAGTCATTTAACGTTTTGGTAAAAGAAATCCGATCATTAGGTATTGATGTTGAACTTGAGAAATTTAATTAGGAGAATCCCTTGAAAGATTTATTACAAATTTTAAAACAGCAAAATAAAGAACAAGATTTTGATGCGATTAGAGTTGGTTTAGCTTCTCCAGAAAAAATTCGTTCATGGTCTTTTGGTGAAGTAAAAAAACCTGAAACTATCAACTATCGTACCTTTAAGCCAGAAAGAGAGGGTTTGTTTTGTGCCAAAATTTTTGGTCCTATGAAGGATTTTGAGTGTTTGTGTGGCAAATACAAACGTATGAAATTTCGTAATGTAGTTTGTGAAAAATGCGGCGTTGAAGTTACACTTTCTAAAGTTCGCCGTGAAAGAATGGGTCACATTGAGTTAGCTGCACCAGTTGCTCATATTTGGTACTTAAAATCATTACCTTCTCGCTTAGGCCTGTTGATGGATATGACTCTGAAAGATATTGAAAGAGTGCTTTATTTTGAAGCATTCTTAGTAACTGACCCTGGAAATACGCCTTTGGTCAAAAAACAATTACTTACTGAAGAAATGTATTATGATGCATTGGACGAATATGGTGATGACGAATTTGTTGCTAAAATGGGTGCTGAAGCTATGCAAGATGTGCTTTCGGGAATTCAACTTGAAAAAGAAGCTGCAACTCTTCGTGAAGATGCACTCAACACAAAATCACAAACTAAACTGAAAAAAATTAATAAGCGTCTTAAATTGGTTGATTCATTGATTCAATCTGGCAACAAACCTCAATGGATGGTGCTAAATGTATTGCCTATTCTTCCACCTGATTTAAGACCTTTGGTGCCGCTGGATGGTGGTCGTTTTGCAACCTCAGATTTGAATGACTTGTATCGCCGTGTGATTAATCGAAATAATCGTCTTTCACGATTATTAGAGCTTGATGCACCTGAAATTATAGTTCGCAATGAAAAACGTATGCTCCAAGAGGCTGTTGATTCGTTGATTGATAATGGACGGCGTGGGCGTGCGGTAATGGGCAATAATCGACGACCACTTAAATCAATTGCGGATATGATAAAAGGTAAACAAGGCCGTTTCCGTCAAAATTTATTAGGTAAAAGGGTTGATTATTCGGGTCGCTCTGTTATTGTTTGTGGTCCTTATCTTAAGTTACATCAGTGTGGTCTGCCAAAGAAGATGGCGCTTGAGCTTTTTAAGCCATTTATCTACAACCGTTTGCAGATGAATGGGTTAGCATCAACAATTAAAGCTGCGAAGAAGATGGTTGAAAGTGAAATCCCGGAAGTATGGGATATCTTGGAAAAAGTTGTCCATCAACATCCAGTGTTACTTAACCGTGCGCCGACACTTCATCGATTAGGAATACAGTCGTTTGAACCACTCCTGATTGAAGGCAAGGCGATTCAATTACATCCTTTAGTTTGTACTGCATTTAATGCCGACTTTGATGGTGACCAAATGGCGGTTCATGTGCCACTTTCTGAAGAAGCACAGTTAGAAGCAAGAACTTTAATGTTGGCTTCAAACAATATTCTACATTTAGCAAGTGGTGATCCTATTATCATTCCATCGCAAGACGTTATTTTAGGTCTTTATTATATGACCAGAGAAATGGTAAATCAAAAGGGCGAAGGAATGATTTTTGCTAACAATAAAGAAGTACTTAACGCTTATGGAGAAGATTTGGTTTCTCTTCATGCAAGGATTAAATTACGCATTCATGATTATAAAAAAACTGAGAGTGGTTTTGAGTCGAACTCTACACGTATAGTTGATACAACTGTTGGTAGAGCAATTTTCTCAAGAATATTGCCGAAAGGTTTATCATTTGACTTAATCAATGAAGCATTATCAAAAAAAGTAGTTTCTAATTTGATTCATGTTTGCTACCGCACTCAAGAATTAAAAGAGACAGTTATTTTTGCTGATCAGATGATGTATATGGGTTTTGAGTTTTCAACAAAATCCGGCATTTCGTTCTGCTCGAACGATATGATTATTCCAAAAAAGAAAATGGAAATGATTGACAAAGCCAATAACCAAATTAAAGGTGTGCAACAGCAATTTGCCTCAGGTGTTTTGACTAATGGAGAGCGTTACAATAAAGTTATTGATATTTGGTCTCGCACTTCAGAGGAGGTTGCGAAGGCTATGATGGATAAAATAGGTTACGAAGATATGATAGATGCTGAAGGCAATAATGAGAGGATGCCGTCATTTAACTCAATTTATATGATGGCTGACTCTGGCGCTAGAGGTTCGCCAGCTCAAATTAGGCAGTTAGCTGGTATGCGTGGATTAATGGCGAAACCAGATGGATCTATTATTGAGACACCAATCACCAGTAACTTCCGTGAAGGTTTGAATAACATGCAATACTTTATTTCAACGCACGGAGCCCGAAAAGGCTTGGCTGATACTGCATTGAAGACAGCTAACTCAGGTTATTTGACTCGTAGACTAGTTGATGTTGGTCAAGATTTAGTAATCACCGAAGAGAATTGTAACACCAAAAATGGTTTGGTTGTGAAGGCAGTAATTGAGGGTGGTAACGTGGTTCAAACTTTGGGTTCAGCAGTTCTCGGCCGAATCGTTGCTGAAGATGTGCTTATTCCAAATAAAAAGGACATCTTTTTAGATAAAGATCATTTAATAACTTTGAATGATTCGCACCGGATTGATGAATTGGGTATAGAATCTGTCAAAGTCCGTTCTGCTATTACATGTGAGACTTCTTATGGAGTTTGCTCAGCTTGCTACGGTAATGATATGGCCCGAGGTCATAAGATAGGCGTAGGTGAAGCTGTTGGTGTAATTGCTGCACAGTCAATTGGTGAGCCTGGAACGCAGTTAACGATGCGTACATTCCATATTGGTGGAGCTGCAAGCGCATCTACGGCTATTAATAGTATCAATACTAATACCAATGGTATTGTCCATTTTGAAAATATGAAATCTATCACCAATTCTAATGGTGATTTAGTGATTATTTCAAGGTCTTCTGAAGCTTCAATTCGTAATGAATTGGGGCAAGTAAAAGAGCGGTACAAGTTACCATATGGTGCAGTAGTTCATTTCCAAGATGGAGGTAAAGTTAAAGCGAAAGATAAAATAGCCGATTGGGATCCGCATACTCACCCAATTATTGCTGAAAAGTCTGGTTGTATAAAATTGATTGACTTTCATGAAGGAGTGACAGTAGTTAAAAATTCAGATCCAATAACTGGACTGATTTTCTTCGAAATGATTGAAGAGGGAGAGAGAACCTCTGCTGCCAAAAACATGAAGCCAATGATTAAGTTAGTTGATAAAAAAGATAGTAAGATTGAGTTGTCAACGCATTATCTACCATCAGGTGTCAAAATCAACTTGGAAGATGGTCAATTAATTGAAGCAGGTGAAATCCTTGCCAAAATTCCTAAAGCCATTTCAAAAACAAGTGATATTACCGGTGGCTTACCGCGTGTTGCTGACCTATTTGAAGCGCGTAAGGCTAAAGATCACGCAATCCTAGCAGAAACAGCAGGTGTGGTGAGTTTCGGCAGTCCAACCAAATCAAAAGTGCGTTTGTTAATTACTAGTGAAGAGGGTGAAGTAACCGAAATGATGATTCATCATTGGCGCGTAATTAATGTATTTGATGGTGAAACTGTAGAGAAGGGAGATATGATTTCTGATGGACCTTCAAACCCACATGACATTTTACGTTTGTTAGGTGTTGAAGCTTTGGCGCACTATATCGTTAAAGAAGTTCAGAATGTTTATCGTCTTCAAGGTGTCAAAATTTCTGATAAGCATATTGAAGTTATCATCAAACAAATGTTGAGAAAAGCAGAAATTATAGACAATCGTGATTCTAACTATGTCAACGGTGAGACAGTTGAATATTCTCATATTGTTGAGAAAAATAAACAACTTAAAGCTCAGGGTAAAGAGGAAATTGTATTCCAGAGATTACTAATGGGCATTACCAAAGCGTCACTAGCAACCGAGTCATTTGTATCAGCAGCATCATTCCAAGAAACAACCAGAGTTTTAACTGAAGCATCGATTACTGGAAGAATTGATAAACTCAAGGGTTTAAAAGAGAATGTCATTGTAGGTCGTTTGATACCAGCTGGGACTGGATTCAAGAGTCATCAGGATAAAAGACGTAGTTTTGAGGATTTAATTCAGGCCACTGAAGCTGAGCAAGAACTATCTGAACAGTTAATTGAAGTTGAAGCTGAGGTACAGGAATGAGATAGTGGGATGAAACGCTTCTCCAAGTTCTTTCTAGCCGCTCTATTGCTGACTATATCTACTGTTGGTTGGGCGGCTTGTCCTGAAGGATTTAAGAGCAATTACAAGGGGGAGTGTGTTCCGTTAGAGAGAGGAACTAGAGTTTCTGAAGTATCTGGTAGCGATAACTACGATTTTGCATGCACTGAAAAAGCACTGGGAAAGAAAATTATCAATCAGTTGACTGAAGGCAGACTACCCAGTCAGGACGAACTCGACAGAATTAAACATTGCAGGCTTGACAATAATTCAACTCAAAGCAGCATTGGAAATAAGCAAACAGGAACACAACAAAGTGGTGAGCGTCTAACCGAGGCAAACTATAACCCAGGATGTGTCGATGCAACACTCGGCATGAAAGTTACAGATCAACTGTTTTACGAAGGTAGAATACCCAGTCAGGACGAACTCGACAGAATCGAGCATTGCTCGATTAAAAAACAATCAGCAGATTATACAACTAAACAAGAGCAAACTAATCAACCCCAATCTGGCGAAAGATTTGATGTAGACGCTTATGACTTTGAGTGCGCGAAGGAGGTTCTGGGTCCTGCGACTACGAATCTACTTTTCCATAAAGGGCAGTCACCGACGCAGGATCAATTGCAAGATATAGATCGCTGTAGGGGGAATAATATTTCAAAACACTCGCCATCCGGTAATAATGTCGATTTATTGCCATCAAGCGACCCCGAAGGACCAAAGAGGCGAATGGTGAAAAGGTCGCCACTTCCCGAAGGAGTCATATCAGCGGCACTTAAAACTGTCCAACTGCCTAATGCTAAAAGGGAAGAAGCAAAAGCTTCTGGTTGCGAGGTTTTTGAGGGAAGCGACTGTGCTGAAATTCGTTGGGAACCTGTGAATGATCTTCGCGCAGGTTCATTTACTTCGATCAAGATTGCACCATCGAATCCGGATGTAATTTACGCAGGAGTCGATTCCAACGATATGTCACTCTACAAAAGTGAAGATGGCGGAGCGACCTGGCGACTCGCCCACATCACAGGTCATACAATGAGTGTAACGGTCAGCCCAAACGATGCGGACTTAGTGGTCTACAGTATTCTTGAAGGCCCTATGCAACGGACCACAGATGGCGGTTCTAGTTGGAACCCTGTCGATACAGGTGATACTGTTGTGAGAAGAGTGGAAGCAACGAATATGGGCGCAAACTTGTTCACAACTGTAGTCTTTGCGCCGGATAATGAGAATATTGCCTACGCAGCAACCGTAAGCGGAATGCAGCGAAGTGGCACGGACCGTGGACCAGTGCCTATTTACGTCAGTCGAGATGGTGGAGCTAAATGGAAAGTGGCAGGAACTTGTCAAACCTGTGGTGGAGCGATAACAATGGCAGTACAGCCAGATGACTCCAACGTGGTTTGGGCCGCTACCAACAACGGTGTGCAAGTCAGCCGAGACGGCGGTAAGACGTGGAGTGGTAATCTGATTGAGGGCTATACCCGTCGTTCTGACTCTTATGGAATTGCACTCCGGCCGGGCGATCCCGATACAATTTTACTTGCAAGTGCCGAATCTGGCATGTTTCGAAGCACCGATGGAGGGGCGACGTGGACGCAAGCCAATACCGGCCTTGGTACACAAGAACTTCACCAGGTTACTTTTGCCGACAGCAATTCGGATGTGGCCTACGTAGCTACACACGAGGGTGTTTATCGAAGTGATGATGCTGGACAGACTTGGGTCTCTCGAAGTCGGGGGTTGCAATATCTATTTTCGACACCAATAGCAGTTGATCCCCGAAATGAGGACATCGTTTTTGTCGGCTCCTCATCGGAGGTATTTACAATGCATCCTAGCCATTTTAATGCTGGTTTGCATGAAGGACAAGGTCTTTATAAGAGTACAGACGGTGGTCTAAACTGGTTTAGGAGCGACGAAGGAATTGACGAAGCCAAATTAGCACAGATGGGTACACACCCCTTACTGCCTTTCAATCTGTGGGCTGATGGAGAGTCGGGACGGGGTGCATTTTTTACACCAGATGCCGGAGATACTTGGTTATTTACTGCAAATCATGCTAGCCACTATCCGATGGTATTTGCGTTCTCCCGGTCTTTTCCAACCTCGATTTATCTGACGAGCTGGCAGAATGATGGAGAATTAATGGTTACTACGGACGCGGGCTATAACTGGCCTGATCTCGCTCCACAGGTTGCCGCTGGAATCAGCGAGAAAACAAAATCCCTCGGTCTTTATGATGTTACAAAACGTCGCTGGCTTCACCTACATGGCCTTGCGATTGCCGAAACTGACCCAAATATCATCTATGTTGGATCAGTGCATGACACGGTTTATCCCGATGTTGACTTCAACCTCAAAGGGACTCACATTTTCAAATCCACCGATGGTGGAAAAACATTTCTTGAAATGAGCGATGGGTACCCGATCGAGACCCGTACTTCCATTAACGCAATCGTTATTCACCCGACAGACCCGAACATCGTCTATGCGATGACCTCTTTGCATGAGTCAGAAACTGCAATTGGGATTTACAAATCAGTAGATGGTGCCAAAACTTGGAGTTCCTCCAACAACGGACTTGATCCATATACCAATGATTTGCAATTAGATCGCACAGATCCAGACACTCTCTACGCGGCTACAGAAAGCGGCATCTATAAGACCACAAATGGCGGTCAAAATTGGAATCGATCATCGAACGGAATACCTGAAAAGATGCCCGTCATTGATTTGGCGATTGATCCGTTGAATCCACTGATGTTGTATGCGATTACACCGGAACACGTATATCGAACGAAGAATGGTGGCCAGAACTGGTACACGGTCGATTTAGGTTTACCGCTGCTTTCCAAAAAGGAAATTACTTCCGCGCAGTCACAACTCATGGCAGAGCTACAACTGGATCGAACGAAAACGGGCCACTCTAACTACGGCAGCACGTTTGCGCAGGATCGGACCCTTGAAATCGATGCAACGGGTCGCGTACTTTATGTTGTGGTCAAAACAAAAGGTTCAGATATGTATGGGCCAGAATGGAATAAGGTTCGTCGGTTATACCGGGCAGTATTACCACCTCTGATACCAGTTGACTATACATTTGAAGTCAATAGCGCACCGTTAGTCATGCGTTCAATTTCCCACATATATGATGTAGTTTTTGAAGAGAGAATCAAAGAGTTGCGCTTTATAGCAGCCGGCCCAAAGGGTATCGAAAGTGAAACGGAAATAAACATTCCGAGTTCATTATTTTCACCTCCTTATGTTGTTAAGATTGACAATCAGGAAGTACCCATCTTTTCTACTTCGAATTCAGTCTCATTCAGACATTATCATAATGGGAAAAGTCAGGTCATTATAAGCGGCAGGTAACAATATGGTTTTTGCTGAAGAGTGAACATTTTTCGACTTAGTATTAATTCAGTCGTCCAGAAACTCATTGTAGTTCTAGCTTTTTTTCCTGGAGTAGCCGATGCGCATGGAATAGAATTTTATTATTTCCTCCCAATTCCTTTAATTAACTATCTAATTGCCGCCTCTGCAGCAATTGCACTCACATTTGTTGTAAGCAGCTTGTTTGTCCGTGGTTATTCATCAGACCATCAATATTGGCGGATCAATATCCTAAAATGGAGATTCGGTAAGCTCATCACCCATTGGTTTGTTATTTTTTTGATAAGACTGCTATCTGTTACCTTGTTCTTATTAGTTATTTCAGCGGGGTTAATTGGCGATCAACACCCAATTAGCAATATTGCTCCGATCTTCGTTTGGGTGATCTGGTGGGTTGGAATGGCTTACATATGTGCACTTATAGGTAACCTTTGGTCGGTCGTTAATCCATGGAAGATAATTTTTGAATGGGCCGAAATTATATATATGACATGCGCTTCTGGTGAAAGACTTTCACGCCAATTGAAGTATCCAAAGGATTGGGGTGTTTGGCCTGGAGTTATTCTATTTTTTTGCTTTGCCTGGATCGAAAACGTATATTCGAATTCAGTTGTTCCCAAAGAAATTGCATTGCTCACTCTAATCTATTCGCTGATTACATGGACAGGGATGTTCTTTTTCGGTAAAGAAGTGTGGTTGCGCCGCGGTGAAGCGTTCTCAATTGTTTTTAGCCTTTTTGCGAAGTTCTCACCTCTAGAAATTCGAATAGCAAATCCTGAGATTTGTTCTCACTGTTCAGTCGAATGTCGAGGCCAGGATGGAGTGTGTGTGGATTGTAGTGAATGCTTCAATCGGGCGTCTTTTGTCGACCGACAGTTGAATCTTAGGCCATACGCGATTGGGTTGCTTCGAAAAGAGGAAACCTCGTTCTCGATGATGGCATTTGTACTTCTTATACTCTCAACCGTCACATTTGACGGCTTTATTTCAACACCGACGTGGATGAATATTCAGAATATTTTTCTACAATTTTTCTCTGAGATATCAATTGTTGCGAGCTTAGGTTTTGTTGCCTTCTATATTATCTTTATTTGCATATATCTATTTTTCTCTTTACTAATTTCTGTTTTTGGTGGAGGAAATTATTCAGCAATTTCTATAGCCGTAAAGTTTGTTTACTCTATTGTGCCAATTGCATTGGCGTATCACTTTGCTCACTACCTTTATCTACTTCTGATACAGGGACAACTCATTATTCCGCTCTTATCTGATCCTTTTGGTTACGGGTGGGATTTATTTGGTACAGCAAGTTATCGTGTAAATCTTAAGCTTGTTGGGGCTGAGTTTTATTGGTTGACTGCTCTAGTAACTATCGTTGTTGGACATGTGATCGCTGTCTATATTGGGCATATTTATGCACTTGGAATGTATAGGTCGCAAAAAATATCCGTGCGAAGCCAGTATCCAATGTTAGTCCTAATGATTGGCTATACGGTTACCAGCATTTGGATTTTGGCTCAGCCGGTCATCACCAAGGGATAAGCGATCACTTTGGGTATATACCACTAAAGCAAACAACTCATTATCTTGGTAAGTTAAAATGCACCCATGGAAAAATCAGAGTTTACTGGCCTAATTGAGCAAGGTTTCAATCACATACCTTTCTCCAGAGAGATTGTTGTAGATACCGATACTGCTTTATCTTTATATCTAAAACTTGCTAATTCACCTTATAGCTATTTTTTAGAGTCAGTGCAGGGTGGCGAAAAATGGGGTCGTTATTCATTTATTGGCCTGACTGCTGAAACTGTCATTAAGGTTTATGATTATGAGGTCAGGGTAGAAAAAAATGGCGTCCTGGTGGAGCGGCATGAAGTTGAAGATCCCCTCGAATGGATTGAGAATTACCAAAATCAATTTAATGTTCCGAAACTAGATAATTTACCCGATTTTAATGGCGGACTAGTGGGATATTTTGGCTATGAAATTATTCGTTATATTGAACCAAAATTAGCAAACATTGATAAAAAAGATGAGTTAAATGTAGCTGATATCTTATTGATGATGTCAAATGATTTGCTGGTTGTCGATAACCTATCCAGCAAAGTCCACATTATCACCCACATCAATCCTGATGAAAGTACTTACGAGGATGCAATTTCAAAACTAAATTTGATTGAAGATAAAATTAAGAAGTCATTCCAACATGTATCAAGCCCTAAAGCAGGAATTCAGGCCGATGATTTTGTCTCAAGTTTTGGAAAAAATAATTTTATGAAAACTGTTGAAGACATAAGACGCTATATCATTTCGGGGGATGTTATGCAAGTGGTCCCATCTCAGCGCTTAAATTGCCCATTCAAAGCAAAGCCAATAGATCTATACCGCCAACTAAGGATTCTTAATCCGTCGCCTTATATGTATTACTTAGATTTAGATGATGTAGCTATAGTTGGTTCATCACCAGAAATCTTAACTCGTGTAGATAATAATAATATAGCTACTGTCAGGCCGATAGCGGGAACCCGTTCGCGGGGTAAAACATTTGAGGAGGATCAAAAACTGGAAGAAGAACTATTGTCAGATGATAAAGAAATTGCAGAACATTTAATGCTAATTGATCTAGGTCGTAATGATTTAGGTCGGATAGCCAAAACAGGTAGCGTCAACCTCACTGATAAAATGTTTATTGAGCGCTATTCTCATGTGATGCACATCGTTTCGAATGTGGAATGCGAGTTGAAAGAAGGAATGAGCTCCATTGATGTATTAAGAGCTACTTTTCCAGCGGGTACTTTGAGTGGAGCTCCTAAAGTGCGCGCAATGGAGATTATTGACGAAGTAGAATCGTTGAAGCGTAATATTTATTCTGGGGCTATTGGTAACCTATCTTGGCATGGTGGGATGGATTTAGCAATTGCCATTAGAACAGCAGTAATTAAAGATGAAGTCCTCTATGTTCAAGCTGGAGCAGGAATAGTATATGATTCGGTACCAGAATTAGAATGGCAAGAAACCATGGATAAAGCACAAGCCTTAATTAAAGCAGCAAAGAATATTTAACCACTACTGGTATCAAATCTTTCATTGTAATTTTCTTTTGAGGCTTAAGAAAAAAAAGCCATCAATTTTAATAAAATCCCTAAAGACAGTGTTTACTTTATTTGTAAAATGAAGTCTATATTTGTTTTTTTTTGTTAAATGTCTTCTTCAAGTTTTGTTCATCTTCAATGTCAAAGTGAGTATTCGGTCAAGAATAGCTTAATTCGTGTGCCAAAACTTATTGAAAGTGTTCAACAAGCGGGTATGAACAGTATTGCTTTGACAGATGATATGAGTTTGTTTTCAGCGGTGAAGTTTTATCAAAAAGCCATTGATTCAGGTGTTAAACCTATTATTGGAGCTAAAGTATCAGTAGATTGTAGTTCAAGTCAATACGATGTGATTATGTTATGTCAGAATAATGAAGGTTATTTAAACCTGTCTGAACTCATTTCGAAAGCATATTTGAGTGAATATGGAATTGAGGGTGCAAGTGTCACAGAAGAACAACTTATAGAGCACCAGAGCGGTTTAATTATGGTTGCTACATCTGTAAATTCTGATATTGCTCAATTATTTCTTGCCAACGAGTCAAATTTGGCAAAGGAAAAGGCTCTCACTTGGAAATCTATTTTTTCTGACCGCTACTATATGTCTGTCCAAAGAACCGATAGACCTTCAGACGAGCAACTTCTACACCTAACCATTGAGCTTGGATTGCGTCTAGATATTCCGATTGTCGCAACTAATGATGTTCAATTTTTAGATAAAAAAGAATATGAGGCTCACGAAGCTAGAATCTGTATTGCTGAAGGTGGACTTTTGGATGATACTCGTCGATTAAAAAACTTTAGTGAGTCTCAGTACTTAAAAACTGCTGATGAAATGTCAGAGCTTTTTGCTGACTTTCCACAGCTCTTAAATAATACTGTTGAGATATCAAAACGTTGCAACCTTCATTTTGAATTGTTCAAGAAAAACTTTTTACCTATCTTTCCAACCCCGAAAGATAAATCTATTTCTGAATTTTTTAAAGAAGAGTCAATAAATGGCCTTAATGAAAGACTTAAGAGCCGTTCTGTAGATGAAGATGTTTATAACGAAAGATTGAATTTTGAATTGTCTGTTATTTTGGAGATGGATTATTCTGGTTATTTCTTGATAGTCTCTGACTTTATCCGATGGGCCAAAGAAAAAGGCATTCCTGTTGGTCCAGGTAGAGGTTCAGGAGCCGGATCATTAGTGGCTTGGGCGCTTTCCATTACAAATGTAGATCCAATTGAACATGAACTTTTGTTTGAACGTTTCTTAAATCCAGAGAGGGTCTCGATGCCAGATTTTGACATTGATTTCTGTGCGGATCGTCGAGATGAGGTGATTGAGTATGTATCTAGAAAGTATGGTTCGGATAAAGTTTCACAGATTATTACTTATGGCACGATGGCGGCAAAAGGAGTGGTTAGAGATGTTGGAAGAGTATTGGGTCATCCTTATGGGTTCAGTGACACTATTTCAAAATTGATACCCAATGAACTAAAAATGACTTTAAGTAAGGCTTTAAAAGACTCTTCAGAGCTCAAGTCACGCTATGACTCAGAGGAAAGTGTTTCAACACTCATTGATCTTTCTCAAGATTTGGAAGGATTGATTCGAAATGTTGGTACTCATGCAGGTGGTGTAGTAATTGCACCTAGCAAGATTAGTGATTTTTGTCCAATTTACAAAGGTTCTGAGGAGTCTGATGTGGTTGTCTCTCAATTTGATAAAGACGACGTAGAGGCAGTTGGTTTAGTTAAATTTGACTTTCTGGGTTTGTCGAATTTAACTGTTATAGATAAAACAATCAAAATAATTGCAAAAAAAGGTTTGAGTAAAAAACCAATAGATATAGATGAGCTGGCTTTAGACGATCCAGAGGTATTTAAATTATTACAACGCTGCGATACTACAGGTGTTTTTCAACTAGAGTCCGACGGTATGCGAGGTTATTTGAAAAAACTACGGGCGGATTGCTTTGAAGATATTGTAGCGATGTTGGCCTTATACAGACCTGGACCATTGGATGCTGGAATGGTAGATGATTATATCCAGGTAAAACATGGTGCTAAAGTGCGATATCCTCACGAGATGCTTGAAGAAATTTTAAAACCAACCAATGGTGTTTTTCTTTATCAAGAACAAGTCATGAAGTCAGCACAAGTGATGGCAGGTTATTCATTGGGTGGTGCTGATATATTAAGGCGAGCAATGGGAAAGAAAAAAGTCGAAGAGATGGAAGAGCAGAGAGAAGTGTTTGTAAGAGGTGCTGGCAAAAAAAATATCAAGAAACAAAAGGCCAATGAAATTTTTGATCTGATTGATAAGTTTTCAGGATATGGATTTAATAAGTCTCATTCTGTTGCCTATGCTTATGTTTCCTATCAAACGGCATGGCTAAAGGCGCACTTTCCAGCACCCTTTATGGCAGCAGTTTTGTCTGGCATGATGGATGATACGGATCGAGTTGCATTTACAGTAGGTGAGTCAAAGAAAAGTGGGCTGATTGTTGGTGCACCAAATGTTTGCAAATCCGAGTATGAATTCAGTATTGCTGATAACAAGACAATAATTTATGGACTGGGAGCTATAAAAGGTGTGGGTGAATCATTAGTAAGAGCGGTAGTTCTAGAGCGTGAAAACAATGGTAACTATGCTGATATATTTGATTTTTGCCTACGGATAGAAAAGAAATACTTGAATAAAAGAGCTATTGAAGCGCTTATATATAGCGGTGCATTTGATGTTTTTGGTCACAATAGAGAGACATTGATAGCTACTTATCCTAGAGCTATCAAGCAAGCAGAGCAGAGACAAAATGATTTTTCAAAAGGACAAGCAAGTCTTTTTTCTGAGGTTGAAAGTCATATCGAATACGAAAAAAAATATATAAAAGGGGATTATTTACCTTTTAAGAAAATGTTGATGTTTGAGAAAAGTGTGATGGGATATTACCTTGATCGACATCCCACTGATTGGTACAAAGCGGATTTAAAATCAATAGTTTGTACATTACCCAAGAGTATTGTTTTTAGAAATAATCGTGAAGTACGTATTCTTGGATTGATATCGGAAGTTGATTATCGTAAAACTCAAAGAGGACAAATGGCCAGTTTAACCATTGAAGATGGCGTTAGGAAAATTAATGCTGTACTTTTCTCTCAAGTACTTGAAGCGAATAGTGATCAGCTTATTTTGGATGAGGTAGTAGTTATAAGTGGTAAGGTCAATAAAGATTTTAGAGACCAATGGCAGGTTGTGATTGATCGTATTGAACCCGTTGAAAAAGCTCAAGTGAAATATGCTAAGTATTTCAAGTTGTCGTTGAGTAAAAATAATAAATTTGAATATGAAGACATCTGCAGGCTATTAAAAGAGTTTCATGGTAAATGTCCAGTTATGATTGAATATCATTCTGATAATGCTTCTGGAAATATTCCCCTTAATTCAGAATATGACGTTTCTCTTCATAGAGACCTTTTAGATGCTCTTGATAAGAATCTTGGCCAAGGTCAATACAAAATTCAATATTAATACTCAAAATAATAGCCAAAGAATAAACAATCAAGGTAAGAAAATCTATTGCTATATATGGAGCGGTTAATCATCTTATTTAG
>CAXDLF010000025.1:0-18251 GCA_963989885.1 uncultured Gammaproteobacteria bacterium
CCGAGATCTACACCTAAGCCTTCGTCGGCAGCGTCAGATGTGTATAAGAGACAGATATAATACCAATTTAATACCAATAATTTGATTTTCATATGATGAATATGGCCAATGTAGTGTCGAAAAAAATCAATAAAGTAGCAATCTGATGACCGAAACGCAAACTTTAATCAACTATATCAATCCTTCCAGTGATAGCCCTGAATCTCTCTATAAACAGCTTTCACGATCTCTTCATAATGCCATCCAGAAGGGTATGTTAAATCCTGGTGATTCGTTAATTCCTGAAAGAGAATTAGCAAACAAACTCAATTTATCAAGGATTACTGTCAGAAAAGCCATAGATCAACTTGTCGGTATCGGTGTA
The DNA here is from genome assembly GCA_963989885.1 of uncultured Gammaproteobacteria bacterium. Classification (GTDB taxonomy): domain Bacteria; phylum Pseudomonadota; class Gammaproteobacteria; order PS1; family Pseudothioglobaceae; genus Pseudothioglobus. The sequence continues at coordinate 365 of CAXDLF010000025.1, forward strand.
CTAAAAAAACATCATGGTGCCGGTACTGTTGTTTCAGATAATGTTGATATTGTTTTGCATAAAAACCTCTCTTCTCTGAATAGTTTTACCGCTGACATGAATAGGCGTGGTCTTGAATCCCATTCAAGAATTGTTTTACGTGAGGAGTCTAAAGCTAGTGCGAAAGAATCTTTAATATTAAACTTGAATGAAGAAGATTATGTTCATAGACTAAACAGAATCAGATTCTTAGTGAATGAACCATTGCTTTATGAGATAGCAACTATTCCTGCTTCCATTATCTCAATTGCTACCGCGCTAGATGACTCACTTTACGAAACTCTTAAAAGAAAAAATATGAACCCCGTCACTGCCAAACAAAATATTCATGCCATAAATGCAGATGACGATATAGCTGATAAATTAGAGATAAGTCCTGGTAGTGCTGTCTTGTTTGTGGAGAGACGAGGCAAAGATGCTAGTGGCAAAGTTGTGGAATACACACAATCCTACTATCGTGGCGACCGTTATGATTATGTGGTGGAATTAGAATGAAACAAGCATTATTTGGATCGCAAATATTTTGTGGGGAGCGTTTTTATGATGATTACGCTTTGCTGGTAGATGGCAAATCTATCGTCGATATGGTCGAAAAAAATGATATCCCTGAAAATTTTAACAAAATAGAATTGGATGATGGCATTCTTGCGCCAGGCTTCATTGATCTTCAGGTTAATGGGGGTGGTGGAAAATTGTTCAACAATTCTCCTGACAAGGAAAGTTTAAGAACCATAATAAAAGCACACCAATTCTTTGGCACTACCAGTTTAATGCCTACTGTGATTAGTGACTCAATGGAAGTGCTAGAACAATGCATTAAAACGGTCACTGAAGAGACAAAGAACAACGCCTCACTATTGGGTATTCATATTGAGGGTCCTTTCTTTAACGTCAAATATCGAGGCATACACCAAAAACAATACATCAACACCATAAACTCTGATTATTTAAATTTGTTCGAATCCTTAAATGGCTTTCCGGTGATGCTAACCCTAGCCCCTGAGTGTATTTCCGGTGAACAATTAGAATACCTAACATCTCTTGGCATCAAAACTCTTGCTGGTCACAGCGATGCAAGTTATGATGAGTTAGATGATGCCATCAAAAACGGCCTTGATGGCTTTACCCATCTGTTCAATGCCATGGGTCAGATATCTGCACGTGAACCTGGTGTCGTAGGTGCTGCATTACACTTTGAAAATACATTTGCAAGTATTATTGTTGACTTACATCATGTTCACCCGTCATTAATTCAGTTGGCATATCAGTTAAAACCAAAAGGCAAACTGTTCTTTATTTCTGACTCCATGGCTACTATTCATCATGGTAAACCCTCTTTTGAACTTTATGATGAAGTGGTAAGTGAATTAGATGGTCGTCTCGTGAACTCTGAAGGGAAGTTAGCTGGCTCTTCTATTACCCAGATTGATGCAGTTAAAAATGCCTACCAAAAGTGCAAAATTCCATTAAATCAAGCACTTGCTATGGCCTCACGTTACCCTGCAGAATACTTAGGAATTGCAAATCATTTGGGTTCTTTAAAACCCGGTTATAGAGCTGACTTGGTGCATTTTGATTCGAATTTTAAGGTGCACAATGCTTGGGTGTCGGGCAAACAAATCAATCAGGAGCTGTCATGAGAGTGGTTATTCTTCCCTCTGAATTAAAGGCAAGCAATTTTGCTGCAAATATTATTGGAAAATTTATTTCTGAAAAAGAAAAAGCAGTGCTTGGTCTAGCAACAGGCAGTTCTACAGTTTTAACCTATAAAGCCCTGATCAAAAAATACGAGCAACGAGAAATCAGCTTCAAGTCTGTTACTACATTCAATCTAGACGAGTACGTGGGTCTCAGCCCTGATCATCCTCAAAGCTATCGACAATATATGAATAGCAAGCTCTTTGATCACATTGACATCAATTACAAAAATGTTTTTGTCCCTGAATGTTTCGATGATGATTACGATACCAGTTGTGAAAACTACGAGTCCATGATAAAGATTCATGGTGGAATTGACATTCAAGTTTTAGGTATAGGAACCAATGGACATATTGGTTTCAATGAACCTACATCAAGCCTAAACTCAAGAACAAGAATTAAAACATTAACACAAAACACAATTGAAAACAATTCTCGTTTTTTTAAAGATAATGAAACACAACCAACACTCGCCATCACTATGGGTATTGGAACAATCATGGAAGCAAAACAGATTCTACTTTTAGGTCTGGGTAAACACAAAAGCCAAGCGGTCGCTGAGATAATTGAAGGCCCGATATCGTCATTCTTTCCAGGAAGCATTCTTCAGCTACACAAAAATGTAATAGTCATTTTAGACAAGCATGCAGCGTCAGACCTGAAACTGTATGATTATTACATTCATACAGAAAAAATGCATCAAGCATATACATGTAAATGATAAATCAACACACCTTTCTGAATATGATTATGGGGATCTCCGAATGAGCTTGATTTGTAAGCCACTTTTTGAACAAGATAGCTCAACTTTAACCTATCTTATAGCTGACAGCGTCACAAGAGAGGCAGCAATTATCGATGCTGTAGATTCTATGATAGACCGTGATATTGGCTTAATTCAAGAATTAGAGCTTAACTTAAAATTTATAATTGAAACACACATTCATGCTGATCATATAACCAGTGCTTGCCCACTTAAAAAAACCTTCCCTCTCGCTAAAATTGTCATAGGAATAGAAAATATTGACGCAGAAGCGTGTGCCGATATTATGGTTGGAGAGGGACATATTCTACCTATTGGTGAGCATGAGATCGTTGCAATAGAGACACCAGGTCACACTCCTGGATGTATGTCATATCTTGTTGGCAACCGGGTCTTTACAGGTGATGCATTGTTTATTAGAAGCACTGGTCGATGTGACTTCCAGGGAGGATCAGCATCAATGCTTTACCGTTCCATACACAAGTTATTTACGCTGCCTGATTCAACACTGGTCTATCCTGGTCATGACTATAACGGCTTCACAGTAAGCACTATTGGTGAAGAAAAGAAATTCAACACATTAATCAGGCTAGACTTTGATGAAGAAACCTTTGTCGAGAAAGTTGGAAACTTGAACCTTGAACCACCAAAAAAAATAGATACAGCTGTACCAGCAAATCATAGTTGTGGTCTCTTATAAAGCTGAAACTTGCCAAATATTACATCTTATGTATAAGTGAAGGTATATTTGATGGAGCGACCAATAACTGAGATTTATTTTTATAACAATATAGGAGAGATATGATGAATACAATGGTAATGATTGAAATAAATAATGGAACGTTTGATGATTGGAAGAAAGGTTTTGATGACTTAGCTGATAAGAGAGCACAATTCTCAAGAGATGCCAAAGTAGGTAAGGTAGATGACCATACTGCTATTGTGGTCGTAGACGTCTTTGACCCAGCAGGCATGATGGCAATGTTTAACTCGGACGAAGCTAAAAAAATGGCCGAAGAGTTGGGCGTGGTAAGGACTCCATTTAAACTACAAGCAATGGGTTAATTATTCACCTAAGCCATCGATTGCTTTTGCATGGTAACGACCTGTCTTTTGTTTTTTTGACATCTTATTATATTCAATAAGTGCTTTTTGATAGCGATCTTCAGTTAGTTTATGCCAACCAATACATCTACCGACTGGAGATCTGCCACAACTACATCCACCTTTCTTTATAGATTCCAAAATTTTTATTCTCTATTTCTTTCCCAACAACTTAGTATTTCATCAGCAATGAATTCTGTTGGTGTTCCAGGGGGATATTCATGTCGAAATTCTGTCGCCACTCTCCGCGCAATTCGTTTGTCGTTAGAAATGGGAGAAGACGGAAAACGATATGCTTGACTAAGTTGTTTAATGATATTTCTCATTCTTCTTTTCATGACTTTTACCTCGTCATTTTTTAATTGGTGCACTTTTTATAGTAGCAAAAACAGCATGTCAAGTTTTTTTGAGGAAAAAACACTAAAAATAAGTAAATTTTACAAAAATTGAATTCAGTATAAATTCATAACTCAATTATGACCAAATTTTAACAATAACTTAATACAAGGCATTGTTTTTCTGCGTGAAAGAAAATATACCTCACACTCCCCTACCTCTTCAAATCCGAGCTTCATTAAGACATTTGAGGAGCCTGTATTTCCTTTTATATAACATGCCATAATTTGTTTAAAGTTGGTCTCTTCTTTGGCATATTGAATTAATCCTGTTGCCGCTTCGGTAGCATAACCCTTGCCCCAATGATCCCTGCCAATCCAAAATCCCAAATCAAAATCGTTATCCTCTTCTAAGCTTAATCCAACACCACCTATCAGTGACTTATCTCTAAATATACTAAATAACAGATCATCTTGATTGATATTATCTAACCACTCTTCAGCTTTTTGTTCTGTATAAGGATATGGCACCCCGGATAGCCATTTTGCTACTTCCCAATCTCCAATCTGAGAAACAATTGATTTCACATTGATTTTTTTTGTTGGTTTCTTTAGGACCAATCTTTTTGTCTTAATTTGGATCATAAGAAATATAAACTAAACATTCCCTAACTGCGAGATAGAGTAAATTTATTTTTTTCGTTTTCTGGAATAGGCAAACAAGTTCGTAATTTCAAAAACCGTGGTTGCTGCTGACAACGAGGTTAATTCTGCATGATCATAAGCGGGAGAGACCTCTACAACATCTGCAGAAACAATATTTAACCCTGCCAGTCCTCTCAAAACACCTACAAGCTCTCGTGATGACATTCCAGCTATCTCTGGAGTCCCTGTGCCGGGTGCATGAGCAGGGTCCAAAACATCAATATCGATCGATAAATACATTGGATTGTTTCCCACACGATCTTTGATGCGTTTAGCAACATGATCTATGCCCTCATTTTGGAATTCATCACAATGTATGACCTTAAAGCCTAATTCCTTATCATTTTTTAGATCATCTTTAGAATATAGGGGTCCTCGAATGCCAACATGCATTGAAGCGCTCTCTAAAAACAATTTCTCCTCAGCCGCTCTTCGAAAGGGCGTTCCATGAGTGTAAGGGGCTCCATAATAGGTATCCCAGGTGTCAAGATGTGCATCGAAGTGAACAAGCGCCACTGGACCATGATAATGATTGACTGCGCGTAATAATGGCAAGGCAATTGTATGGTCTCCACCAAGGCTAATTACTCTGTCCACTTTTCCTAACAGGTCTGTTACCGCCTTTTGAATTTCCAAAACTGCTTTTTCAATATTGTAAGGATTGCAAGATATATCACCAGCATCAGCCACTTGTTGCTCAGCAAAAGGTTCGGTGTCATAGGCTGGATGATACTGGGTGCGGAGATGCCTTGAGGCCTGACGGATAGCCTGCGGTCCAAATCTAGCACCAGGGCGATAGCTTGTTCCTGCATCAAAAGGAATTCCGACAATAGCGACATCACAATGAGAAACATCACGAAGCTCAGGCAGTCTAGCAAATGTCGAAGGTCCAGCAAAACGTGGAATTACAGTGCCACTGATTGGTTCAATAGGTTTTCCATCTGAATTAGTCATTCTTCCTCCATAGCTGAAAATAACTATTTAATATTCATTATAGTGCATAGTGACATAACAATGAATCCGCCTCAATTTGTCCGATATTTATGGTTAAGTCTTTGATCTATAGAAAGCTTCTAACTTTACTTAATAGATCTTTGTTTACTTGCCTTGTTCCTTTGTCAAGACGGTTTTTATGGCGGCGTTCACCAGGTAGCCTGACCCCATCAATAGCTTTAAGGTGACTCAAGAAATCCTCACTGTGCTCAGCCCATCCTTTTCCGGCAACCAATTCAGGATTGATGGCTAACACTAGTTCACCTCCTTTTGGAGGGCCGCCATCATTATTATCAGTTTTTTCTGCTTCATAGGAAAAACTCTCGCCCGTCATTCCCGCTGCCAATAATTCCACCATCAGGGAAATTGCCGACCCTTTGTAGCCGCCAAAAGGCAACAGAACTCCTTTTAGTATCTCTGCTGGATTATCTGAAGGCTTGCCGTCTGGTCCGAGGCCAGTGCCGTGAGGCACAGTATGACCTTCTCTTGCAGCTATTTGGACGTCTCCCATTGCCAAAGTTGAGGTCGCCATGTCGAACACTAACGGCGTTTGATTTGGACGTGGCCAAGAAAAAGAAATTGGATTAGTGCCAAAAAAAGCTTTACTGGCTCCAGCAGGCGCAACTGCTGGCTTATATACAGTGCAGGCGATTCCACTTAAACCCCTTTCTGCCAGAAATTCAGTCTCAGGCCACAAAGCAGCAAAATGATGGCTATTGATAAGTCTCATGACAGCAATACCGCTTCGTTTGGCAGCCTCTGCAAGAACAGGAAGTCCTTTTTCAAGAGAAAGCGGAGCATAGCCAAAATTCCCATCTACTGTAATCACAGAATCAAGATTTTGTTCAATTATTGGTTGGGCATCTCCCTTTACTTTTCCTGACTTTAGGGAAGCCAAATACCCAGGAATCCTAAACAAGCCATGTGATAAAGACCCATCTCTTTCCGCATTTGTTACTGTTCGAGCTAGAGCGTTTGCGTTATCTGCATCACAACCATGATTGGAAAATACGCTGAGTGCTAGCTGATAAATTTCGTCCAAACTTATTTCTTCAGTTTCTATTAGTGACATTTTCACTCCAATTTTTGAATCCGTTATTCTATATTATTGATGAAAAGGTCTAAATTTCATCTTTAAGTGATGCTATCTAATATACATAATCAATCTTGCTAGGGCTAACCTTTTTGTATCTAGTAAAATCGTGTCTTGTTTGGACCATGTACATAAATAGTATGATCAGTTTTTCCTTGAAAACTAAAATTAGTTTTTATGCTAGCGTACTTTGGTTATTTTTTTCGTTCTTTATTGCCACTACTTATTCCAAGCTTAGTGGTGAAATAGTTGTTAGTTGGTTTGACTTTTATAATGTTTATTGGCACATATTCTATCTATTGAGCACACCTGTTTGGATATATTGGATAGTAATACGCCCTTACAATTGGATCAAGAAAAAGAAGTAAAGGCCCAAATTCTGTTTGATGTGTGAGGGAGGTATTAGTTATTCAAAGCCCAATACATTAATTCTGAAAGATGTGATATTCACTTACGGCGTTGATTACTTCTTGGCTATCAGTATCTACACCGGCTTCTTGTCTCATTCGAATTACCTCTGGGTCAGACAAAAATGCTTCAACGCCTTCCATGGTTTCCGCTTCAGCTATATCATAAATTCTTGTTCCATCTTCGGTTTCCGTTGCCACTATTAGTTTTAGCCCATTTTTTTGCATATGAGGTTGTAAGTCATCAACTAGTTTCAGCCAGCTTTCAAAGCTGCATTCTTTGGTTTTTTTGAATGTTGTCAGAAATCTCATTTCTTTCTCCTTTCTATTGTCAGTAAGTATTCGAATCATACCCGAGAACTAAAGTTTAACTTGAACTAAAGTCCAAATTTCTTTTGATGTCTAGAGGAGGGAGTTATTCAGAAGTTTCTTTTTCTTCTCCTTTGGGCTTATAAATTCCAAAGCCAATAAGTACATATGAAAAAAATTGAAAAATAAATTTATAACAAAATTTAAATATTGATACTAATTTTTTCATAGTAGGAGGATTACATCTTAATTAGCGCATGCTACGGTGCTTTTTAATGACCTCATAGGCGCTGATAATTTCTTGGGTTTTTTCATTGGCTATTTTTTTCATCTCCTCTGGTAAGCCTTTTCCAACTAACTTATCTGGATGATGCTGGGCTAACAATCGGCGATAGGCTCGTTTGAGATCCTTATCAGTTAGACTTTTATCCGCACCCAATATCGCGTAGGCATCGTTGACTGTTAGTTGATTAGTATTCTTACTAGTCGCGGAAAATTGCTGAATCAGATTCTCTAGCTCATGAATAGGAAAGTGTAGTTTTTGCGCGATATATTTAAGTGCATCATGTTCTTTATCGTCAAATATGCCATCAGCATAAGTGGCTTGGATTTGAATCTCTAAAAACATGCGTACCAAGTGTGTACGCCTATGACATTCAACACGGAACTGTTCAAGCACTTCGTCTAAGTTGAAATCTTTTTGTTTGCCTTGGTTAAACAGATCTTTTGCAACTTTTTGCATTTCGTCCGATAACTGCATATGTTGCATAACTTGCTGTGCTAAGAGAATTTCAGACTTTGATACTTTGCCATCGACTTTGGCAATATAGCCCATTACTGAAAATAAACTACTAAAAAACGCGGCTTGAACGCGTTGCTGATCGCCCGGACGGTAATTTTTAGCGAATCCGCCAAAATTAGACTTACCCTTAGAAAAATTACCCGCTAATGCCACACCAAGCATTGCACCTAAAGGCCCACCAAGCATAAAACCGACTGCCCCACCTAAAACTTTTGTCCACCAACTCATAATTATTACTCTATTTTTTGTTAAAAAGCCAAGCTATATTTTGTACCAAACTTCGATAATTGCAAGCAAAAATTAAAATAAGCAATAAAACTAAAAAAGGCAGTATTGATAGAAGTTTTCAAATACTAGAATTATATTTCAATCTTCATCCAATCTAATCTTGCTTAATCGCCTTCTTAAAAAATACAGAGCGATAATAATCAAGATAAATATAGAGAGCATTATAAAGCCACCTTGATATGACTCTATATAGCTTTCTTTCCCTTGTTCAGACGTTTCATTAATTTCTTTTTCTTGAAGCTGTTGTTCTATCTCGGCGATAATCTTTATAATCTCATCTGCGTTCTCAGAGTCTTGTTTTGTTTCCCCTTGACCAGACTCCAGCAACGATTCAGCCCCTTCAACAATGATATCAGCAGGTTCGTTTAGAAACTCTTCTTGATCCCTATCATCTCCACCAGAATATGAAAAACCTATAAAGCCAAGAGATAGTAGTAAAAGTAGGATGAGTTTTTTCACACTAGAATTATATTTTATTTGAAACTATCTACAGTCCAAATTTCGTTTCATCTGAAAGGTAGAGTATCTAAACACATCCCCACATAACCCCTGACTGAAAATTATGCTACTATGGTATCAGGAGAAGAGAACTCAAGCATACAAGTTGCACGAGCATGGCAAAAAAGCAGGACAATTATCTTTATAAATGCGATCAAGTGCGCGCCTTGGATAGGTTGGCCATTGATAGAGACAACATCAGTGGCTTACAAATGATGCAACGCGCTGGTATGGCGGTTTTCAAATATATTCTCCAGAACTATCGCAAACATGCGATCAAGGTTTTCTGCGGCTCAGGGAACAATGCTGGCGATGGCTACGTTATTGCAACGCTTGCGAAAGAAAAAGGCATTGCAGTCCAATTAATACATCTCAAACAACCTCGACAATTAAAAGGTGATGCCAAACGCGCCTATGAAATTGCCAATGATGCAGCTGTTCCAATGGCCAATTTCTCTCCGGAGATGGTGTTGGAAGATTGTGTCATTGTTGACGCTCTCCTAGGTACTGGCTTGAAAGGTTCAGTGAGTCGCATCTACTGTGAAGCTATTGAATTAATCAATAAAAGTAATCTAGCAGTTGTTGCTGTTGATCTGCCCTCTGGCTTAAATGCCGATACAGGTAATGTTGAAAATATATGTGTTAAGGCGCAAACAACGATTAGTTTTATTGGACTTAAGCAGGGCTTGTTCACCAACCATGGACCAGATTACTGTGGCGAAATTATCTACCAAGACTTAGCAGTAAAATCCAGCATCTTTGAAGAAATCGAACCTGAGGCAATAAAATTGCAACTAAGTTCACTACTAACTCATTTGAAACCTAGACAGGCCAGTTCACACAAAAACAACTATGGCCATGTTGTAGTCGTTGGTGGAGATCATGGCTATGCCGGTGCGAGCTTATTGGCAGCCGAGGCCGCACTTAGAACTGGCGCAGGACTGGTGAGTGTTGCCACGCGTCAAGAACACATCGGTGTAATTGTGTCCAGACGACCTGAAATTATGGCACATGCTGTTGACTCGGACGAGGCTCTGCAAGCTCTACTAAAAAAAGCTAGTGTGCTTATTATTGGTCCTGGATTGGGTCAATCACTCTGGTCGAGGAAAATGCTGAATTGTGCTTTAAAAGCCGATATTCCAAGTATTTTAGATGCAGATGCGCTTAATCTTGTTGCTCGTGAGCAGATCCAGCTAAGTACTATGGACCACCCCTACATACTCACCCCACATCCTAAAGAGGCGGCAAGATTGCTTAATATAGATACCGCACAGATCCAAAAAGACCGATTTTACGCTGTCAAAAAAATGGCCAAAAAGTACAATGCTCAAGTTCTGCTAAAAGGCACGGGGTCTTTAGTTTGTGTCTCGGCTAATTCAACAATCGGCGTCTGCACTGCAGGCAATCCAGGAATGGCAACAGGTGGCATGGGTGATGTTCTTAGTGGAATTATTGGTGGCTTATTAGCCCAAGGTGTAAATCAAAATCACTGCCTTGCCCTAGCCACTTGTTTACACGCAGAAACGGCTGATATGGCAGCCAAAGGCCAACAAAGGAGTCTTCTGCCGAGCGATTTATTTAAGACCTTAAGGCGCTTAATCGGCTAGTTATATTATTTCTAAATCAGTGGCTGCTCAATGTTTGATTCAGTAAAATCCTATAACCACATACAAGGAAATTAGATGGGCCAATCATTAACAAATTTTAACTGGCAAGATAGTATGTTCTTGGAGGAACAGCTGAGCGGCGAAGAAAAGCTTATCCGTGATACAGCTCACGATTACTGTCAGGAACATTTAGCGTCTCGAGTGCTGAAGGCTAATCGAAATGAAACGTTTGATCGTAAGATTTTGAACGAATTGGGAGAACTTGGCCTGTTAGGCCCAACCTTGCCTGCAAAGTATGGCGGCAGTGAGGTCAATTATGTCAGCTACGGTCTTATTGCTCGTGAAATTGAACGTATTGATAGTGGCTATCGTTCAGCAATGAGTGTTCAGTCTTCTCTCGTAATTCACCCGATACATAGTTATGGTAGCGAAGAACAAAAAAGTAAATATCTACCAAAACTGCTCAGTGGTGAGTGGGTTGGTTGTTTTGGCTTAACTGAACCAAACTCAGGCAGCGACCCTGCTTCAATGTCTTCACGTGCCGAAAAGGTTGAAGGAGGTTACCGTTTAACCGGCAATAAAATCTGGATTACCAATTCCCCTATTGCAGATGTGTTTGTTGTTTGGGCAAAGCTAGATGATGTAGTCCGAGGCTTTATTCTTGAAAAGGACATGGATGGATTGTCGGCGCCAAAAATAGATGGTAAATTCTCACTGCGAACCTCTATTACTGGAGAGATCGTAATGGACAATGTTTTTGTGCCCGAAAAAAACCTTTTCCCCGATATTAGCGGCCTTGCAGGCCCATTTGGCTGCTTAAATAAAGCACGTTACGGTATCGCCTGGGGAGTCCTCGGCGCTGCTGAATTCTGTTATCAGGCAGCACGAAACTACACCTTAGAACGAAAACAATTTAATCGTCCACTAGCTAGCAATCAGCTCATTCAAAAAAAACTTGCGGACATGCTAACTGATATTAGTCTTGGATTGCAAGGCTGCTTACAGATGGGTCGTCTAATGGACAAAGACCAATGCCCTGTTGAGCTCATCTCTATGATGAAGCGTAACTCCTGTGGAAACGCTTTAAATATTGCCCGTAGTGCTAGAGATATGCACGGGGCATATGGAATAGTCGATGAATATCACGTTATTCGCCATATGATGAACCTTGAAACAGTTAATACTTATGAAGGCACACATGATATCCACGCGCTCATCTTGGGCAGAGCGATTACCGGTATACAAGCTTTTTTCTAATGACAGGAGCACTTAAAGGAATCAAGGTTATTGACTTGAGCCGTATTTTAGCTGGCCCATGGGCATCACAGATGCTTGCTGATTTTGGTGCTCAGGTTATTAAAATAGAGCGACCCAAAAAAGGTGACGATACAAGATATTGGGGGCCGCCATTTATCAAGGAAAAAACCTCCACTCAACCTCCTCAAGCAGCCTACTTCCACTCTACCAATCGAAATAAACAGTCTATTGCAATTGATATACAGCATAAAACTGGCCAACAAATTATCAAGGACTTGGTGAAAAATGCCGATGTCTTTATTGAAAATTTCAAAGTTGGAGCTCTCGCAAGATATGGTCTTGATTATCCTAAGTTGAAATTACTTAATCCGAATTTAGTTTACTGTTCCATTACTGGTTTTGGCCAAACTGGCCCTTCTTCAGAACGGGCCGGATACGACGCTATGATACAGGGTGAGGGAGGACTGATGAGTATCACTGGCGAGGCTAATGGAGAGCCAATGAAAGCAGGAGTCGCACTTGCTGACATAATGGCCGGACTCTATTGCAGTAACGCAATACTGGCAGCTTTGATGGCGCGCAAGCATATTAATAAAGGACAATATATTGATATCGCTTTGTTAGATGTGCAAGCAGCAACCCTTGCCAATCAAGGCCTGAACTATCTATCAACTGGAGATAATCCAAAGCGCCAAGGAAATGCCCATCCTAATATCGTGCCCTACCAAACCTTTAATACCAGCGATGGAATAATGATGCTTGCGATTGGCAATGACAATCAATTTAGAAAATTTTGCGAGTTTGTTGAGCGACCAGAGTTAGCAGATAATCCCAACTTCCGAACCAATCAACAGCGTGTGATTAATCGCGAATCTCTCATTAAACACTTAAGCACACTCCTTCTATCAAAGCCGACAGCTTGGTGGGTCGATCAATTGAACACATTGGAAATCCCCTGTGGACCTATCAACACGTTGCAAGAAGTCTTTAACCATTCACAAATAAAACATCGAAATCTAGTCAGGAAAATTCCTGATAATTGTGACAAACAGGTCTACACTATTGCCTCCCCAATCAATCTTTCCGAAACACCCTTGCAGTATAGATCAGCGGCTCCAGATCTATCAGAACATTGCGAGCAAATCTTATCAAGTGAACTTGGATATGACAGTGAAAAAATTCAACACCTTAGAGAAAGTGGTATTGTCTCTTAATCAATTTAAGGGCAAAACGTAATAATGGATAAGCTATTAACTGAAAAACAAGTAAGCGAGATTGTTGGCTTCAAAAGAACCAGATTATTTCAAATGATAGAAGCAGGTGAGTTCCCGCCGCCAAAAAAGTATGGAAGAAACAACAGGTGGTTCGAAAGCGACATTGAACAATGGCTTAATAAGGAGAAAGAACAACTTCATAAAGATGAAGGATTCTTCACAGAGGTAGGCAAGTTTCTAGATGATTTGCTTTGAATGGACTACAAGGAGGTGTGGCCGTGAACAAGCATATTATAGGATTCGACAACTACTAGTTCAGGTGAGAGACTTTGCTTAGTTATAAAGTCTTTTACTGCTCACCAATACACGCTCAAAATTAGGGATTAGGAGTAGTTTTTCACTAATTCATTTTTTCTAAAGAATAGACTTCATCGACACAGTTGAATTTTGCATCCCACGCTTTCATTTCTTCAGATGCCATTATTTCCTGAAATTTTTCCATATCGGTTATGTCAATCATCAAAGCAATCTTTCCTTCTCTTATAATGCCTATATCGTAATCACCAAAAAAGCCCGATCCTTTTTCTTTGGTAGTATTAAACATTTCCATATAGTCATCAGTGGTACCGTCAAAAGTTGATACGACGCATATATTCATAATTTTCTCCTAATTTTTATAATTTAATTTTGTGTATAAGATTATAAGTCAATCTAAACTAAAGTCCAAATTCCTTTTGATGGTTGAGGGATAGTATATAAGCAATATCTTTATTTCTTCATTTAATTAATCTTGAGATTATTGGGACAACGTGTTTTTGTTTAAGTGATTTCATCTGACTCTATAGCATTTGTCATTTTTCTCAGTTGTGAAAAAGAAGCAGCAAACACACAATGAGTGTGTCCTGCTGCTGACCATACTTTATTAAATCTTTTTAAAGAAGTATCAATAATTAAATCTAATTCCTTGGGCAATCCTACTGGAGAGACACCTCCAATTGAATATCCTGTAATTTCTTTAGCTTTGTTTGCGTCAGGCCTGATTACTGTTCCTTTAATATTTAAAATTTTTGGCAACCTATTTGTTTTACATTTCTTATCACCTGCTACTAAAGTTACAACGGGAATTTCTTCACTTTCATTACAAATAACAAAAACTAGTGTTTTAACTATTGCTCCTACCGGCACTTTGAGTGAATTTGAAGCGTCAATTGCAGTCTTTGCTGTATCGGCAAGTTCAATTACATCTTCCGTATGATTAATTTTCTCTAATATAGCAGTAACTTTTCTTACTGATTTTTTTTCTAAATTAGAAATGATTTTTTCCTTTTTTCATTACCAATAAGTTATAAAACTTTATAGGATTGTATATCAACTTGAACTTATTATAAATATAGTAGTTTCTCATAGTCAGAAAATGAAACATCTACAAACCTTTCAATATTTAAAATTTCTTGCTGCTTCGAGGGAAGTTCTATTAGTGCCTTGTTTAACGTCTCCATTAAATCTATTGAGTCACATAATGGATTGTTGAAATGTGTGACAAATGGAGGACTTGTCGTTTTGACAGAACGTCCAATTACCTTTAACTGGGAATTTAATTCTGGATTATTTCTTTGCAAGAAATAATAACTAGCAGCATCAATGGAAGCAATGTCAGCTTTTTCATCGATAAGATATTGCAGACTATTTTTATGAGAACCAGAAATCTTGAGTTCTTTAAAAAACTGTTCAATTGCCCCCAGTTTGTTTATTGTTTCTATTTCATGACGCAAAACATTCATACCACTATTTGAATTTATAGTATTGACTGCAGCAATAAGTCCATCGCTCTCAACAATTGAATTTATTGGCATTGTTTTTTTGACCATGAAGTAGCTAAAATACTCAGCCCCGTTAACGCCATCAATATCAAAATGAGGGGCACAAAGAGGCTTCAATTGGCCAGCATATTGATTCACCAATGGATAACCACAAACATGACTTAATCTAGTCTTCTCAGAAGAAACAATCTCATCATCAATGGTGTTTAATACTGTGCCAGGTAGTCGCAAACTTGGGTTATTTTCACCAGCTACTGAAAACAAAGTTTTCCATGCATTTTCCAACTCAGAATTAAGCGCATACATTCCTATAGCGATAGACTCATTCAGCATGCAAATAAGCTAAAAACCCAAATGCTTGGGGTGGGTGACAGGTTTGAATAGATAGCTTGTAAACCACTTGATATAACCTGATTCTATATAATTTCCATTCAAATCGTGGTAATAATCTAGCCTATCACTATATTCTTTTGGTAGTCGGTACCAACTCATATTTGGGTTTTCATGATGAACAGAATGATAGCTGTTATTTAAGAACAACACACGCATTGGTAACGAAGCTTTCATTATGATTGAGCGATGATTTGGATTACTAACCGCGCGGTGCTCATAAAAACTCCTAATATGTGTCAATGATTGAGCAATGTATGCACATCCAATATATATCAAAATATTAACTTCAAAAAAGAACCAAACAAACAAGAGCATTGTTAAAGAGAGTAAATCATGAGATATCCAAATGAAGGCATCAGACAATGTTGAGCGTTTCAAACTCTTAAACATCTGCCTCCTAAGAAAAACAAGAGACCACAAAGGACCCAACATAATACGACCAAATAGTGTCATATTAAAGATAGCTAATTTTTGACGCCATTTACTTAAACCATCCCACCTCTGTTCGCTGACATAATAACTCTCAGGATCACTCTCAGGTATCGTTAAATTGGCATTATTATGATGAGTAAGATGTGAGTATTTGTAAATTTGATATGGGCACCAAAGTCCAAGAGGAGGAGAGGCTAATAAATCATTAATTTTTTGATTATTAGTAGGATGACCATGTATCAACTCATGTTGCACCGAACCATGAAATGTTAATATAAGAATTAAAAATACTGATGCAAATGGGACAATCTCATAATGATCAAGGATAACCCACCAAAGCGTATATACGATAAAAATAGCCACCCATGTTGGCCACTCACGTAATATATTATTGAATAGTGTATTTATCATTAATTTATTTCAATCCGGTGAATTATCAATCAGTGGACCTTGTTTTATATCAGTAATATAAACTCGTGTCAATTTAATCGATATGGAGATGAAATCCCAGGCTTCAAAAGTCCAAATTTCTTTTGATATATAGTGAGCTATATTTTATTTTCAACTGCGATAATCAAAGCTTATAATTAAACTCAATCATGTGGAAATCAGCCCCGATCGTGTGAGGACCATTAACACTAGCATCAGAATAGTGTAGAAACCGATAGCCAAGCCCCAGCTTCTTATAGAGTGGAGCGCTGACGCCCAGTGTCAAGGCAAACTGGAAAGGACCTCCATAATCCTGCTCCCCAAAGCGACTCCTGCTAAACAGAGCTACACCTACTCCCAAATCCAGTGTAAACCTACCGTCTTCACTCCCTAGGGTCAATTCGGGGATGAGAGAAACAACGAGTGCATCTTCTCCCGCTCCTCGTAAAATTCCGGCACTCGCCATCAAACGCGAACCTCTACCCCAGCCTGACGTGGAATAGCTCTGCCATGGTAACGCGAAGTTCGCCGCTACGTCGTACTCCTCAAACTCCTCGGGCGCAACCTTTCCAAGTACGGTGTGATCTGAAACGCGCGCGCGCATGCTGAGACTCTGTAAACCTAAGTCTTCAGAGTAGCTCTGACTAGGAGCAAGAAGACAGCATATAAAAATCAGTAGTATGCCGAGAGAAATATGTCTAAGGATAAATTGTGAGGTAAGCTGACCAACATCCATACTTTAATTATAAGTCACCTTGAAGTCATGTCAAAATTCCATTTGAAATGTAAAAGAGGTTGAAAATACAAAGTTTATAGGATATTGGGCTTTGTTAAGTTATCCACATGTAAAACTTCATTTACCTGATCCTCAGTCATGAGGCCTTCTTGGATAACAATCTCACGAACAGTAATTCCCTCTTTAAGTGCTTTTTTGGCAATACGAGCCGACTCTTTATAACCCAACTTCGGAGTAAAAAATGTCGCTATACCAGGGCTGGTTTCAACATATTTCTCACACACTTCAACATTGGCTGTAATACCCTCCACACATTTCGTTCTGAGCATGACTATCGCATTGGTCATATAGCGTAATGAACGCAGGATATTTACCGCCAATACCGGCTCAAAAGCGTTTAGCTGCAGTTGTCCCCCTTCAGCAGCTAAACTAATCACCAGGTCATTGCCTATCACTTGAAAGGCTGTTTGGTTAACTGCCTCAGGAATAACGGGGTTGACTTTGCCTGGCATCATTGAAGATCCCGCCTGTACAGCAGGAAGATTAATCTCGTTAAAACCAGCGATTGGGCCAGAAGACAATAACCTTAGATCATTGGATATTTTTGAAAGTTTTATGGCAAGACGCTTGAGAACGGATGAAAACGAAACAAAAGCACTTGTATCGGATGTCGCCTCAATCGTGTGTGGATCAACCACTAACGGTAAACCTGATAATTCTGCCAGTGCCTCTACAGCTAATTTTGGATATTCAGGATGGGAATTAACTCCAGTACCAATTGCTGTCGCCCCTAAATTTATTTCCAAAAATAATTCTGACATTTCATTGAGCCTGTCAATATCGAGTAATAGGGTGTCCCCAAAGGCACAGAATTCCTGACCGAGAGTCATCGGCACTGCGTCTTGGAGCTGTGTACGACCCATTGTAATGACATCAGCAAATTCATGGCCTTTGGCATAAAAGGC
>CAXDLF010000026.1:0-16671 GCA_963989885.1 uncultured Gammaproteobacteria bacterium
ATTGGTGGAGGTGTTATTGGCTGCTCGGTGGCTTACCATCTCGCCAAACTTGGCCATACCGATATTGTCCTTTTAGAGCGAAAAAAACTTACTTCTGGAACCACTTGGCATGCCGCAGGACTTGTGGGTCAAATGCGCTCATCTCTGAACCTAACTCAAATGGTTAAGTACTCGGGAAATCTATATGAGACATTGGAATCTGAAACAGGTATGGCGACAGGCTATCGACGCACAGGCTCTGTGAGTATTGCAACTAATGAGGAAAGACTCAAGGAATTTAAAAGAAACGCCTCTCTAGCTAAAGTCCATGGGGTTGATGTTCAGATACTGTCACCTTCAGAACTCAAAGATAAAATCAATCTATTTAATTTAGATGATGCTGTAGGTGGAGCCTGGATTCCTCAAGATGGTAAAACTGATTGTACAAACGTTGCAATGGCTCTTGCTAAAGGGGCTAAAAACAGCGGAGTAAAAATATTTGAAGACCTTAAAGTGACTGGAATCCATAAAGAAAACGGAAAAGTCAAGGGTGTCCAGACTGAATTGGGTGACATACAATCCAGTGTTGTTGTTAACTGTGGAGGAATGTGGGCAAGGGAAATTGGCAAAATGGCTGGAGTTTCAGTACCTCTCCATGCTTGTGAGCATTTTTATTTTCTAACCTCATCCGTTCCAGATTTAGGCGATATGCCTGTTGTAAGAGTACCCGATGAGTCTGCGTATTATAAAGAGGATGCTGGAAAAATTTTGATAGGTTTGTTTGAGCCAAACGCAAAACCTTGGGGGCAGAATGGGATACCCGAAGATTTCTGTTTTGACCAAATAGAAGATGACTTAGAGCACTGCATGCCTTACCTTGAATTGGCAATGAAGAGATTGCCAGTAATTGAAAACTTAGGTATAGAAACCTTTTTCAATGGCCCGGAAAGTTTCACACCTGATGATAATTTTCAAATCGGAGAATCACCTGAATTAAGAAACTTTTTTGTTGCAGCTGGATTTAATTCAATTGGTATTCAGGCTGCTGGAGGGGCGGGTAAATATCTTGCAGAATGGATTGTTGGTGGAGAGCCTCCCTGCGATTTATGGGAGGTCGATATCAGAAGAAACGATCCATTCCAAAATAATAAACTTTACCTAGCTAATCGAGTCACAGAGACGCTAGGTTATCTATATGAAAATCATTTCCCATATCACCAATATACTACTGCTAGAGAGCTTCGTCGAACACCACTGTATCAATTCTTTAAAGATCGTGGCGCCTGTTTTGGGGAGGTAGCAGGATGGGAAAGGGCTAACTGGTTTGTGCCGCAACATTTGATTGGTAAGATTAAAGCTGAATATGAGTATTCATGGGGAAAACAAAATTGGTTCGACTTTCACAAATTAGAGCATCAAGCTATCAGAGAAGCTGTTGGTATGTATGAAATGTCATCATTTTCCAAAATTAGAATCAAGGGCTCTGATGCAATGGATTATCTTCAACTCATTTGTGCAAACGATGTTGATGTTTCAAAAGGAAGGATTGTTTATACTCAATGGTTAAATGAAAAAGGTGGAATTGAGGCTGACGTCACAATCACGCGTTTAGATGTTGATGATTATCTTGTTGTAAGTGGCACGCTATGTGCAAACCGTGATATGAACTGGCTAAAGAAGAATATGCCTGAGAATGCGAACTGCTCTTTATTTGACTCTACAAGTGCAGAAGGTTGTATTGCAATTATGGGTCCCAATTCACGGGAACTTCTACAATCATTAACAGATACTGATTTAAGTAATGAAAATCTCCCATTTACTAGTGTCTGTAATCTGGAAATCGGCATGGCAACGGTTCGTGCACACCGTATTACCTATGTTGGTGAGTTGGGATGGGAGTTGTATTTTCCCATTGAGTTTTCTAACTATATTGCTGAATTGATTGAATCAGCAGGTGAAAAATTTTCTTTGAAACTTTGTGGTATGCATGCTGTAGACAGTTGCCGTATTGAAAAAGCTTACAAACATTTCGGTCACGACATTACAGATGAAGATCATGTTCTCGATGCAGGTCTAGGATTTGTTGTGAAACCAGATAAAAAACCTTCTAAATACGGAAAATTCATTGGTTATGATGCCGTCAAGAAAAAGCAAACTAGCGGGTGCGAGAAGAGGATGATGCAATTCCTTTTAATGGATCCAGATGTAATGCTCTACCATAACGAGCCTATCCTCAAGAATGGCGAGATAATCGGCTATTTGAGTAGTGGAGCATACGGCCATACATTAGGTGGAGCAGTTGGATTGGGCTATATTGGTTGTAAGCCCGATGAAAGTGAAGAAGATTTGTTGAGTGCTGAATATTGTATTGAGGTTGAAGGAGTTATAGAGAAGGCCAGTGCATCATTAAGGCCAATGTATGATCCTTTGAATGAGAAAATTAGAGTTTAATAAAACTTTATCTAAAATCCTTGTTGTTTAAGAATACTATTCAGAATGCTCATTCCATAGGATCTGTTCACCTTTAGCATAAAGTTCGCACTGTCCAAAGATATTGTTTTCATCTTTCCATCTAGTGCAATCATTAAATCCATCGTTTTCGCTTCTACCCATCCCATATTCACATCTTCCATCTTCTCCCACAGCTATAAACAAATAACCTTCAGAGTTAAATTCTCTTGTATTTAACTCCAAGTACTCGTCCCAAAATTCTTTAATCTCTCCTCTGCATAATCCATTAGAATTTGCATCCTCATCGAGATTGGTAGAAAGACCACTAGAATTGACATTTTGCTGAGGACAGTCGTATATATCATTATCAGTATCTTGTTGCTTAGAGTCTTGGGATAAATATCCATTAATTGGAAATATTGATAGAAGATCATCTAATTTTGGTGGACTTAGAATTTTTTCAACATAACACTTATAAAGCCTATGTCCAAGTGGGAGTGTCTTAGTAATTTCTTTGTAATTATTAAGCTTAAACTCGCTATTTGGAATCTCTAAAAAGTCTCCTAAGCCCCATTCAGCAGCAATGAGCCAATATGCAAACTCAGTTGTAATAACTTTGTTAAATCCTTCTCTGTCACCTCTATTTAGGATTTCTCTATAGTCTGAAATGTTATATATACCTTTATCTATTGCTTCTTGCGATGCAAGGCTAATTAAAGATGAAGGGTTTTGCCAATCCCAATCAGAAAATTGAATTGTAAAAGCTACATTAGTTATGGTATGTAGTAGGTGTTCAATTACTTCATTAATTTGACTAGCATTGCCTTTTTTGTATTCCCAAATATAATCAGTTACATTATCTCTAAATGGCCCATTTTCTATAGTTCTTGAATGTGGCAATCTATCAAAACTAGTATTAAATTTATTTTCATAATATTCTGGACTTTGTTTACCTATTCTTTGATAGATAAAATGATCTTTACTAATATCTAAATATTGAGCTCTCATTTCATAATCTATCTTTTTGTTGTCTTCCAATAACAATAAATAAGCCTTCCCAACTTTTTTAAGAAATTCATTTGAAACTTCTTCCAATGAAAAAAACCTAAGATTTTCAACATCAATGTATTTGATAAAAGGATTAAATTGCTGGTTATTGTAGATCTTAAAGTCTGATTCATTTGATATTGCTAAAGATGATTGAATCAATCCAATAGTCAATAGAAGGCATAAGAATATTTTTTTTATAAAAATAAGTAGCATTTTTATCGAATCATTGCTTTAATTTTTTTTATGATAATATCCATAACAATATTGATCTTATTGGTATGATTTTACAATTCATTACTGTGAATTAAAATAATTTAAATATAAAGGAATTTTATGTCTGAAAGCACGATTATACAAAATGATAAGAAACATGTTTGGCATCATTTAACACAGCACAAAGCTTTTGAATCGATTGACCCTCTTGTGGTTTCAAAAGGAAAAGGGATGTATGTCACTGATACCAAGGGTGATGAATATCTGGACGCAACTTCTGGCGGAGTGTGGACAGTCAACCTTGGCTATGGAAGGGATGAAATGGTAGAAACTGTCAGTAATCAGTTGTCAAAAATTCCTTACTTTGCAGGCGTTTTTGGTAATGAGCCAGCTGCACAATATGCAAAAGAGTTAGCATCGATAATGCCTGGTTTAGATCGTGTTTACTATTCAAATTCTGGCTCTGAGGCTAATGAAAAAGGCTACAAAATGGTACGACAAATTGCTCATTTTCAAAATCAAGGAAAAAAACATAAAATTATATATCGTGACCGTGACTACCATGGAACAACCATTGGAGCAATGAGTTCATCTGGTCAAATTCAAAGAACAAAGCAATATGGTCCATTTGCGCCTGGTTTCGTTGAAATTCCAAATTGTTGCTGTTACCGCTGTCCGTTTGGCAAAAAATATGGTGAATGCAATATTGAGTGTGCTCATGCTCTTGAAGATGTTATCCAAAAAGAGGGGGCAGAAAATGTCGGTTCTGTAGTTTTAGAGTCAATAACTGCAGGTGGTGGAGTTATTACTCCTGTTCCAGAGTATTTCCCAATCATTGAATCAATCTGTAGAAAATATGATGTGTTGCTTCATATTGACGAAGTGGTTTGCGGCCTTGGAAGGACAGGAAAATGGTTTGGTTATCAAAATTACGATGTGCAACCCGATATTGTCACTACAGCAAAAGGTCTGGCGGCTGGTTATGCAGCGATATCGGTAACAGTTACTACCGATAAGGTTTTTGAAATGTTTAAGGAGGATCCAAGTAACCCTGACAGCTATTTTAGAGATATATCTACATTTGGAGGATGTACAGCTGGTCCAGCCGCCGCCTTGGAAACCTTGAATATAATTAAGAGAGATAAGCTTCTTGAAAATGTCAACACTGTTGGCGATTACCTAAAAAGTAGGTTGCATGAACTTGAAGAAAAACATCAAATCATTGGAGAAGTTCGCGGAAAGGGTTTATTTTGCGGTGTAGAGCTTGTCAAAGATAGGAAAACTAGGGAGCCAGTCGATGAAACAGTTGCAATGTCAATCGTTGGCCATTGCTTGAAAAACAAGGTAATGATTGGAAGAACCAATAGATGTTTTGAGCATAACAATAATGTATTGCTATTTAGCCCCGCCTTTATATGCACTAGGAATGAAGTCGATCTTATAGTTGAAGCTGTTGACAGCGCCCTTGAGGTTAATTAATAGTTAAATTGAACGCTAGTTTCAGTATAATTTCACGTTTTTTATAAACAGGATATTTTGATGATTATCGGAGTACCAACAGAAATCAAAAACCACGAATACAGGGTGGGCTTAACACCAAGAAGTGTTAAGGAGCTTGTCAGAAACGGTCATAAAGTGATAGTCCAAACCAATGCTGGAAACGGAATTGGAGCAAGTGATGATGAATACATCGATAATGGTGCTGAAATTATGGCGACTGCTGAAGAGGTTTTTGAAACTGCAGAAATGATTATCAAGGTTAAGGAGCCTCAGGCAAATGAACGCGCTATGCTTAGAGAGGGTCAAATACTTTATACTTATCTTCATCTCGCTCCAGATCCTGAGCAGACAAAAGATTTAGTAAAAAGTGGCGCTACATGCATTGCTTACGAGACTGTAACTTCCCCTCGAGGCGGCTTGCCACTATTGGCGCCAATGTCAAAAGTTGCTGGGAGAATGGCTGTTCAGGCGGGTGCACACTTTTTGGAGCACCCTAATGGGGGAATGGGGGCCTTGCTTGGAGGTGTTCCTGGTGTTAACCCATTAAAAGTTGTAATTTTGGGCGGAGGTGTAGTAGGTGCTCATGCCGCTCATATGGCTGTAGGAATGGGGGCTGATGTTTGGGTACTTGACAACAATCCAGATACATTAGAGAAGCATTGGCAGCAATTTGGTCGCAGTACGAATACCGTTTTTTCAACTCATAGCACAATTGAGAAATATGTAGTAAAAGCCGACTTAGTCATTGGAGGGGTTTTAATTCCAGGTTCTGAAGCGCCAAAACTAGTTACAAAAGAGATGATTAAGGCAATGAAGCCCGGTTCGGTTGTTGTTGATGTGGCAATAGACCAAGGCGGTTGTTTCGAAACGTCCAAAGCAACAACGCATGCAAATCCAACATATGTGGTGGATGATGTTGTTCATTATTGTGTAGCCAATATGCCAGGTGGTGTTCCCAAAACATCAACATTTGCGCTTAACAATGTCACTCTGCCATTCGCGATTGCGATTGCCAATAAAGGAGTGAAACAGGCATTGATTGACGACGAACACCTTAGAGCTGGTTTGAATGTTCATAAAGGTAAGGTAACATGTCTTGAGGTGGCTGAAGATTTGGGTTATGAATACGTTTCAGCGCTTGACGCGCTACAAAGTTAATTTTATTAGGAGAAGTAAGAATGTCGAAAATGACTGCAAGTGAGGCCTTTGTTGAAACAATGGTTGCGAATGATGTTAAGGATATCTTTGGTATTATGGGTTCAGCATTCATGGATGCTATGGATATTTTCGAACCTGCGGGCATAAGATTTATTCCAGTGGTTCATGAACAGGGCGCTGCTCATATGGCTGATGGCTATTCCAGAGTGAGTGGAAGGCATGGCGTTTGTATTGGCCAAAATGGTCCAGGTATATCGAACTGTGTGACAGCAATTGCTGCAGCATACTGGGCTCATAGTCCAGTAGTCATTGTTACTCCTGAGGCTGGCACTGGCGGTATTGGTCTGGGTGGATTCCAAGAAACCAATCAGCTACCAATGTTTCAAGAATTTACTAAATATCAAGGTCATGTCGTCAATCCAATGAGAATGGCTGAATTTACAGGCCGTTGTTTTGATAGAGCAATGAGCGAAATGGCACCTACTCAACTCAATATACCGAGAGATTATTTCTATGCAGAAGGTGAATTTACAATCCCTCAACCTCGAAGAATTGATCGAGGTACGGGTGGCGAAGAAACTTTAAATGAAGCTGTAGCTTTAATCGCCAAGGCTAAATTTCCTGTAATTGTTTCTGGTGGTGGTGTAGTGATGGCCGATGGTGTTCAAGAATGTATAGCGTTGGCTGAGCGTTTAGGTGCTCCAGTTGTGAATAGTTATCTACATAATGACTCTTTTCCTGCAAGTCATGATCTCTGGTGTGGACCATTAGGATATCAAGGCTCGAAAGCAGGCATGAAACTTATATCACAGGCAGATGTTGTTATCGCATTAGGAACACGCTTAGGACCATTTGGAACGTTACCCCAGCACGGAATGGATTATTGGCCAAAAGACGCCAAAATTATCCAAATAGACGCAGACCATAAAATGCTTGGACTGGTTAAGTCAATTACCATAGGTATTTGTGGTGATGCAAAAGCTGTGGCTGAAGCGCTTTGCGATAAATTAGCTTCTGAAAAACTTGTCTGTGATACTTCAAAAGTAGAAAGAGCACAAAAGATTGCCGATGAAAAAGCAGTTTGGGAATTAGAGCTTGATGAATGGATTCATGAAACCGATTCTTACAGCATGGATATGATCGCTAATAAGGAAGAGGGTTGGCTTCATCCTAGACAGGTTTTACGTGAACTAGAAAAAGCAATGCCTGAAGATGTCATGGTGTCAACAGATATTGGTAATATCAATTCTGTTGCAAACAGTTATCTTCGATTTGAAAAACCTCGTAGCTTCTTTGCAGCAATGAGCTGGGGTAATTGTGGTTATGCCTTCCCAACCATAATCGGTGCAAAAGCTGCTGCACAACATAGACCTGCTGTCTCTTATGCGGGTGACGGCGCTTGGGCAATGAGTATGGTTGAGACGATGACATGTGTTCGACATGATATCCCTGTCACTGCGGTTGTTTTCCATAACCGCCATTGGGGTGCAGAAAAGAAGAATCAAGTAGACTTCTATGACAGACGTTTCGTTGCAGCTGAGCTTACAGATCAAGATTTTGTTAGTATTGCAAAGTCAATGGGTGCTGAAGGTGTTCGTGTTGACAAACTTGAGGATGTTGGTCCAGCACTGAAAAATGCCGTAGACATGCAAATGAATGAAAGAAAGACAACAATTATTGAAATCATGTGCACTCGTGAACTCGGTGACCCATTCAGGAAAGATGCATTGAGCAAGCCAGTCCGACATTTAGCTAAATATAAAGACTACGGTAGTGATACGAAACATCGTTAAACTTTAAATATTTGTTTTATTAGGCAGGTTTTTCAGTATCAAAAAGAAAATGCCATCGGTAACTATGAATCATTCTGATGTCATTAAATATTGGTTTTCTGAAAAAAGTAGAAAACATTGGTTTTCATCGACTCCTGAAATAGACAATGAAATAAAGCAGCGTTATGAAAAACTTTGGATAAACGCCGCATCTGGAAAACTTAACGATTGGCAAGATTCACCTCAAGGTTGTTTGGCGTTGATCATTATCTTGGATCAGTTTCCTTTAAATATGTTTAGAGGGAAAGCTAAAAGCTTTCAGACCGAGAAATTAGCTGTTGAAGTCGCTTTAAAAGCAATTGATAACGGCTATGATGAAATTTTAAATACTGAAGAATTACTTTTCCTCTTTATGCCTTTAATGCACAGTGAAAATCTTGAGCATCAAAACATGCAAGTCACACTTTTTGAGAAATATGATTTCAATGATGAATATTCGAAGCATCATAGGGATATCGTGAAGAGGTTTGGTCGTTTCCCACATAGAAATGAAATTTTAGGGCGAATGAGCACTATGGAAGAATTAGATTATCTTCTTTCTGATAACGCATTTAAAGGATAGGACTAGTTTTTTTTATTCAACAGAAAGTAATGCGTCAATCCCTGCTTGAGCAACTACTATATCTTGGTCAGAACTGCCAGAACTACAACCAATCCCACCAACAATCTGACCGTCAACAAAAAGCGGTAAGCCACCACCAACTACACAAAAACGACCTTGATGTGAAGTTTGGATGCCAAATGCTGGGCCGTGATTAATAACAGATTTACCATAATCTAAGGTCGCTTTTCTAGCTGCCGCCGCAGTAAATGCCTTATCGATAGAGACATTAATACTTGTAATTTTTGCATTATCCATTCTTGTAAATAATATGAGGTGACCACCATCATCCACAATAGCGATATCCATATCTATACCTATATCAATTGCTTTATTAATGGCAGCATCCATCATTTTCTTTGTGTCTTCAAGTGTAAGTTTTAGTACTTTCTTCATAATTTCTCCTTCAATACATTAATGTCAACTTTATCGGCATATAAATACTTATTCGTGACATCTATAATTTAATCTAGACCTAAAAATTTACGTCTGTAACGCGTTAAGATTTCTTCGGTATAACCATTTGGTTGCTTTATTCCTTCAAAAACAAGTGCCAGAGAGGCTTGAAAGGCAAGACTTGTATAGTCTGGTGACATGTTGGTATAGAGAGGATCTCTTTGGTTTTGTTTATCAACAATCTTAGCCATATCGTGAAATGCTTGCTCTAATTGTTCTGGTGTACAAATTTTATGATGTAACCAGTTTGCCATGTGTTGAGATGAAATTCGAAGAGTTGCGCGGTCCTCCATAAGTCCAACATGATTAATGTCCTGAACTTTAGAACAACCAATACCCTGATTAATCCATTTGACTACGTAACCCAAAATGCTTTGTGCATTATTATTAATCTCACTGACTAAATTTTCCTCAGATAATTGTTCTGAAGACTTCAGCAAAGGAATCGCTAGTAGTTGTTTTTGGTTTGTTTCTAGATTGGTTGATAACAGCTCTTTCTGGCAATCGAAAACATTAAAAAGATGATAATGAGTAGAATGTAGAGTTGCAGCTGTTGGAGAGGGCACCCAAGAGCAATTAGCACCCGCTTCAAGGTGATTAATCTTCGTGTCGAGCATCTCTCTCATCAAATCAGGTTGTGGCCACATACCTTTTCCTATTTGAGCTTTTTTGTGAAAGCCACACTTTAATGCGGTGTTGACATTGTTTTTTTCATAGGCGTCGTACCATTCTTCCTCCTTGATAAGATTTTTACATCTCATAGCTCCAGCGAACATTGATGTGCGTATTTCATCACCAGTTCTGTCAAGAAATCCGGTATTTATAAAAATAATTCTATTTTCAGCTTCTTTTATGCAGGCTTTTAAATTAACGCTGGTTCGTCTTTCTTCATCCATTAGGCCAATTTTTAGAGTGTTTTCACTAAGACCTAGCGATTTTTCAACCAAAGAAAATAGCTTCACAGTAAATGCAACTTCTTCTGGGCCATGAAGTTTAGGCTTGACAATGTAAATACTCCCCTTTTTTGAGTTTGATTTACTTTTTAGGTCGTGAAGGCTAATCAATGAAATAATCATTGCATCCAAAATACCTTCAGGTGTAGGAGAACCGTCTGAATTTTTCACGAGATCTGTCATCATATGAAGGCCAACATTACGAACTAAGGTCATGCTCGTTCCAGGCAAGGTAAATTTTTGACCCTTAATATCAGTATATTGCTTATCTATATTCATTGAACGTGTCATTTCCTCTCCACCTTTAGTAAATGAGGCGCTGAGCTCTCTCTTTATTAAACCTAAAAAGTTTCGATAAGCATGGATCTTTTCGGAAAAGGTTACCGTTGAAACGGAATCCTCGAAGTCAACAATAGTGCTAACAGCTGACTCTAATATAACGTCAAAAATACCGCTTTTGTGAAAGCTCCTTTTTTGGTCTCCAATAATTTCAATATGGAGATTGTTATTTTTTAGTAGTATATTCCCTGTATCACCAACACCAATATATTGCTCAGGGTTGACCAAGGTAGCTACTTCACCATTATTCAAATTAAAAATCAATGCTTCTGTGTATCTCAATCTTGAGGAAATCTGTCTGTAAGATGCACCTTTTAGGGGAACAACCTCATCCAAGAAATCACAAGCCAATTCAGCCGTTCTGTTAACGCGTTGAAGGTTGTGAGCAAAAGATTTTGTCATACTACCTCTATTAGGTATAACGTTGGTTCCATATAAAGAATCAAATAGACTTCCCCAACGAGAGTTAACTGCATTGAGTACAAATCTTTCATTGGTTATTGGCACCACTAATTGAGGTCCAGCAATATTAGCAATTTCATCATCCACTCTATCAACATCAATTGAGAATTTGGGAGGTTCGCTCACAATATAGCCAATATCTTTGAGGAAGCTTTTATAGGCAGCTGGATCTATCTCATTATTCTCTATATGCCATTTATCAATTTGAGTTTGAAGAGAGTCACGCTTTTTTAGAAGTTGAGTATTTTCATCCTGCAAATCACTCAAAATATCAGAAAGAGACTGAAAGAAATTTTTGGCAGAAATGTCCAAACCTTCACATACCTCATTTTCAATAAAATCAAATAGGCTTTGTTCAACAGTGAGATTGTCAACGATATACTTTTTTTTACTCATAAAAATGCCTTTTCTTTGACAACAATTACACCATCTTCGTCAGCATATAAATATTCACCTGGAGTGAATATAACTCCTGAAAAATTGAGTACTATGTTGCTGTCACCGATTCCCTTTTTAACACTTTTAAGTGGGCAAACTCCAAGTGCACGAATACCAACCTTCATTCTATTGATTGTTGCAGAGTCTCTAATCAATCCATGAACTAAAATACCTTCCCACTCATTTTTGATGGCGTCAGCTGCTCTTTTATCCCCTAGCATTGCACAGTTCATTGAGCCACCTGCGTCAATTACCAATACCGAGCCCTTGCCATTAGCTTTTAATGCTTCCTCAACAAGTGAATTGTCTTCATAACACTTGATAGTAACAATATAGCCTGAAAATGAAGTTTGTATACCGTAACTTTTATATCCTTGTTCTAAATACTGTACATTAGGGTGTAGCCTATCTGATATGTCAGAGGTTGTCTCATTCATTTCCTTCTCCATAGATTTCACACATCCTTTTTTCAGAACCATATGGATAATAATCCATCACACCATTCTTTTTAATATTTTCTTGAATCGATTCCCAATATTCAGCATCCAGTAATTTTCTATAACGAGCATTAAATGTCTTTTTCATATGTTCAGTTGGAAACATAAAGTATTTGAATTCTTCAGGAAAGACATCATTTGGACCGACGTAATACCATGGCTCTGATGACATCTCTTCTTCGTAAGTCCTTGATTTTGGTATCTTTTTAAAAGCCGGCGTACTCATTAAAGTGATTTCATCATAGTCATAGAAAACGACACGATCATGACGTGTAACGCCGAAATTTTTTGTCAACATATCTCCAGGAAAAATGTTTGAATTAATCAATTCATCAATCGCTTTACCGTAGTCATTAATGATATGTGTTTGTTGTTCTTTATTGGCTGTTTCAAGGTAGATGTTAAGTGGCGTCATTTTGTTTTCTATATACATATGTTTGACAATCAGAAGATCATCCTCAAACTCTAAATTTGACCCAGCTTTATTTTTTAACTCATCAAGTAAAGATTCGTCAATATACTTCATTGGGAAAGCAACATTGGAAAACTCCCATGTATCAGCAAGTCTGCCAACTCGAACATGATTTTTGACGAAATAATATTTCTCTTTAACCATTTCTTTTGTACCCATCTTGGGAGGTGCAAATTGATCATTAATTACCTTAAAAACATAAGGGTACATCGGGAAGGTGAAAACCGACATAACCATACCTTTGATTCCAGGGGCTATGATTAGTTTTTCACTAGTGATTTTTGAATATTTTAAAAAGTGTCTATAGAGAAGAGTCTTGCCTTGCTTATGCAGACCAATGGCGCTATATAATACCGCTCTTGTTTTTCCTGGCATAAGTGTCATTAAATAATCAACTATAGCTGCGGGGTAGTCGGTGGTAATAAAGAAGTATGACCTAGAGAAGCTAAACACAACTGCAATACTTCCAGTATCAGTGAGTAAAGTGTCAACATAAAGTCCATTCTTCTTATCATTCAGTAGGGCAATTAAGAGTGGTTGGTCTGAGTAAAGTTGGGAAATAATTTTGCCAACAATGTAAGCACCTTTACCTCTAATGAAAGGGGTCTTGATTACTTGAATTTCGAAAGTTTGGGATTTTAAACGAGGTATTTGTTTAAAGAGTTGATCCTGTAATCGTTGTATGTCCTGATCGAGGTTACCGAACTTACAATTAAATGAAAAACTTTTAAGGATTTGAGTGAAGCTATCTTTGAGTTGTCCTTGCTCAATAAAGAAGCTTTCAACAACAGGTTCATCCATGTCAATGTAGCTAAGCGAGACGCAGGGTTTGGTAAAAATATATTGATTGTTGTAAAAGCTTCTTGAAAATAAACGACAAAAGACTGAGTTGTAAAAGGTCTCCGCCAATTCCGGCTGTTTATGTTGTGTAATCAGCTCGATGTAGGAAAGTTTAGTCCTTTTCCAAAAATCAGAATTGAATTTGTCCAAATGTGTTTGCTGATGCATTGTAGCTTTAGCACCGTAAACGCTTTGTTTTTTTAGATTGAGATCGGTAGAAAGTTTTTTGCAGAAGGCATTAACTTGCTTGTCATAGAAATTAAGTCTACGTTTTGAATCCTCTTCAATTTTTTCCCATTCCCTTTCTTCAAAGCACCTTTTTGCCTCTACTGAGGCTTTTTTGATATTGCGATAGTGTTTCTCAAAACCACTCAGAATCTGTTTAGCAATCGTAAGTGACAATGTGTCCGAGAAATCATTAAACATAAGAAACCAACCAAAAAAATATGCTTCATTTAATGAAGCAAAGTGTAGTTGTTAGGCAAACATTTCTTAGTTAAACTGCTCTTCTTCCGTGGAACCCGTCAATGCGGTAACAGATGACAAGCCTCCCTGAATTACCGTAGTAACATCATCGAAATAGCCAGCCCCAACTTCTTGCTGATGTGATGCAAAAGTATAACCCTTTTTTGCAGCTTCAAACTCAGGCTCTTGCACTTTGTTTACATAGTGCTTCATGCCTTCGCCTTTAGCATAGTCATAAGCCAAATCAAACATGTTATACCACATATTGTGAATACCCGCCAAAGTGATAAACTGATATTTGTAACCCATTTCTGCGATTTTCTCTTGAAAAGAGGCAATCTCAGCATCGTCTAGATTTTTCTTCCAATTGAATGAAGGTGAGCAATTGTATGCCAATAATTGGTCAGGATTTTCAGCCAAAACTGCTTCAGCGAATTCACGAGCAAAGCCAAGATCAGGTTTGCCGGTTTCGCACCAAACTAGATCTGCATATGGTGCATAGGCAACGCCACGAGAAATGGATTGCTCTAAACCATTTTTTACGATATAAAATCCTTCTGAAGTGCGTTCGCCTGTTATAAATGAGGCATCATAGGGATCTACATCCGATGTCAGTAGGTTCGCAGCTTCTGCATCAGTCCGGGCCAACAAAACAGTTGGCACTCCCATAACATCTGCTGCCAGTCGAGCGGAAACAAGTTTTTGAACCGCTTCTTGAGTCGGTACCAAGACTTTGCCACCCATGTGGCCACATTTTTTAACAGCGGCTAACTGATCTTCAAAATGGGCGCCCGCAGCACCATTGAAGATCATATTTTTCATCAGCTCAAAGGAATTCAACACGCCGCCAAAACCAGCTTCAGCGTCAGCTACAATCGGCAAAAAGTAATCAACATGACCCTTGTCTCCAGACTCAATGCCTTTTGCCCATTGTATTTCATCTGCCCTCTTGAAAGTATTATTGATACGCCTTACCATAGTTGGAACTGAATCATATGCATACAATGATTGGTCTGGATACATTGTCTCAGAGGTATTTCCATCAGCTGCAACTTGCCAACCTGACAAGTAGATTGCTTCAATACCGGCCTTTGCTTGTTGCATCGCCTGGCCGGCAGTAATAGCTCCCATACAGTTCACATAGCCTTTTTTAGCGGTACCATTTACTAATTCCCAGAGCTTTTCTGAACCACGACGAGCATACGTACATTCGGGTTGAACTGAACCACGCAAACGAACAACGTCTTCAGCGCTATAAGTGCGCTTAACATTTGACCATCTTGGATTATCTTGCCAATCTTTTTGCAGTACTTTTATTTGTTCTTGTCTGTTCATTTTTATTACCTCTTATTAACAATTATTTGATTTATATATGCCGACAGATTGTATTCAGGTTCTCAGTCTATCATTTATTTATTTTTTATGATACCAATCACAAATTTTTGATATTTAATAATTTCACTATATAATATATATTTTTCATAATATGAAATTATCATGATGTTGAAACCTCTAGACAAAAAATACAATGCGATTGAAAAATGTCTTCAAATCCTGTCTATATTTTCTCTTGATAAAACACAGTTCAGCATCAATGAAATTTGTGAAAAATTGGACTTTAATGTATCTACCACCTATCGTATCTTGTCTACACTTCAAGAATATGGATACGTTTCAAGATTAAAAAATAGAGATTATGTGGTTGGAACCCAGGCACTTTACCTGAGTGCTATTTATACCCAAAGCAATCACCTGGAACAAATTCGTCCCATTATCGATTCAATAAGGGATATCTCAGGTGAAACAGCCTCATTCTTTGTAGAAGAGAATAGTATGCGAATTTGTCTATATCGTGCTCATTCGCGTGATGAAATTCGCCATAATATTGAACAAGGTAGCCGTTTGGAATTGAATCGTGGAGCCTCTGGAAGAATCATTCTTGCTTATGGTAAACGAAAAAATGACAAAACTGGATTCTATAAGGAGATCAGAGATGCTGGCTACTACCTTTCAATTAATGAACACAATGCCTCTTTATTTGCGCTTGCTGTTCCTGTTATATCCAGTAGTTCAAAATTTGTTGGCGCAATCGTAGTTTCTGGACCAATCAGTCGCTTCAACGATAAACAAAAGATATATTTATTGAAGCTTCTTAGGTCTCAGTTAACTAATATCGTTGTTCCATGAATTAATGATCAGTGTTTCCAATTGTAGTTCTATAACTAAACATATCGGCTCTGCCGGTAGTTATTCGGAACTCAACTAAACCTTTATCCTTTGCATAAGTGTGTCGATTTAATATGACCACAGGATCGCCTTTTTTAATGTGAAGAATTTTCGCTGTTTTGCTATCAGCTATACCTGCAGTCAATACTTCTTCAGATGCAATAATTTGCGTTGCAAATTTTTTATAGATAAGGGCATAGAGTAGATCAGGTATATGTATGTCGGATTTCTGGAGACCTTCGACAAATCCTGCAATCCACCAAGACTTTTCAATGATGATAGGATTTTTTTTATCTATATATCCTCTTCTTTCAAGATAGATAATGTCCTCGCCAGGTTTTATTTTTAATTGAAATGCTATCTCTAAAGTGGCAGTTGTTTTTTTTCGGACAGGGGTGGTTTTATAAATTCTGATTGGCGAGCCTGTTTCGCTGCCATAACTGAAAAAGTTAAACATGCTATTATCAAATCCATAATCAGATACATAGGTACCTTTACCATGGTGGCGGTACAAAAGTTTACTTTGCTCTAATTTATCAATAGCTTTTCTTACAGTTCCAACACTAACATTTAACAATTTGGATAGCTGACTTTCTGAAGGTATCAAATCACCAATAGTGAGATTTCCACTTGATATTTCTCCGTTAATGTAGTCTATAACTATTTGATAAAGTCTTTTATTCATTTGAACTTATTAAAATTTGAACTCAATAATTTGACATAAATATAAACTTAGAAT
>CAXDLF010000027.1:0-16526 GCA_963989885.1 uncultured Gammaproteobacteria bacterium
AGTACTCTCATGAGTGGCATCATTGCAGACATTATGCGCCTACCTTTATCATAATTACCTTCAACTCGGCAGGCTTGATAGAGAGCAACGTGTGCTTCTGGGGTAAAGTTTGAGCCAGCGCAGACCCAGCAGCTTGCACCCCAAGCAAAGAATTCTAATGCTTGGTCGTCCATACCACAGCATAGTTGAATGTGGGAGTAATCTCTTGCCAATAAGTGGAGTCGGTCGATATCACCGCTACTTTCTTTAATGGCGCAAAAATTAGAAGATCTTCCAACTCGATCCAGATATTCTGCACCCATCATAGCGCCAGTACGTCCAGGATAATTGTATAGCATGATTGGTAAATTTGCGGCTCGATCAATAGCCAGTGCGTGAAGTGCATTTTCCCTCTCAGTGGGTAGTGCATAAGGTGAAGTAGAAACTAAAATTGCATCAGCTCCGACCTTGGCTGCCTGTTCAGCGAAAAAAACAGAATCTTCAGTTCGAATAGCTCCTGTACCGACAACGAAGGGCAATCGATTGCCAATAATCTCCTTACAAGTTTTCATTAACTGTAGACGTTCATCTTTCTCTTGGGAATAGTATTCGCCAGTCGTACCGGCTACTATTAAGCCGTGAACACCGCTATTAATAAGATCATCAACAATAGCCTCAATTGCATCGTAATTGATGTCATGATTGTCATCATAAGGGGTGACAATTGGTGTGTATATTCCTTCAAATTTCATTTTTCCCCTTAAATGTTTGGTAGGCTAAGTTTAGCCATACGTCCGCCATCAATAGTGTAAACCTGACCGGTAACAAAACTTGATTCATGCGAGGCAAGCCATGCCACCAGAGATGCAATTTCTTCGACCTTTCCAGTTCTTTCGAGTGGATGAACCTTTCCAATATTATCTCTAAAATGATCGGGATTTGGCATTGACTCAATAAAATTCTCATTAAGTGCTGTATCTATCCAACCAGGTGCGACAGCATTGCAACGCACCCCATCTGAACCGTGATCAATAGCGACGGCTCGGGTTAGTCCATGAAGACCCGCCTTACTGGCACAATATGCTGCATGTTTTGGGTTTGCACCTAATCCTTCAATTGATCCTATGTTGACAATAGAGCCTGCCGATTTGATTAAATGTGGCATTGCATATTTACTCATTAAAAATGGCGCTGTTAGATTAAGTGATATGGTTTTGTTCCAACTATCAAGGGTCATATCTTCTATTAAGGATTCCTCTATCATCCCTGCATTGTTTACCAAGACGTCTATACGATGATGTTTATTAACAATCATTTCAATGCCTTTCAAGCAGTTCTTTTCATTGCTTAGATCAAACTCATAGGATTCAAAACTTTCGGATTTGCTGCGTTGGATAACACAAACTGTTGCACCTTCATCTTGAAAGCGTTTTGCACAAGCAAAGCCAATACCCTGTGAGCCGCCAGTAACAATAACGACTTTATTAGTAAACCGCTTTTCCACCGTTAACCTCCACCAAAGATCCACAGATATATCCAGCCTCATCAGAAGTTAAAAATGCAATAACATTTGCTATTTCTTCTGGTTCAGCGATATGACCTAATGGTACTGATTTATTTAATTCGTTAATTGCAGCATCTGAATCCAGTCCACGTATTTCAAAGCCTGTTTGAAGCATAGATGTGTTGACTTCGTTTGGGCAAACAGCGTTAATGCGAATATTTTGATGTGCATGGTCTCGTCCTAAGCACTGCGTCATTGCTGCTAAGGCCGCTTTGGTTGTGCAGTAAATTAGATGATTTGGACCCGGATTGATGCCCCAGCAAGAAGAGATATTAACAATCGCTCCACCCCCAGCTGCTGCCATTAAGGGTATTGCGGCTCTAACGATCCGGAAAGGCGCTTCAACATTTACAGACATTGATAAATTATAATCCTCATCTGTTGTCTCAGTTATAGCTCCACGACTCATTAAACCGGCATTATTTACAAGAATATCAATTTTTCCAAATTCTTTTTTCACATCATTCGGTAAATTGTCACAATAGCTCTGTTCAGTTAAATCTCCTGAAAAAGCTTTCGCAGTTCCACCCATTTTTACGATGTCATCGACAAGCAATTTCACTTCCTTTAAAGACTTATCAGCAATTGCAAGTGAAACCCCTTGGCTAGCATATTTATAAACGAGCGCCTTGCCAATTCCACCACAGGCCCCAGTAATTAACGCCACTTTTGTCATTTCATTGCTCATAAGTCAATATTCCTGATTAAGAGCTTCCATTGCCGGAATTGTTGTTTCTCGTCTAGCAATAAAATCAAGAATTTCTTCATCCTTGTCTTCATCCAATTTAGGTTCTTGGTAGTCAGCTAGTAATTTCTTGGCACCCTCGATACCTCTCTGTATCGTATCCTTACTTCCATCAGCCTCCCATTGCTCGATAGAATTATTGTCAAATAATTTGGGCATAAAAAATGCCCTTTGGAAATTATCCATTGTATGTTGATGGCCAAGATAATGACCACCTGGACCGACATCTCTAATGGCGGCTAAACCTTCATCGAAATCATCCCAGCGAATACCTTCCGCCATTCTGTAACCCATCTCACATTGCTCAGCATCCACTACGAACTTTGGCATCGAGCAGTGCATTCCAGCCTCATTCCAACCAGCTGAGTGCCAAATATAGTTAGCACCAGACAGAAGAACAGCCATCATAGTCGAGGCGCTTTCATAGCCTGATTGTGCATCAAATAGTTTTGAACCGCCTAGTGTGTTTGAGCTACGCCAGGGAACTTTGTAATAACGCGCCATTTGTCCAATCATAAAGTTCATTAAAGAAATCTCAGGTGTGCCTGCCATTGGCGCTCCCGATTGCATTGAAACTGTAGCAAGATAGTGGCCATAAATAGCCGGTGCTCCTTTGCGGATAACTTGCGTATAAGCAAGTGCCGATAGCGCTTCTGCATTGAGTTGGGCAACAGTCGGTGCAACACTTGCTGGTGTATTAGCACCACCTAGAACAAATGGAGAACACAGTACGGGTTGGTTATGGGCAGAAAAAACGCGTAGCGCTGAGAGCATAGTTTGGTCCCATACCAGTGGAGAATTTCCGTTGACATTGCCAGTGACTACCGGATGATTATCAATATATTCTGCACCAAAGAGTATCTTGCACATTTCCATAACATCTTCAGCATTTTTGCCACTAGTCGTCATACCCATAAAGGTTTTATCCGAGTATTTCATTGATGAATAGGTGATTCTTAGGTGACGATGTGAAATCGGATGATCCATTGGCTCAACAATGTGGTGAGCACTTGAATGAAGAGCAGGCAGCATATGTGAAAGTTTGTGAAAATTGGCCAGGTCCTCTAGAGTTGGAAGGCGTCTTTTATTTTCAAGATCAGAAATAAAAGGTGCGCCTGTCATGGGCACAAAGATTGAATTATTGCCTCCAATTTCAACTGATTTTTCAGGATCGCGCGCCTCGATAGTGAGATTTTCTGGAATGGTCGAAATTAATTCACGGATAAGTCCTCTATCAAAACGAACGAGCTCTTCATTGACATCAGCACCTGCATCAGTCCAATGTTGAAGGGCAATGGGGTCATGGAACTCAACACCTACCTCTTCGAGGATTGATAAAGAGGCGTTGTCCATTTGAACAATCTGCTCTTCGCTCATCGGTTCAGTTAAGGGGATGTTACGTCTTAAAGTCGGAAGCATTGCGATTTTAGTTTTTAATCGATCAGTTCTTCTCACTTTACGACCAAGACGCTCTACTGTATTACTCATGATAAGTTAGGATAGATGAATACAAATGAATTATTATGCATTGTGATTTAAAAGTCAATAATAGCTGAAGTGAGCACATAAATAGTCTTGATTCAGTGCAAAAGCGTATTATTTAGCCATTAAATGCCTTAATCCATTGAAAAATCACAAACACAGAGTAAAATTTAGTCCTTTTAAATCTTCGAAAAATTACATGTCAAATTTATCAAATAATTTTATTGCTGGTGATTGGATTGCAGGTTCTAGCACTATATCAAACATTAATCCCTCCGATACCAATGATGTTATTGGTGAATATGCTCAAGCAAGCAAGTCGCAACTAGAAGATGCACTTAACTCGGCTCAAATTGCACAAAAGAAGTGGGCTGCTACTGGCTTAGAACAACGCCAAGCTGTATTAATGAAGATTGGTGAGGAGTTGATGACCCGTAGTGCTGAATTAGGCGAGTTGTTGTCTCGTGAAGAAGGCAAGCCGGTTGCTGAAGGCAAAGGTGAGGTATACAGAGCAGGGCAGTTTTTTACATATTATGCAGCTGAAGTCCTTCGACAAAGTGGCGATACAGCTGACTCTGTTAGAGCAGGAATTGAGATTGATGTGCGACGAGAACCAATGGGCACTGTTGCAATTATTTCACCATGGAATTTCCCAACAGCTACAGCAAGTTGGAAAATTGCCCCCGCTTTAGCATTTGGTAATGCGGTCATTTGGAAGCCAGCAAACCTAACACCAGCAAGTGCAGTAGCTTTGACTGAAATAATTTCTAAGCAAGATATTCCGAAAGGTTTGTTTAATTTAGTGATGGGTTCTGGTCCCTCTATTGGCGAAGCTTTAGCTGAAAGTCCTAAGGTACATGCGATAAGCTTTACAGGGTCATACGATGTTGGACTCCAAATTGCAAGTTCTGCAGCAAAAAATTTAACTAAATTCCAACTAGAACTAGGGTCAAAAAATCCACTAGTCGTTATGGATGACGCTGATATGGATGTTGCTGTTGCTGCTGCGACTGCAGGAGCATTTGGCTCTACTGGACAAAAATGTACAGCCTCATCAAGGTTAATTGTTCATTCAGCAATTCATGATGAATTCGTAGAACG
The DNA here is from genome assembly GCA_963989885.1 of uncultured Gammaproteobacteria bacterium. Lineage (GTDB taxonomy): Bacteria > Pseudomonadota > Gammaproteobacteria > PS1 > Pseudothioglobaceae > Pseudothioglobus. The sequence continues at coordinate 4,872 of CAXDLF010000027.1, forward strand.
AATGAGTAAATCAACATCTGCTCTTCAAGTCGGACATGCACTTGTTGAAGGGACACAAATTGGACCAGCGGTTAGCCAACAACAATTAGACTCGAACCTTAGTTATATGAAGTTGGCACAAGAAGAGGGTTGCGAAGTAATCTGTGGTGGCCAAAAACTTGAGCTTGATAATCCTGGTTTTTATATGCAGCCTTCTTTATTGGCTGGAGGAAATAATTCAATGAGAGTAAATCGTGAAGAGTTGTTTGCGCCAATTGCATGTGTAATAAAAGTTAGCGACTATGATGAAGCACTTAAAATTGCAAACGACACTGATTTTGGTCTAGTATCAGGAATTATTACTCAGTCACTTTCACGAGCTAATCATTTTAGAAGAAATTCAGAGAGCGGATGTGTCATGATAAATCTGCCAACTGCTGGAACGGATTATCATGTGCCTTTTGGTGGTAGAAAAAATTCCAGTTTTGGTCCAAGAGAGCAAGGACAGTATGCAAAAGAGCTCTATACTCAAGTCAAAACATCTTATATCCTACCAGGAACCCCGTAATGCCACATCCATCTCTATTTATTGACGCACTGCAGTACAACAACTGGAGTGAGGAAATATTCCAACAAATTCAAGATGGAGGTCTGAGCGCAATTCATGTCACTATTTGCTACCACGAGGATTTTGATGAAATGTTGCAAAATGTGAATGATTGGAACGATCGATTTGAGCTGTATGCAAATAAAATTTTCTTAGGCAGAACTGCAAGTGATGTGCGGAAGGCGCAAAAAGAGGGACGTACAGCGATATTTTTTGGATTCCAAAACTGTTCGCCAATTGAAGACGACATTGAGTTAGTCGAGGCATGCTATGAACTAGGGGCGCGATTCATGCAGCTTACCTATAACAACCAAAGCCTATTAGCAACTGGTTGCTATGAACAGAATGATTCTGGGGTTACGAGAATGGGAAGGCAAGTTATCAAGGAAATGAATAGAGTAGGTTTGGTTGTTGACATGAGTCACTCAGCTGAACGTTCAACACTGGACGCTATAGAAATTTCCGAACGCCCTATTGTAATCTCGCATGCCAATCCAAGTTTTTGGCATCCGGCATTGAGAAATAAATCTAATGAAGTTCTAAAAGCGTTGGGCGAGAGTGGCGGCATGTTGGGTTTTTCAATGTATCCACATCACTTAAAGGACAGCTCAAACTGCACACTAGAAAGTTTTTGTGAAATGATTGCCAGTACAGCTGATTTGATGGGTATTGGGCATATTGGGATTGGTAGTGATCTATGTCAAAACCAACCTGATAGTGTTGTTGAATGGATGAGAAATGGTACTTGGACTAAGGAGCGCGACTTCGGTGAAGGTTCTGCTAGCTCTGCCGGCTTTCCTGATCAACCTTCATGGTTTCGAGATAACCGAGATTTTTCAAACATTGCCTTGGGTCTAAAAGATGTTGGCTTTTCTGATGATGAAGTGGCTGCAGTGATGGGTAATAATTGGCTGAACTTTTTTGAATCATCTTTTGGGCCTATAGTTAATTAGCTAATTAGTTATGATGTCTGAGTCAAACTTGTCTAATCTTAGTGCGGAATTTATGCGTCCACCTGAACAGGTTATGCGTTTAGATAGAATGGGATCTTCTCACCAAACTAGGCTAAGTTTTATGCGCTCTCTGATTAGACGTATGTCTAGGGAGCATTGGAAATTTGAATGTCTTCGACGTGATACTGATGGTGACGGTTTTGGTGTCAGTGTTTATGCTGTCACTACCCCGCAAAGAACATACTCATTGATTGCCTATACTCAGGATATTCCACCAAAAAAACGTACCGACAGAGTGATAGCAGAGGTTTGGGATGCAACTTTTAGCCTCTTTGATGGTGTCCCAACTCAAGCAGACATAGATTATTTGGCAAACAATACTCCTAAACAGGAAGAAGGTAGATATCGTCCCAGCGAACTTGTTTTGGCGAGAGCTAATAAAAGTTTAAGGGTGTTCGAGCACGTTATATCCGCGCTAGCAAAAGGCAATCAACCAGATATTGAATTGCTGTCTTCAGTAGGTTACTTGATGCGCACCACAGCAGTATATGGTAGTGGTAAATTTGGTTGTGCCGATAGAGCTAAAATTGCTGAGCGTGAAGAATGTAAGGGTGCATTTCAGATTGAACTTCTGGCTGTGTACCTAATTCGTTGGTTCACGATAGATTTGGCTGAGTATTTGGCGAAAAAAAGGGGTGGTGACAAGGCGGTTAAGTTTGAACCACATATTCGTAAATTTATTGGTGTAGGTAATGCCACTGGTTTAGGTATGGCTCCCTTTTTGTTAAAACATCCTGTTTTGGTCCATAACTGGGTCATGGCTAAAGAAAGCGCATTAGCAAGGGTCAGAAGTATGGAAACCCCACTCAAAGACACACTTGAAAAATTTACGCAGTCACTGATACAGGTAATCCAACACCTTGGCGAGTGGCGTGTAGAGGATGAAGTGCAAACAACAAGAATTGATCGTCTTAAGGAGGAGATTAAATCACTTAGTCATTGGTGCAGTGATCCAATTAACTTAATGAAGCCCTACCCGTGGAATGGAATCTATCAGTACGTTGAAGATCGTTTTTCCTTAGAATGCCAAGAAATGGTTGTGTCTTTAATTATCGAGCCACATGGGTCTCTGGTGGATGATTTAGCTGAAACAATGTCTTCCGTTTCTACTCCAAAGTTGGTAGCTGACATGCCACTAAGTCAATTAAAAGGCATCGTTAAAGATTACTATGTTTGGGCAACGACAATTGATTTCACGCTTACAGACTCACAGCATCATTTTTGGTATTACTCGGAAGATAAATTAGAACCCCGTTTTGGTTCTCGTGATGTTGAAGAAGGTTCGGAACAAGAAATGCCTTTGGCTATAGGTCGAGATGCGCATGAGCTTAACCAAGCCTTATTGTCAATAAGTGATGAAGTGTTAGTGGGAGAGTTTGTACTATCCTTCCCCCAGTTCAGACATATTATCCGTCGTATTCAAAACACCCTTCAAAGACCTTATTCAGAAGTTCAGGATAATTTATTGGATGAGTCTATGAGACCGTTGGATTTGTTGCGCTTTAAGTTGGCGTTTTTTGGTGCTTCTAAATTTGATCCCAAGTCAGACCTTTGGACTAGAATCTCAATGTATCAAGGAGCACCAATGCCAGACCAGTTGTCTGATCCTGGTCACGACAAGTGGTTCTTTCCAGTAATACCAAAGCAGGTCATTTAGATGGCAACAGAACATTTAACTATTTCACTTAATGAGGTATTGTTTTTCTTTACTCGTGCAGGATTTGGGGTGAATGCTCCAATTGGTATATCTGAGGATTTTGCTTACAGTAATATGTGGATAGCAGAAAACGGTTTTGATCCTTCTAGTTGCAGCATAGAAGCACTTAACAATCTTGACAGCCATGCAAGTGATTTTGCTGTAGAGTTAGAAAAATCAGATACGCAGATTCATTTCTTTAATCCTAATAATGTATATTTATCTTCTCTTATTGCCTCTGTCAGTGTGGTCGATTACCTTAATATCGGATCTCAAGATGTTGAATTGATTGTTAAAAATGTAGACTCACCACTACTGGTTATTGCAGCAATGGGGGCAAATCAATGTAGTAATTGGCAGGCAATCTGGTTGGATGAAAATAATTACGAGTATTTAGTAAACTTTAATGAGCCCGGGGTTTGGGAAATGGTTAGTTCAAATACCCAGCCCATAGAGTTAAGTAAGGGAGGTAATATGATTATTCGTCCCCTAGTTGGAACAAAAAAACACCCCGCCAATGCAGTTTTAAGGCAATTTATTACAATTCAAGAAAAAGAAAAAATACTTCAAACCGGAGTCAAGGTAGGAGAGCACTGGCAAGGCATTTATGACTATTTTTCGCGTTGTTTAGTGAAATCAACAGCTGCATCTCGAGCATCAGGCGCAGGTGCAGGAATGGTTGACACAGATTAATTTATTAATTTTATGTAGCTTTCGTTGAAAGTAAAGCCTGTTCCTGGACGTTCGGGTATATCGATATAGCCATTGATAACATCAATTTGTTCATTGAACAACCTAGAAAACCACGGCATATGCTCAACTGAAAGACAATTAGTGACTGATCCAGCAACACTCAAACTATGTTCTGTAAAGATGTGAGTTGAAATTGGTAAATTGTAAGACTCAGCTAAGTTTGCAACTTTACGCATCTCCGAAATTCCACCAATACGTTGTAAATCAGGCATTAGAATATCACAAGCCTTGGTTTCAATCATTTCATGCATGCCAGATAGGCTGTATTCATTCTCACCAGAAGCTATCGCGGTAGCTAATGAACTTCTAACTTCAGCATGACCTTCACGGTTATTGGATGCTACCGGCTCTTCTAGCCATAGCAAGTCATACTCTTCCAGTTTTTTACCAAGTTGAATCGCCTGTTTAGGTTCCAGTGCTTGGTTAATATCTGCCATTAGTTCAATATCCGGACCAATGGCATTTCTGACTTCTTTGACGCGCTCAACATCATTTTTCCAGTTAGTGCTGCCAACACGGATTTTCATAGAACGAAAACCTTGGTCAAGAAACTTTTGTGCGTCTTTTAATAGCGAATCGATTGATTGAGATAGCCATAATCCACCACTGGCATAAGTTTTTATTTTTTCGCGGTATGCCCCAAAAAGTCGGTGAAGAGGTAGGTTGGCTGTTTTACCAACAATGTCCCAAATAGCGGTATCAATTGTTGAAAGAGCCGAAATAGCAATATGCTTATCTCTAGAAGAACTAATAGCTTGCCAAATATCTTGCCAAATAACTTCGACAAGGTGAGGGTCTTTACCAATCAGATGCCTTTCAAACTTTTTTAGCTTTTCATCAAAGGAATGGATATTAGCAGCATTTAAACTAAACAAATAACTCTGTCCTTCTATCCCTTCGTCAGTTTCAATAGTTAACAAAACACAACCAACTGATGACATTTCGTGGATAGCAGTTGTTATAGTACTTTCAAAGGGTAGATTTATAATTCGAGTAGCTATTTTGGTAATTTTCATCAACTTTTATTTTATCAACAGTAGACAGATAATTCTGGTTTATAATTCGGTTTTAACTATTATTTTTTACATGAGCAAAACTACGTTAAATTTAGAACAGCAACAAGAAAAAGTCAAAGTTGACTTAGCTGCTATGTTTAGACTGACCGCTATGTACGGTTGGGACGATACTATTTGGAATCATATTACCGCACGTGTACCCGGCTCAGATCATCATTTCTATATGCATCGTTTTGGTCTTAGTTATGAAGAGGTGTGTGCTTCAAATTTAATTAAGGTTGACGAACATGGGAATGTGCTTGAAGGGCCTGAAGACGTCAATACAGCAGGATTTATTATTCACAGCGCAATCCACTTAAATCATCCACATAATAAATTTGTTTTTCATGCTCATCCACCCAGTGCGATTGCTGCAACTGTTTTTGAGGAAATACCCTACTTAATTCAGGACTCATCCATGCTTTATGGCAAAGTTGGATACCATGACTGGGAGGGCTTATCGGTTGATCCTGATGAGCGTCACCGTATTGCTAGGAATATGGGCGAGCATGGCTTGTTAGTAATGCGAAACCATGGCTTTTTAACTGCTGGTGAGACGGCTGGCGAGTGTTTTATGAAAATGTATTATTTAATTCGCATGTGCGAAGTCGCCCTGCAAGTGGAGTCTTCTTCTCTATCTAGAGTAAAGACTAACCCTGAAATGTGGAAGTTAGCCTGTGAACAATATGAAGTTTTTGCTCCAGGTATTTATGAGTGGCCAGCGTTGTTACGTCGTTGCGATCGATTGGATCCCTCTTATAAAAAATAAATAGGGAAGAGTTATGTCGGAAATTAGTGTTCCTTCAGCCTATAGTGCTGCTGAAATTCGTTTGGAGGAATTTCTGGATTTAGAGCAATTCCCTATCCATGATTTAACCCATCCAAAAAGGGCTGCATTGGTTAAAAATTGTCGTTTAGATTTAAATAAATGGGGGTGCGCACATATACCTGATTTCATTTTACCTTCGGCAATTAAGAAAATGAAAGATGAAGCATACCGGATTATGGATGGAGCTAGAAGAGCCCATGCGCTCGTAAACCCTTATCTCACAAAAGAGGACACATCCCTTCCTAAAGACCACCCAAATCGTTTTTTTGAAGAAAGAACGTCATCATTTATAAATTCAGATCTATTAGAAAGTGACTCAGTACTCAGAAAAATATATGACTCTGACGTGGTAGTACATTTTGTTTCAGACTGTTTGAATGTCGGCCCTATTTATCGATGGGCAGAACCTCTAGGGCGAAATCCTTACAGTGTTATGAATGATGGTGACTACTTTCCATGGCACTTTGATGGTAATGACTTTACAGTTAGTATTCTCGTTAGTGAATCTAATGAAGGTGGTGACTTTGAGTATGCGCCAGATATTCGTTCACCACACAATGAACGTTTTGAAGATGTGCAGAGAGTGTTGCAAGGGGAAAGTGATAAGGTAAGAGTGTTAAGTTTGAAGACGGGTGATTTGCAAATATTTAAAGGGCGTTATTCTTTGCATAGGGTAACTGTGACTCGTGGCGATACACCAAGAATTATTGCCTTGCCAACGTATGTCACTAATCCATATTTGGTGAACAGGCCTCATCACGCTGAAGCTTTTTATGGGCGCTCAATGCCAATCCATCACGAGCGTGACTTAGAACGACTCGACAATTTAACAGACTAGGGATAACACATGAAAATAGGATTTATTGGTCTACGTAATATGGCTTAACTAAGGTAGATAATTTATTCATACACTTTAAAGATTCAGGAGATGAAGGCAATGAAACCAGAAAGATGGAAAAACCCAGATAATAAATTATTCCCTTATCAAGTAGGCTTTACTTCTCCGCCTTATGATTATGATGCTGCGCCAAGTGATTTTCTCAGAATAGCGCCGGAAGAAGTGGGTGTACATGGTCGTATTTTGCATGTACCAGGATATGCTCACGAATTAACACAGAGGACCAAAAACTTCGATCTTTTAGAAGAATTTGTTCACTGTATGTCAAATAGTGGTGCAGATGTAGTGGGCCAGGTTGGTACAAACTGGGTGCATTGTAATGGAACTAGTCCAGATCAAATCCGTCAATTCTGTAACACACTAAGTGACAAATATGAAACACCCTTCCATATGGCTGGTATGTGTTTAGTGGAGGCTCTTCATGAAATAAATGCAGAAAAAATAGCCTTAAACTCTGTTTATTATTGGCCTGATTGGCGTGATGGTATTGCTCGCTTCTTAAGAGAAGCGGGTTTTGATGTTGCATATGTTGGAAATTTTGTTGACCAAGGCTTCTATGAAAAACAAAAAGAGGTTAATGATTTAACTTGGATCTTTCCTAATGAATTAGCGGAAAAATCTATGATTTACGTATCAGAACAGGCGCCTGATGTTGATGCTATTGTGATTAATGGTATGCCTAATTGGCGGCGTTTAGATGGCTTACCACAAAGAGCACTATTCTATACTCCGAATTTCGAGAATATAACCGGTAAGCCAGTCATTGCATCAGATGTTGCTCTCTACTGGCGTATATTTAAAACTCTTGGAGTAGCACCTATTGGTGAACATGGATACTTACTTTCTAAACTTAAATAAATATGGATTTCAACTAATGAACAAAATTCTCGTTCTTTGGGCAACTCCTAGGTCTACTTCAACCGCATTTGAATGGATGATGCGCCAGAGAGGAGATATGGAATGTTTTCACGAACCTTTTGGGGAAGCTTGGTATCAGGGAGAGAATCCGCTGTGGCCAAGAGTGCAAAAAAATAGTTTACGCACACCAGGACTAACTTTAGAAAGTGTTTTTACGAAACTTAAGAAGACGGTTGAAAAAAAATCTGTTTTTAGCAAAGATTTTCCTCATTATATTAGCCATCTTTGGACTGACGAATTTCTATCCCATTTTAATCATAGTTTTTTAATCCGAGATCCTGCAAAAACAATCAGCTCAATATACAAATATTTTCCTGATTTCGTTTTAAAAGAAATAGGTTACTTAGAACAAAGAGAGTTGTTCGACATAGTTTGCAGCAATGCAGGTAAAACACCAGTAGTTGTTGATAGTGATGACCTACTTGAAAATCCTCATGGAATGGTTGAAGCTTATTGTAATGCTGTAGATATTCCATTTATTGAAGAGGCTATCAGCTGGAAGCCAGGCGCACGTGATGAGGTTAGCTGGTGGGATAGTGGTATATTTCATGATAATTTGCGTAACTCAGACGGCTTAAAAACTCAAAAACGTAATTATGTTGAAGTTAATGATTTGCCTGATCGTGTCAAAGAAATTTACGATATTGTTATGCCACACTACGAACACATGTATGCTCACCGTTTAATAGTCTAGACAATCTAACTGACTGAGGATAGAAAATGAATATAGGATTTATTGGTTTGGGAAATATGGGTGCCGGTATGGCGCAGAATTTATTAATGCATTGCAAAAGTACAAGCGATAGGTTAATTGTTCTAGACATTAACGAAACAGTTTTGAATGAATTTATTGCCAAAGGTGCTGTAAATGGAGAAAGCGCGTCTAAGATGTGTTCACAGTGCGATGTGCTCTTCACTTCTCTTCCAAGTTCAAAAGAAGTTAACCTATTAGCATTTGGAAATGAAGGTATTTTGCACAATTTAAAGAAAGGCGCTACTTGGTTTGAAACCACCACAAACGAATTAGCTGAGTGGGAGAAAGTTAAGGAACACGCGCCAAATCATTTGACATTGATTGATGCTCCAGTAAGTGGCGGAGCTGAGCGTGCTGCAGCAGGAACTTTAACTACCTTTCTTGGTATTGAGAAAGATGTTTTGAAAAAGTTTGAATCATTATTGAAAGTCTTTGCTAGTAATATTATAAGAATGGGTCCCTCTGGATCGGGGTATGTCACCAAGTTGGTACAACTGCATTTAAATTATCTTGCTGCACAAGGGATTGGAGAGACACTAATGATGGGTGCGAAAGCCAACCTAGATTTAGAGACCCTTCGCTCAGTATTGATGAATAGCTGTTCCCAAAGTTATGTAGTTGAAAACTATATCCCGAAAGTATTAGATGGTAGCTATGACAATTCATTTTCACTTGGACTGGCTGAAAAAGATATGAGGCTAATTGTCGAACTCGGTCAACATCTTGGCATCTCAATGCCACTTGGGGAAAAAGTATTGAATACTTATAAAGAGGCAACAAATTTGTACGGCGATGAAGCGCCTCATTTAAGCGTAGTTCGATTAATTGAAGAAAGATATAACCTAAAACTGAGAAGCAATGAATAGGAGTAGGTTTTGGCATTATTAATTTCAGTCAGCGAATTTTGGGAAGATGAAAAGATCTGGCGTCAATGTGTCCAGACAGAGTTACCGGAGATGGATGTCAGAGTCTATCCTGATGATGGTGATGTTAATGAAATTAAGTACCTAGCGGTATGGAAGCATCCGCATGGAATTTTAAGGAAATACCCAAATTTAAAGGCAATTCTTTCTTTAGGCGCAGGAGTAGATCATATTCTCAGTGATCCCGATTTACCAGAAGGAATCCCAATTGTTCGTTTGGTAGACAAAAAATTAACGCACGAGATGTGTTTCCATGCCCTTCATTGGGTGCTGCATTTTCATAGTGGCCATTATCTATATATGAATCAGCAACTTGAAAGAAAATGGCTACAGCAAGCTTCCATACAGCCTGAAGATAGTACGGTTGGAATTATGGGTTTAGGGCATATCGGAAAAGCTATCGGCGAATCACTTGTCCATCAAGGCTTTAAGGTGCTAGGTTGGGGTGCTAATCAAAAGCCATCTTTACGGGATATTCAGTATTTTTTTGGAGGAGACAAGTTAGGAGTTTTCTTGCAGAAGACAGATATACTAATAATCGTCCTACCTCTAACTAAAAGTACAAATAATATACTCAGAAAAAAAGAGCTTAAACGTTTGCCCAAAGGTGCGTTTGTTATAAATATGGGAAGAGGAGGCATTATCAACGAGTTGGATTTATTGTCTCTACTTGATGAAGGCCATATCACTGCAGCAGCGTTAGATGTATTTGAACAAGAACCTCTGCTTATAAATAGTCCTCTATGGACAAATCCGTCAATTTATATTACTCCTCATATTGCAGGGCAAAGTAACCCGAAATCTTCAGCGAAAACTATCGCTGAAAACATTCGTCGCATAGACAATGGTGAGGCGCCTTTTCCTGTCTATGACATGACCAAGGGTTACTAGATAGATTGTAATATTATGAGTTTAATGAACAGAAAAAAAATATGGATTCAGTGAAAGTTTTATTGAAATGAAACAGTCCGCCATTGAAAGAATGAATGCAATTTCTGAGCAGGGTTTATGTGCAGGTTGTGGTATTTGTCAATCGATAGCTGGACCTGACAAGATAAAAGTCGTTAAATCGTTGAACGGATATGAGCGTCCGGTGATTGTTGGTGATCTGGATGATGCTATTGTAGATAGAATTTTCGATATTTGCCCAGGTACTCGAATTGAAGGTCTGCCGGAGAACGAGATTGTTCCACAGACGATGATAGATAATGTCTGGGGGCCATGGATTAGGATTGTTAGAGCTTGGGCTGGCGACCCGAAGACACGGTTCGAGGGGTCAACGGGCGGGGTGTTGACAGCGCTAGCTCAATTCCTTTTAACAGATCAACGAGTAGATTTCATTTTGCATGTCAAAGCATCGACCAAAGAGCCAACCTTTGGCAAAAGGTATTTGAGTTTTACTGAGGCTGATGTACTTAAAGCTGTTGGATCGAGATATGGGCCTGCCGCTCCACTCATTGATATAGACCAGGTATTAGTTCGAGGTCGCCCATTTGCTTTCATCGGTAAACCCTGCGATATCGCTGCTCTAAGGAATTTTGCGCGATATGACGAAAGGGTTGATGAATTAGTAAAATACTGGTTGACACCAGTTTGTGGCGGCTTTATGAGTCCACCTTCGACGGATAATTTTTTATCTCGTTCTGGAGTTGATCGAAATAAACTCATATCTCTTCGTTATCGAGGTCAAGGATGCCCCGGGCCGCTGCAGATTGAAACGCTTGACGAGAAAAAGGAACTGCATTACCTTGATTACTGGGGAGACGACGAGAGCACATGGAATCTACCATTCCGATGTAAGATTTGCCCGGACGGCATTGGTGAGGCTGCGGATATCGCCGCCGCTGACACATGGATTGGAGGGTCTCCCACGCGCGAAGGTAGCAAAAGTGATCCTGGCACCAATGCTATGGTGATTCGCACTGCAGCAGGCTTAGAATTATTAGAAGCAGCGGCAAAGAGTGGTGCTATTAATATCGAATATGACATTACCCCAGATGACATGAGTCGATACCAACCCCATCAGATGCATAAGAAATATGCAGCATATGATAGGTATCAAGGGCTCGGTGATGAAGGTCGAATTGTACCAAAAACGAGGCGTTTGCGCCTTGAGGCGTTGGCAAATGAAATGCACAAATCTGCCCGAAAGATCCAGCGTGATGGCACAATTGCAAGAGTACATTCTGGTAAAGCAACCGAGTCTACGCCCAAAGAAAGCAAATGAAAT
>CAXDLF010000028.1:0-14599 GCA_963989885.1 uncultured Gammaproteobacteria bacterium
CAATCTTCTGGGCAGGCGCCAGTCTTAATATTAAGTAAAGAGCTGACCTGAACTTTGTTTGGGTCAAAAACCTCTCTATGTATACTATGGGCCATGAAAATCAGGTCATTAAAAGGCATCTCAAAGAGCGCCTTTATTTCATCCAATTTCCAATCATTTCTAACTTTGATCATTTTCTTCTATGAGATTTTTTGAATTAATTTTACCGTATACAGATGCCATAAAAACAACAATAAAAAGTCGCGCAATGCGCGACTTTTTGATCTTCTTAATACTGAACTATTAGCAGCTATAGTATAGATCGAACTCAAGCGGCTGAGGTGAAGATCTCATTGCTGTGACTTCTTGCATTTTTAATTCAATAAATGAATCAATGACCTCATCAGTAAAGACACCACCCTGCTTGAGAAATTCCCGGTCTTCATCTAATGCTTCAAGTGCTATGTGGAGCATACCGCTAACCTTTGGTATACCTCTTGTGTCAGAATCATATAGGTCTTGGTCAACAGGTTCTCCTGGATGAATCTTATTCTTAATGCCGTCCAGACCTGCCATAAGCATCGCTGCAAAAGCCAAGTATGGGTTTGCAGTTGAATCCGGGAAACGCACTTCAACGCGACGACCTTTTGGATTTGAAACATAAGGAATACGAATCGCTGCAGAACGGTTCTTAGCAGAATAAGCCAGCATTTCTGGGGCCTCAAAACCTGGAACCAATCGTTTATATGAGTTTGTAGAAGGATTGGTAATGGCATTCAGGGCACGGGCATGCTTGATAATTCCTCCAATGTAGTAAAGCGCAGTTTCGCTGAGGTTGCCATAACCGTCACCGTCAAATATGTTGACACCATCTTTAGCAAGAGACTGATGAACGTGCATACCATTACCATTATCAACCGCAATCGGTTTTGGCATGAATGTAGCAGTTTTGCCATATAGCTGAGCAACGTTGTGAACGCAGTACTTTAAGATTTGTGTTTCGTCGGCCTTTTTCACCAGTGTATTGAATAATGCGCCAATTTCACATTGTCCCGCAGTACCTACCTCATGGTGATGGACCTCTGTCGTTACGCCCATCTCCTCGATCGCCAAACACATTTGAGATCGGAGGTCATGCAACGAGTCGACTGGAGGCACCGGAAAGTATCCACCCTTGATATGTGGACGGTGACCTTTATTACCACCCTCCATGTCTTCAGCGGAATTCCAGGCAGCTTCTTCGGAGCTGATCTCATAAAAAGCCTTACCCAAACCAAAACCTGCGTCCCACTTAATACTATCAAAGACAAAGAATTCTGGCTCGTTACCGAAATAAGCGGTATCAGCAATACCAGTTTCTATAAGATAGGCCTCAGCACGAGCAGCAAGAGAGCGGGGATCTTTAACATAAGGCTTCAAATCATTTGGATCAATGACATTGCAACGCACATTGAGCGTGACTTCTTCAGTAAAAGGATCCAATACAGCCGTTTCAGTATCTGGCATTAAAATCATGTCAGAATCATTGATATCTTTCCAGCCAGCAACCGAAGAGCCGTCAAACATTTGACCATTTTCTAATTTTTGAGCATCGATTGTATGAGAAGGCACACTTACGTGCTGTTCTTTACCTTTGGTATCGGTAAAACGAAAATCAACAAATTTTACCTTTTGATCTTCAATCATTTTTATTACATCTTTTGCAGACATATTAATCTCCTAATATATATAAACTAGATTTAACATTGACAGGCATTGTCAGGGAAGTCTGCGCCGTTGCAAACATATATTGACTCTCAGAGAGGTCAACATGAGTATTTTTAAGAGGTTGATTATATACTAATTCTTTTCAATTAACAGAACAATCTTTTCATCTCGTTCTTCAAGACCAAGAACGCTATGTCCATGAACTCTGCACCAGGCTGGAATGTCATGTTTGACGCCAGGATCGGTTGCAAAAATCTCAATCTTTTCGCCTACAGATAGATCATCAATCTTTTGACTGAGCTTAATCACCGGCATTGGGCACATCAATCGGGTTGCATCCAATGTATGCGTCATTTGATCCACTCCTTAGGCTTCAAATAATGATTATAAAGTTTTCCCTCTTCGCTATCATTCTCCACTTGAGGCTGATATGACCATCTGACCTCTGGAGGCATTGACATCAAAATCGACTCCGCTCTACCTCCGCTTTGAAGGCCAAACAAGGTCCCTCGATCATAAATCAAATTAAATTCTACATAACGGCCGCGACGATAAAGTTGAAAGTCTCTCTCTTTTTCTCCATAAGGGGTATCTTTTCGCTTTATGACGATTGGTAGGTAAGCTTCGGTAAAGTGATCGCCTATACTTTTCGTAAATTCAAAACACCTGTCAAAACCGCCCTCGTTGAGATCGTCAAAAAATAGTCCGCCAATACCGCGCTGCTCGTCTCTATGCTCTAGATAGAAATAGTCATCACACCATTTTTTGTATTTTGAATAGACTTTTTCACCAAAAGGAAGGCAAGCTTTTTTAGCGGTCATGTGCCAATGAACAGCGTCCTCATCAAAGCCATAGAAAGGAGTTAGATCAAATCCTCCTCCAAACCACCATATAGTTTCTTTTCCCGGCTTTTCGGCAACGAAAAAACGTACATTTAAATGGACAGCGGGTACGTATGGGTTCAGTGGATGGAGCACCAATGAAACTCCAAGCGCAGTGTATTTTCTTCCTTCCAGCTCTGGCCGAATAGTGGTGGCAGATTTTGGCATTTTATCGCCTTGAACGATTGAGAAATTGACACCCCCCTTCTCAAAGACATTGCCATCGCAAATAACACTGGTAATGCCATTCCCATTACCATCTTTCTTAGTCCAGCGATCTTTTTCAAAAATAGCTCTACCATCAATCGATTCCAAATCAGAGCAGAGGTCTTCCTGCAAACGTAAAAGATATTTTTTGACTTGATCTATCATCGATGGCGTTTCCCTGTAAGCAAATCAATTATGATCGAAGGTTGTGAATTATACTTATTTGGAGGCAATGCATATGCAAGGGATTGATTAAAATAAGCCTTCAATTCAGCCATATTAGAGGCAACTTTCTGGCCTGACAGATTAGCACTGGTGGAAATTAGAGCGGATTCGGTATTTTCACAAAAATAACGTACCAAAGGGTCTGATGTAATGCGAACTGCCACAAGGTCACTTGATCCACTAATTAAACTTGATGTACTTGCTGATTTTGGCACCAAATAGGTCGTAGGGACGGCAGTGTGCTGTCCAAGCTTTTTGATTAGGGCGATATCAAGATTTTCATCAATATAGGGTAATACATAGCCCACATCAGAGGCAAGCAATATAAAACCCTTGTCAAGGTCTCTTTGTTTGAGATCAATCAATGCCTTAATTGCGCTTGGATTGTTCGCCAAACAAGCTAGACCGTAGATTGTGTCTGTAGGGTGTGCAATAACCCCTTTCCTTAAATAATTTAAAGCCTTCCCTTTTGCGTCTATAGTCATTTTTTGGCTCTGGGATGAAATTCATCGTAGACTTTCGATAATTCCAGAAAATCTAAGTGCGTATATACTTGGGTGCTTTTAATGCTCTTATGACCCAGAAACTCTTGCACTGTTCTAAGATCATGGCTTGACTGTAGAAAATGAGTCGCAGCAGCATGCCGAATCATGTGAGGATGGACGTTGACAGTTACACCTACTTGAAGAGCTCTTTTTTTGACAATATTTTGTACAGAACGAGGACTAATTCTATGTTTTTTTTGATTCATAAATAGCGCAACATTTTCACAGCTGGGTCTCTTTTTTAAATACATTTCAACTGCATTAATGGCTGAACTTCCTATTGGCGAAAATCGAGTCTTTCCACCCTTGCCTTTCACCCTTACAAATCCCTCCTCCAGATCAAGATCATTGATATCGATGCCAACCAACTCGGAGACCCTCAATCCGCATGAATACATCAACTCTATCATAACCACCGCACGCAGCTCTGAAAACAATTCAGAACTCAAATTCGTCATTCTTTTAATGTCATCAAAATCAATTGTTTTTGGTAAAACTTGGTCAATTTTGGGAGTCTGGATAGAGGTAACGCAATTCTCAGCCAATACGCCTTGCTGCACCAGAAAATTAAAAAAACCGCGTATCGAGGACAAATACCTTCTAATTGACCTTGCAGATACTCCTCGATGACGAAGCCCCATAACAAAAAGATTTAAAGTGTCAGCTTCAATATCTTGCCACTCGGTCACTGAATTTTCTAGACAAAAAGATAGAAACTTCAACAAATCCCTTCGATAGGCAGAAATAGTGTTCGAGGCATAAAGTTTCTCAACCTCGAGATAGGCAACAAATTGATCGATTTGTTCGACTAAAATATGGTTTTGGTACTTGTTTTTTTCCTGATTGACCATATCTTAGCATTTTACGTTAAACAATAAAGGAATTCAGATGAGTCAAAAACAAACACATGCTTTTCAAACAGAAGTATCTCAACTACTTCACCTCATGGTTCACTCCTTATACTCCAATAAAGAGATTTTCTTAAGGGAGCTGATCTCGAATGCTTCAGACGCGATCGATAAACTCAAGTTTGAGTCACTATCCAATGATTCATTGGTTGAAGGAAAAGAGGAGCTGAATATCCATATTGATGTCGATAAAGAGGCTGGAACGATCACAATCAGGGACAACGGTATCGGCATGAACCCAGAAGAAGTGATGGAAAATATAGGCACCATAGCAAACTCGGGCACTCGAAAATATCTTGAAAGTCTTGATAATGACCAGGCTCAAGATTCGAACCTAATCGGACAGTTTGGAGTGGGCTTTTATTCTTCCTTTATAGTCTCAAATACAGTTACCCTTATAAGCCGAAAAGCTGGCGACGACAAGGCAAATGGAACCAAATGGGTATCCAAAGGAAAGGGAGAGTATTCCATCGAGACAATCGAAGTAGAGGATTGTGGAACATCGGTAACTCTTGATATCAAAAAAGCTGAAAAAGAATTCCTGGACGATTATCGAATTCGTGGCATTGTCTCTAAGTATTCAGACCATATAACTGTCCCGATTATGATGATCAAGTCTTCCGAAGATGAGAATCTTATTGAGTATGAGACGATCAACAAGGCAACCGCCTTTTGGGCTCAAGACAAGAAAGAACTATCGCAAAAAGATTACGATGAATTCTATAAATCATTAACCTATGATTTTGAAGGCCCTTTGACTCAAATTCACAATAAATTGGAAGGCAAACTAGACTATACATCCTTGCTATTTATACCCAGAAAGGCACCATTTGATATGTGGGAACCTAAAAGGAAAGGCGGAGTAAAGCTCTATGCCAAAAGGGTTTTTATCATGGAAGGCAATGAGGAGCTGTTGCCTCAATATCTTCGCTTTATCAAAGGTGTCATCGATACAGATGATTTATCGCTCAATATTTCTAGGGAAATTCTACAGGGAAGCAAGGTGGTTGATACAATCCGTAAAGCTTCCGTTAAACGCATCCTATCCACCCTAGACAAGATGTCAAAAAATAAGCCCGAGGATTATGCAATATTCTGGAAAGAGTTCGGTATGGTTATGAAAGAGGGAGTTGTTGAAGATTTTGCCAATAAAGATAAAATTTCAAACCTGTTGAGATTCGCCACGACTCACAATGATAGTGAAAATCAGACAGTTTCTCTTAAAGATTATGTTGAACGAATGAATGACGATCAAAAAGCTATCTATTACGTAACCGCTGACAACTATGTAGCCGCTAAAGGTTCGCCTCATTTGGAAATCTTTAAGCAAAAGGATATCGAAGTACTGCTTTTATCTGACCGCGTTGATGAGTGGCTTGTTGCGAATTTTGGTGACCATGAAAAGTTTCCTCTTAAATCAATCGCCAAAGGCGACCTAGAGGACCTGGATTCAAAAGAAGATAAGAAGAAAAAAGAAAAAACAGCCAAAGACTTTGAAAAGGTCATCAGCAAGGTGCAAAAGATCCTTGAAAATCAAGTCAAAGAGGTCAAGGTTTCGAGTCGTCTAAGTGAATCCCCTTCCTGTCTTATTGCAGATGAAAACGAGATGGGCAGCAACATGGAACGTATCATGAAGTCACTAGGCCAAGATGTCCCAGAAACTAAGCCAATTCTTGAAATTAATCCAAAACATCCTTTGGTTAAAAAACTCAAAACCAAGGTCGATAAAGACCTAGTGAAGGTTTTATTTGACCAAGCGGTACTTAGTGAAGGAGGTCAAATTAAGGAACCTGCTGAGTTTGTGAAGCGCATGAATAAGCTCATGCTTGGATAATTAATATTGATATGATGAAAAAGCCCGATTAATCGGGCTTTTTATTGTAAGGCTTAATACCTTTAAGAATACCTCTTAGAATCGCTACTTCCTCTTTTTCTGGATAACTGCGACCAAATAATCTCCGAAGTCTTCGCATTAGCAGGCTTTTGGGTCTATTCTCATCAAAATAATCAATATGATCGAGCACCTGTTCAAGATGAACATAAAAGCCTTCTAATTCTTCAAAGCTCGCCAATTCGTTTTCAGAGCTCTCAAAATCTACCTGGATATTACTGACAAAGTATTGATAAGCGAATACCTGAATCGCTGATGCGACATTCAATGAAAAATAATCAGGATTGCCAGGAATGGTCATGAGAATATGACAAAGATCCAATTCTTTATTGGTAAGTCCAGAATTCTCGGTTCCAAAAATTACAGCAACCTGTTGTCTGGATTTAGCGAGAGTTTTTTGTATTTCTTTACAAGTGTCTAATACATCCATCTGCTTCCACTTAATGTTGCGCTGACGGGCACTTGCTCCTATAACCAAATGCACTCCCTCTAACGCTTCCTCTAAAGAGCTACAAACAACGGCATTTGATAAAACATCGTCTGCTCCACTGGCCCTTGCAGTTGCAGCAGCAGAGGGATATTTATTAGGATTAACTAAAAACAATCGAGATAGAGACATATTTTTCATAGCCCTTGCGGCTGCTCCAATATTGCCAGGCTCTGTAGTATCCACCATGACAATCCTTACTTTATCAAAAGCCGGCGAGGTATAATTCGACTCTTTAATTAATTGGCTCATTAACCATGCATCCTACCGTTAATATCGCAGTTCGAGCTGCCCGTGCAGCTGGTGATGTTGTCCTCAGGTATCACAACCAGATCGATTTACTGACCATCGAAAGCAAGTCGAACAATGACTTTGTTTGCGAGGTCGATAAAGCAGCTGAAAATGCCATTATAAACGAGATTAAAAAAGCCTTTCCGGAACATTCGATTTTAGGAGAAGAGACGGGCGAGATTCTAGGAGATAGTGCTTATCAATGGGTTATTGACCCTTTAGACGGAACAACAAACTATTTGCATGGCTTTCCGCAATATGCCATCTCTATCGCCTTATTTGAAAACAAAGTCACTACCCATGGTGTTGTTTATGATCCTTTCAAAGAAGAGCTTTATACTGCCTCCAAGGGTGAAGGTGCCTACCTTAATGACGAGAGAATGAGGGTTACCAGTACGAATGGTCTTCAAAACACACTAATAGGAACAGGTTTTCCTTTCAGACATCCACAACACCTAGATTGCTACCTAAAAACCTTTAAAGCCATACACCCTCATGTTTCTGGTATTCGTAGAGCAGGATCTGCTGCACTTGATCTAGCTTATCTAGCTGCTGGACGTTTGGATGGTTTCTGGGAAATTGGACTTAACATCTGGGATATAGCTGCTGGCTCATTATTAGTTAAAGAGGCAGGTGGTTTTATAGGGGATTTTTCAGGTAGAGATCAATATATGGAGACTGGTAACGTCGTTGCAGGCAATGCGGAAGCATATAAAGCACTTTTAAAGACAATACACCCTCATCTAAGTGACGAATTACAGAGATAGTACATAATATAACGATATCAAAAAAATCTTTGAGTATTGCCTTTTGGTAGCTGACGATTATTTGCTTTACCTAATAGTTAATTGCTGACCATGGATGTTAGAATTTTTTGGCAACATTAGATACACAATCGCTGGGCTTTTAGACTCTGTAGAAGGAATTTTTGAAGAATCTTCAGCTGGATAGGCGGTTCTTCTCATTTCTGTGTTCATATGACCTGGGTCAAGTGAATTTACTCTAATATTTGTTTTTTCCAGTTCTTCCGAAAGCGTTTTAGAAAAACCCTCAATACCAAACTTACTTACTCCATAAGCGCCCCAATAAGCTTTTGCCTCTCTGCCCTGTTCTGCCGACAGAAACAATATTCTTGCATCGTCAGATTTGTTGAGTAATGGAATCAAGAACTGTGTCAACATAAAAGGCCCATTCAAATTGATCTGCAACGTGGAGTACCATAATTTGATGTCGTATTGGTCAACCGGCATCATCGTACCTAGAATGGCGGCATTATGAATTAGACCATCGAGCTTTTCAAATTGGTTAAATATGTCGTCTTGCAACGTTTGATAATTCTCAGGGGTAGCTCCCTCTATATCTAGAGGATACAAAATTGGCTCCTGAAAGCCCTGATCGATTA
Source organism: uncultured Gammaproteobacteria bacterium (assembly GCA_963989885.1). GTDB lineage: Bacteria > Pseudomonadota > Gammaproteobacteria > PS1 > Pseudothioglobaceae > Pseudothioglobus. The sequence continues at coordinate 8,524 of CAXDLF010000028.1, forward strand.
CGGCATCATAGGCGTACTCCAAAGAGCCTAGATCCCGGCCCAACATGATTACCGTTGCCCCAGCCTTGGATAGGTCCATTGTCATGGCTAACCCGAAGCCTCGATTTGCACCCGTCACCAATATAACCTTGCCGTTAAGTTCTCCTTCTCTCACCTTGTGATTTGAAGGAATTATCACTCACTCAATTCCTTTTTTGGAGCTACGCCAAGGGTTTTAATTTTTTCAGCTCTGCCAATTAAATTACCCTTACCAGTTGAGAGCTTCTTTCGTGCTTCTGAATATCCTTCTTTGGCCTTGTCTAGATGCCCTTCTACCCTATCCAGCTCTTCAACGAAAAGTGCTAGTTTGTCATACATAGCGGCGGCCTGTCTCGCTATCTCTTCAGCGTTTTTGTTTTGATTGGCAGTTTGCCACATAAAATTGACCAACTTTAAACTCATACTCAGTGATGATGGTGAAACCAACAAAATGTTCTTTTTCAGGGCGTCGCTATGCAAGCTCTGTTTTTTGTTGTATGCGCTCAAAAGAGCACCTTCGATTGGGATGAAAACGAATATGAAATCAAGCGTTTTAACACCTTCTAGGTTTTCGTATTCCTTGATGCTTATGTTTTTAATCTGGTTTGCGATTGAATTGACATGTTTGTCCAGTGCTTCTTCGTTTGATGTATCTGCAATATAATCTTTATAATCTTTAAGAGAGACTTTTGAATCGATAACGATATCCTTTTCATCGGGCAAATGCAGTATCACATCAGGCTGAAAGATTTCACCAGTTTCGCTTTTCATTTTTTTCTGAGTGTCAAACTCATGACCCTCCCTAAACCCAAAGCTTGTCAACATTGAGCTTAATATTTCCTCTCCCCAATTGCCTTGTTGTTTGTTGTCATAAGTCAGTGCATTAGCGAGTTCCTGAGCAGTTTGCTGGGTCTCTAAATTGGCTTTATGCAAACCCTTTATTTGCTCGCCAAGGGTGGTTCGCTCCTTGAGCTGATCTCTCGTGATTGACTCAATTCTTTCTCTAAAGCTTTTCAATTCAGTTTGTAAAGGGGTCAGCAGTTCTGAATTATCATCCTTAAGCTTGTCACGATTATTTTTGAGAATATCAGATGCTAGAGTTTTGAAGTCAGTATTGACTTGTGATTTTAGTTGATCAACAAATGCCAATTTCTCGGCATAATTCTTTTCTTTCTCATCAAGCGTAGTCTTAAGTTGAATGTTTTTTTCACTTAAATTGAGCAGTTTTTTGTTGAGAAAATAGTAACTAGCAAAAGCGCCAATCACTAGAGAAACTAGTCCAATTACTATATCCACAAAACTCTCCCTGGATTCAAAATTTTATTAGCTCCTTCATCGTCATCACTGACTCTATTGAAAAACATGGATTGACCATCAACAATGTTAGTAAAATTTTAAATAAAACAACAATTAAATTATAACGTTAACCCTCTACTAACTATGCTGTTTTTAAGATCTTTATTGTATTTTATTGGCTCAATTGCCAGTGTCATTTTGATTGCCTTTTTTAGCCTGTTTTTTGTATTTTCACCCTACTCAATACGCTATAAAGTGATTTCAAAATGGGCATTTTTCTGTATTTGGTGGTTAAAAATTACACTGAATATAAAAATCAATATCATTGGTAAAAATAATATTACCGATTCACCATGTATTATCGCCTCAAACCATCAATCAACCTGGGAAACGCTAGCGTTCCAAACGATCTTTCCAGCGCACACATGGGTCCTGAAAAAAGAACTCCTATGGCTGCCTATTTTTGGCTGGAGTCTAGCCCTTCTAAAGCCCATAATTATTGACAGAGGAGATAAATTTCAATCAATCAAGAAAGTTATTAAACAGGGCAAGGACAGATTAAATAATGGCATCTTTGTCGTCATCTTTCCTGAAGGAACAAGACAACCATGGGAAAGATTGGGCGATTATCAAAATGGTGCGGCGGCTATTGCAAAATCTTCTGGACATAAGATTCTGCCTGTTTACCATAATGCTGGAAAACTATGGCCAAAGGGTAGCTTTATCAAAAAACCAGGTGTTGTAACGGTCATTATTGGCGAACCCATATCGGCCTCTGATGGCTCTGCGGAAGAGATAACTGGCAAAATAAAAAATTGGACGCTTGAGCAGTCAAAAAAACTATAATGATTGTGCTATATTTGAATATGAATTATGTCGAAAACTGAATACAGATTATTTCACCAAAGAACTGCAGAAAAAATTAGGGATGAAGTCAGTCGTCTAAGGGATTCACTGCTTTTTGGTAGCGAGAAAAAAGTACATAAATTTGGTAATGTAGATGTTACTTGCGATATTGCCACTCTCGAAATTCTTCTATCAGACTACATCCTTGATTATGAAAATTCTGAAGCAACAGAAAGGCAATTGACTACCAGGCAAGAATGGCATGATTTTTTGAGCAAAACAGAACATCTTAGCTATAACGAATGTCTTTTGATACTTTTGGGTGTTAGTCCTACACTTGCCGACCTTCTTGAGCCGAAATTATACAAAATTAATTTGATAAACGAGGGTGAACTCCATGGTGAACCTTTAAGTCTAATTTTTTTTCAGAGAGTTGAAAATCACTTACTCAGAAACAAGTTCGGTTCTAAAAAAATAAACACCCAAGAATTTGTTGATTGGGCTCTTGAAAATAGGCTTTTAAGACAAAATATTGTAGAAGTTTAAGTATAAAAAATCGACTCAGCTTGCTTGAAGCTCTTTCAAATAGACGCTCGATTTGCGTTGATGGTCGTAGCTTGTCTGGCGAGTGAGTGGCAAATCACTGATGGCTCCCTCTATAAATCCGTGCCGAAGAAAAAACCTACCCCCATACTTAGTAAGCGCAAAAATACCAATAAGCTCCAAGCTAGATGCCCTTTTCATAATTTTTTCCATTAATTGTGAGGAAACATCGGTATTGTGATACTTTTTATTGACCGCCAGAGCGTAGATTTCGCCTTTCCTTTCATCTTTGTAGTGTCTTAGTCCTGCGCAGGCGACTATTTGGTTGCCTTCATTAATAAAAACAAAGTCCTCAAGGCATTCATTGAGTTGCTCGTAATTTCTTTTTAACAACTTTCCTTCATCGACATAGGGCTGCATTAAATCGATTAGTTGTGTGATCTTGCTCAAGTTCAACCCTCAAATTGACAATAGAACCGCACTATTTTAGTCTAAAATTTGTATTTTTTTGCTCATTTAAAAGAGATGCCAAATAATAGAAAATTTTCCTCAGTAGTTGTTGACGGTTATGAACGTGCGCCTTCTCGTGCTATGCTCTATCCAGTTGGATTCAAAAAAGAAGACTTCAACAAACCTCAGGTCGGTATTGCTTCAACCTGGTCAATGGTGACGCCTTGCAATATGCACATAAACGCTCTGGCCGATGAGGCAGAAAAAGGCATCAATAATACTGGAGGCAAGGCTGTAATTTTTAACACGATAACCGTTTCAGACGGTATCTCCATGGGATCTGAAGGAATGAAGTATTCGCTCGTTTCACGTGAAGTCATTGCCGATTCAATTGAAACCGTTGCAGGAGCCCAAGGGTTTGATGGCGTGGTGGCAATCGGAGGTTGTGATAAAAACATGCCGGGATGTATTATAGGCATGGCTCGACTCAATCGTCCGGGAGTTTTTGTTTATGGTGGAACCATACAGCCAGGTAGTAATCACACCGATATTGTCAGTGTTTTTGAGGCAGTTGGTAAGCGTGCTAATAATGACATTAATGATATTGAACTAGAGCAAATCGAATCAACAGCCATTCCTGGACCTGGTTCTTGTGGTGGCATGTATACTGCAAATACAATGGCTTCAGCGATTGAGGCATTAGGCATGAGCTTGCCTAACTCTTCATCGCAGGATGCGATTTCAGAAGATAAAAATAACGACTGCCTCCGTGCCGGGGAAGCGGTAGTCAACCTTCTCAATAAAGACATCAAGCCAAGCGACATTATGACTAAAAAAGCATTTGAAAATGCGATTACTCTGATCATTGCACTTGGAGGCTCCACTAATGCGGTTCTTCACTTGATCGCAATGGCTGACGCTACTGGTGTTGACTTAAATATCGATGATTTCACCCGAATCGGAGCCAAAGTGCCGGTCCTTGCAGATCTCAAGCCTTCTGGCAAGTATATGATGAGTGAATTGGTAAAAATTGGCGGAACACTACCGTTAATGAAAATGCTTTTAGATGCTGGCATGCTTCATGGGGATTGCCTAACGGTAACAGGAAAGACTGTTTCTGAAAATTTAAGAGACGTTAAACCCTACTCAAAGGAACAAAAAATTATAATGCCTTTAAACAATCCCATCAAAAAGGATTCCCACCTTAGAATTTTGCGAGGCAATTTAGCTCCAGAAGGGTCGGTTGCAAAAATCACCGGCAAAGAAGGTTTAACATTCCAAGGCAAAGCGAAAACATTCTCATGTGAAGAAGACGCACTCCAGGCTATCCTTAACGACAAAATAATCGAAGGTGATATCATCGTCATCAGATATGAAGGACCAAAAGGAGGACCAGGTATGCGTGAAATGCTAGCTCCTACTTCTGCCGTAATGGGTAAAGGGCTGGGAGGAAAAGTTGCTTTAATCACCGATGGTAGGTTTTCGGGAGGAACGCACGGTTTTGTTGTAGGCCATATAACACCTGAAGCCTTTAGTGGGGGTATACTCGCGGTCGTAGAGGATGGTGATGAGATCCTAATCGATGCAGAAAATAATCTCCTTGAACTTCTAGTTGACAAATCCATTATCGACCAAAGATTGTCAAATTGGCAAAAACCGAAACCTCGATACACAAAAGGAGTATTGGCTAAATACGCCAAACTTGCTCAGTCTGCATCGAGGGGTGCGATAACTGGATAACCAGTTGTTTAATAATTAATTATTAAATTAAGCTTAGAGTCTAATCTGCAAGGACAAAATCAATTTTTCGATCATCCAAACTTACCGAGGCCACCTTTACTTCAATCAGGTCACCTAGACGAAAAATTTTTCCAATCCTCTCACCAATCAGCTGATGATGGGTCTCGTCATAAACATAGTAGTCGTCCTTTAGATCTCGGACCGACACCATACCTTCCACAAAAATTTTGGAAAGCTCAACAAAGAATCCAAATCCTGCCACTCCAGAAATAACTCCACCAAATTCTTGTCCTACTTTATCCCTCATATACTCACACTTGAGCCACTGCTCAACATCTCTGGTAGCATCGTCAGCACGCCTCTCTGTCATAGAGAGGTGGGAGCCAATTTCACTCATTTTATTGGATGGCGATTTCGATTGATTATTTAAGACACGTTTAATGGCTCGATGAACCAAAAGATCAGGGTAACGACGAATAGGTGAAGTAAAGTGGGTATAGTCTTCGAAAGCAAGACCGAAATGTCCCTCATTGGATGGCGTATAGACAGCCTGTTTCATTGTTCTCAAGACAACTGTCTTGATGATATTTTCATCGTCCCTTCCTCTGGCATTTTTTAATACCTTGGCAAAATCCCGGGACTCCGGTTCGCTACCACCTTCCAAGGTCAGTCCAACCGCCGAGAGAAATTGTCGGGTGACTTCAATTTTTTCAGAGGTGGGCTTGGGATGTATCCGGTAAAGGAAGTCCTCATTGTGTTTCCTTAAGAATTTTGCGCTTGACTGGTTCGCCATCAACATGCACTCTTCAATTAATTTATGTGCATCATTTCTTTTGCGAGCAACTATACTGTCGATCTTTCCTTTATCGTTAAACAATATTTGAGTTTCGATTCTATCGAAATCCATAACGCCCCGCTTTTGACGTGAAATTCTAAGTGTCTTATATAGACCATACAAAAACTCAATATTATCAATCACATTGCTATAAGTATTTCTAAGGATACTTTTTTTGTTTTCTAGGATCTCGCTAACCTGACTGTAGGTTAGTCGTGCATGAGAAAACATCAGCGCTGGATAGAACTTATAGTCGATCAATCCACCCAAAGAATCGATATTCATCTCGCATGCCATACAGAGTCTTTCTACATTTGGATTCAAAGAACACAAGCCATTCGATATTGC
>CAXDLF010000029.1:0-13852 GCA_963989885.1 uncultured Gammaproteobacteria bacterium
TCTACACCTAAGCCTTCGTCGGCAGCGTCAGATGTGTATAAGAGACAGATAAAACCAAATATAGTAATATTCAATATCAGACAAAAAGAGGGGCAACAAACTTTGATATTTACTTATGATTGAGATTAAAAAAGATTCAGTAATATTATCAACAGTTTCGAATAAGCAATACGATTTACCATTTTTATGGTTAAGAGATAATTGTCAATGTGACGAATGTAGAATTATAGAGACTCAAGAGAAACAGTTTCTCTTGCATACTGTCCCAGTAGATATATCTCCTACAAGTGTTGAAATGAAAAACGAAAGCCTGTTTGTTTTGTGGCCTGATAATCACCAATCGGTAATCCCACTAAATCAAATAGAAGATAGTGGCAAACCTAGATATCCGGAACATAAGTTATGGACAAGTGATTTCACTCCTAGAAGGTTTGATTGGTCTGAATTTTTGGATAATGAAGAGATTGCCTTGGAGGCACTAAAAACTTTTGTTAGTTTTGGTGTAATTATTTTGAATAATGCACCTAAGGTACCAGATTCAGTAGAACTTTTATCAAAAAGATTTGGACCAATTCATGAAACATTATTTGAAAGAATTCATAATGTTTCTGTAACGGGACATGTCTATAGTGTTGCTCATACTTCAAAGGGGCTTTCTCCTCATAATGATTTTGCTAGCTATAGGGCTCAACCAAGTGTTCAGGTTCTTTACATGTTAGAAAATGAATGCGAAGGAGGAGATTCAATAATTGTAGATGGTTGGGAAGTCGTAGAGGATTTAAGAAAGGATAATCCTAAGTATTTTAATATTTTAAAAGAGTTTAATGTTCCGTTTAGACAATTTGATGAAAATAATGAAACATATGCTGAGGCACCTATTATTAAATGTTCATCTGATGGGTCTGTAGAAAGTTTTAGATTTTCAAATCACTTAATGCAGATGATAGATCCGTCTAGAGAAGACCTAAAAAGTTTTTATAAAGCTTATCATGAAGTTTCCACTAGGGTTCATAACAGTAAATATCGTTCAACTTTTAGGTTGAATGCAGGAGAGGTATTAATTGTTGCAAGTTTAAGAGTTTTACATGCTCGAGAATCATTTATACCCAATGGTAAAAGGTATTTACAGGACACTTATTTTGTATATGACAATGCCCTAAATAATTGTGTAATTTGACGTATTAGAGAGAGACAGCAGAACCTTAGAGGTCAATCCAAATTTGTACCGACCTCAAAGATCTTTTTATTCCGCGTAATCGAGTCCTTTTGCCTTTTGGACTTCTCGTTTGTTGGGATTAACAGACTCTCTAAACGGCACATCAACAATTTCACCCTCTACTGCGACTCCAGATGATTCTGAGTATTCATCTGGTAATCTAACTTGTAATTTAGTTCCGATCTCCGATGAAGCCCAAGGCACCCAACCAAGCGCGATGTTTGTATCTAGTTCTGGAGACCACCATGGAGAAGTGATGTAACCCATATCATTACCATCTGTATCTGCAATCAGCCAGAAATCAGGAGCATAGTCTGTGATTTGTTTACCACCAAAAATCAGACCAACCATTCGCATTTTGAATGGAAAATCTCCCCCATCAATTACTGCGCGTTGTCGTTCGAGTTCTTCCTTGCCGATGTAATCAGCTTCTTTATTTCGTGGTACCTGATAATACAGATTAACCTGAAAGGGAGACGTTTCGAAGTCCATGTCTTGACCCCAAGACAAAATACCAGCGGCGATTCGACGGTGATGAGCAGGTGCAACTACCTGTAGACCAAATTCTTCACCGGCCTCTACAACTGCATTCCATACTATCTCAGCATTTTCATGCGCATCACGCACGTAAATTTCGTAACCTTTTTCGCCAGTAAATCCTGTTTGGCTTATCACTGTGTCTACGCCTTCAATTTTGGTTTCCATGAGACCATAAAAAGGAATATCCCTAAGCTCTTCACCAGCAAGTTTAGCCATAAGGTCTTCGGATAAAGGACCTTGAATTTGTAATGGGCAAACATCTATCTCATCAATTGTGACATCATATTTTTTGGCAACGTTTACGCCTTGCAGCCAGAGCATAAGATCGCTGTCAGAAAGGGAAAACCAAAATTCATCTTCGGCTAATCTCAACAAAACAGGATCATTAAGAATTCCTCCTTTGTCGTTACATAAAATTGCGTATTTCCCATTACCTGGTTCAATTTTAGTAGCGTCACGGGTGATCACAAAATTTGTAAAAGCCTCTGCGTCAGGGCCTTTAACTCTTATTTGTCTTTCAACTGCGACGTTCCACATGGTAACTCGATTCACTAACGCATCGTATTCAGCCATCATCCCGCCATCTTCGGGCTTAATGTATCCTCTTGGGTGATAGACGCGATTATAAATTGTTGCTCTCCAGCAACCAGCTTCATGAGATAGCTGCCAAAAAGGCGACTTCCTAACTCGAGTTGAAATCAATAGTTCAGTAGGCGTGCGACCGCTCTGTCTAAGATTATAGGGTACTATTCGATCGCTTTGATCGACACTAGGATGATTTGGATTTTTCATTTTTATTTTCTCCTTTTATATTGTAATTTTATATTGAAATTAGTTAAGAACGAACCCTTTCATTATTGGGATCATAGAGAGATCCCTTGCCAACAATCTGAACGGTCATGGGATAAATACCATCTCCATTTTCGTTAAAGTATTCCAGCAACAGTGACTTCCCTTGTACAGCGATGTTTTTAGGGAGGTAACCCATGACTACGTGTTTTTTGATTGATGGGCAATATGACATGCTTGTGCTATAGGACCTGCGGCCTTTACTGTCTACTGGTACTTCACCTGTATCAGGATCAATGATTGGTGAGATGCCAACTGGATAGCGTGCACCCATACCTGACACATTAAGATTATCCAATGTCATGGTACATAGAATTGCACTAGGTTCTTCTTCTCGATGAACGAGGTGCGCAGCTTTGCCATGGAAGTCTGCTTCTTTGACCAGGCGCCTTTCAACAGCAGATTCACAAGAGTTATATTCGGTCTCTAAATCTGCACCTTGAAGACGAAAGCTCTTTTCAAGGCGTCTACTATTGGCGTAAGTTTCAATACCAACTGGTACAACCCCAACCTCAAGTAGAGAGTCATAAAGTGCTAGACCTTCTTCACTGTCATTATTCAAATATATTTCCCAGCCGCTTTCTCCAACGTAGGAAATGCGTGCTGCCCAGACATCGATCTTTTTTCCACCAGATAAATTGAGGGTCAGGTATTTTGCTGCAACAAATGGGAAATTCTCGATACTTATTTCGCTGGGATCAATAAAATGGCCCAAAGCCTCTTTTGCTTGAGGTCCCCATAATCCTAAAGTTGCTATATCGTGGGTCCGAATATTGATGTCTGCTTCGAGTCCCAGATCGTCCCGGTAATTACGTAAGTGAACCCAGTCTCGATTGCCGTCAGCACCGCCAGTAACTACCCGATAACTATCTACACCTAAGCGGGAGATGGTCAAGTCTGCATGGACGCCACCATCCTCGTCTAAGAAATTAGTATAGATGATTCGCTCTTCAGGGGTGTTACCACCAACCTTCGCTACGGAAAGATACTCCAACATACGTTCTGCATCTGAACCCTTAATGTCCATGATCGCGAAGTGCGATAGATTGATCATCCCAGCTGATTCACTCATGGCTAGTTGTTCTGCGTTTGCAATCTCGTACGGTACGTGGCGTCGATCCCATTCGTTTTCTCTAACAGGTACCTCCTGCAAGTAATTCTCAAGTTTTTGTTGATTGCTCTCATAGGCTAAAGCACGTTCCCAGCCAGCTATTTCATTATCAAAATAGCCTCCAAGCTCTTTTTCTCTTGAATAAAAAGGACTGACGAATAGCTCTCTTTGACTAATGTAGGGTTCTCTGGGATGAACAGCAGGAGTATAGATAGTTTGTGCGTTTTCAAAAGATCGCGTTTTAACAAACTCTTTTTCTTTTTGGGCGGGATAAAATCTGGCAATGTCAAAAGAGTGCATGTCCATCTGAGTTTTGCCATTGATCATCCATTCGGCGCACAACCGTGCACATCCAGGACCGTCTTTAACCCACACTCCTTCGCATAACCAAAAGCCTCTGACTTCTGGGCTCTCACCGATTAAGGAGAAAGCGTCAGAAGTTACCGATAGCAGGCCGTTGAATGAACTTCTTTCATCCCAACCTAATTCATTAAGTATAGGTGTTGTTTCGAACGCTTTTTCTAGAGGTTCGGCTATTTCTTCAAGATCCAGATGCCTCATCGAGTCAGAGGTCATGGTCTTTTCAGGATTACCTATGTCCTCCGGGTCAACCAGTCGAGGTTCTTTGTCCTCGTAATATCCCCATTCAAGCATACCCCCATGTAGCCTGCCTGTATCCCTGACATAAGCTGAATTACCTTGGTCGCGAAGCAGTGGATAGACAAGAAAATCTTCCACTCCCTGTGCTTGAGGAAGTGGTCCAAAAAATAGTAATGGGTGCTCCACGGGCGAGAGTGGGACTGGAACGCCAGCCATCTCTCCAATTAAAGGTCCCCAGATTCCTGAAGCAATTACAACTTTATTTGTTTTAATTGTTCCTTTATCTGTTTTTACTCCAGTAACACGGCCATTCTCAATTTCAAAACCTACAGCTGGTGTGTCAGCGTAGGTAGTCAGTGCTCCTTTCTCTTTAGCACTTTCTACTGCAAAGCTAACCACATCCTGAGAGCGCGGTACTACTAAGCCAGCATCTGGATCCCACATTGCGCCCCGTATTGATTCTTCTTCTAATAAAGGAAATTTTTCTTTGGCTTCAGACGCGGAAATTAAGCTGACGTTAGTACCAAAGGCTTTACCTGATGCGACCTTCCGTTTTATTTCCTCCCATCGTTCGTCATCCTCTTTACGACAGATTTCTAGACCTCCTTTTTTAAGGAAGAAGCCATTTTCTTCATAAAAATTTCTACTGAAGGCAGTTGTCCAGTTGCTTAGTTTGTCGTGAGTTGTGTTATAGACAAAGTCCGAAGCATGTGCGGTAGATGCTATATCTGAAGGAATTACGGTAGACTTTTCCAACCCTACAATATTCTTTTGGCCGAGTTCTGTGAGCCAATATGCGAGCATTGATCCGACGATGCCACCTACTCCCACTATGACTACTTCTGCATCTGTAGGGAATTTGGAGGATTTCATCGTCGCATTATAGTGATTATTTTCCGTTTTGATTAATCATTTTTTGCGGATCATATAGTTCAATATACACACCACGCAATAAACTTATAGTGGCTGCTATTAAAATGAATATAAAAGGTAATGCCATTGATATTGACCCTGATTGTATTGCTGATAAGGCATATGAACCCCCACCCACTAATAAAACAATTGCAACCAATCCTTGAACAATTGCCCATATCACTCTCTGTATTCTAGGGGTATTTTCTTTACCGCCAGAGGTAATCCTATTGATAACTAATGAACCTGAGTCAGCTGACGTCACAAAAAACAGTACCAACATGAATAAGGAAAATATGCTTGTTAAAATAGGAAACAAAAGATTATCTAACATGTAAAAGAGCACTAGAGAAATGTCTTCAACTGGCTCACTTAAATTACCTATTCCTTCTTGAAATTGAAAAATTGCAGTTTGTCCAAACGAAGTAAACCATATTAAGCAAAATAAAAGAGGTACGAACATTACAACAGTAAGAAACTCTCTAATAGTTCTCCCCTTTGATATTCTTGCAATGAACATCCCTACAAAAGGGGACCAAGAAATAAACCAAGCCCAATAGAAAATTGTCCAGTCATGATACCACTGCAGGTCTTCAGGCCTGTTCCAATCACTTAAACGAACAATATCCTGAAAATAAAAAATTAAGTTCTCTCCATAAGCCATAATGATCTTGAATGTTGGTCCAGCAAGTACAACGAAAGCTAATAAAACGAGAGCAAGTCCTATATTGATGTTACTAAGAACTTTTACGCCCTTATCCAAACCCCTATACACAGAAAAAATAACCACTGCAGTAATAAAAATGATTACTAAAGATTGAGTTAAAAGATTGTTGGGTAGATCGAATAGATAAAACAAACCAGAGGCTGCTTGTCGTGCTCCCAATCCTAAAGAAGTTGTCAGACCAAAAAGGGTAGCTAACACAGCAACAATATCAATGATATCACCCTGCCATCCCCAAATTCTATTACCTAAAAGAGGATAAAAGATTGATCGAATCGTTAAAGGTAATTTCCAGTTATAACAAAAAAAAGCAAGAGATAATCCTATGATTGCATAGACTGACCAAGCGTTAAGGCCCCAATGAAAAATGGTCGCGCTGAAGGCCAATCGATAAGCCTCTTCAGATTCAGGAGAGGCGTTTAGAGGTGTTCCAAAGACTCCTGTGTAATAGGAAAGAGGTTCAGCCGCTCCATAGAAAGTCATACCTATACCAACTCCGGCTGCAAATAACATACAGACCCAAGATAAGAATCCAAATTCCGGGACTGAATTCTTTCCCCCGAGCTTTATTTTTCCAAATGGCGAGATAATTAAAAAGAAGATGATCAATGTAATGACAGACATCGATACCGTAAATAAGGTACCGAACCAAACCACTACAAAGTCTCTAGTATTAGTAAGGAACTCATAAGATTTTTCTGGATTGATCAATACGAGGATAGAAAAGATAACTGCTAAGCCTGAACTGATTGCAAATACGGGTAAATTTATATCCAGCCCAAGGAATTGGGTGTTAGCCCTTCCCTTTCTTTCTGTTATAGAAGTATTAGGTGTGTTCAATTTCTTATTGGTTTAACTGTGCTATGTCTTCAGGTTTTAATAATTCTTCACCCAAGCTATTAAGTAATGGTTTTAAGTGTTTTGAATAAGGCTTCCATCGTTCCATACCCTCTTTGTTGATTGGTCTTCTTACCTGTTCAGAACTGGCGGTTCTAACTGATCTGTCTGTTTCATAAAATGAAATGCATTCTTCTTCATAAGGCAACTCTAGAAATTCAAGCATTTGTGTAACCTGCCCTTCAAGGTCTTCAATGATATCTTCGTTATTTACTCTTAATATCTTATTGGGCAAGACTTTATTCCAGTGATTCATCAACTTAACATAGTTATTGTAATAACTTCCTGCTTCAGCTAGACCATAAGAAAACTCTTGTCCTTGAGCAAAGAGTTGTTTGAACATGCTAAAACAACAATCCAATGGATATCTTCTGGCATCAATAATCTTAGCGTTTGGCATTATTAGATGGATTAAGCCAATATGCCTGAAGTTGTTGGGCATTTTATCTGTGAACATTGGGGCATCTTTTCTGTGCATTTTAGTGTCTTCAATAAAACCCTTACCCAAGGTTTCTCTTTGTTCGAGTGTTAATGACTTCATACTTTTGGGGTAATTACCTAATTTGCCATAAATATCATCTCCTCTTAAGCTTTGAGCTATTGAAAGAATATTGGGAAGCTCAAGTGTTCCATCAATCATAGAGTGCGATGCCAAGATCTGTTCTATAAGTGTTGAGCCCGACCTGGGTAAGCCAAGAATAAATATAGGGTCTTTTGTGTTATAGCCTCCACTACCTAAGTCTGTAAAAAAAGTCTCATCACAAACATCTATTTGGGCTTGTAGTTCTTTTTCCATTCTTTCAATAGAATATTGACTTTGGTCATTTTTGATTTTGTTCCCTTTTTCTAAATGAAAAAATGCCTCATCATATTCCCCATTCACTTCACAACCTTGAGCAAGAGCAAAATGAAAATACGCTTTATCTCTTAATGATAAATCCACTCTCCCAACCTGTTCTCGCATGCTATCTAATTCATTGCTAGTAAAAGAATAGGTTTTTAAATTGGCTAAAGAAAAGAAAGCTTCTCCATGATCAGGCTTTATTTGATAGGCAGATTGATAGCTTTGAATGGCTTGGTCTGTTCTGCCTAGAGTTTTTTGTGCATGACCTTTTGATGTAAGTGTACTGAAATTATATGGGTTTTTACTCAGAATATCGTCCAATAAGGTAATTGCTTCTTCATGGTTTCCATTTTGCATAACTTCACTAGCTTTTTGAGCTTGATAAGTAAGATTGTCGGGATATTTATCACATAATATGTTTACTTGTTCCATGGTCTTAGAAAACTTTTGTTTTTTTCTAAGAATCGAAGCATATTTCATTCTTAAGTCGCCATCATCTGGTTTAAACTCGACAGCCTTTTCAAGTAGAAATTCTGCATCATCAAAATAGCCCAATCTATTAGCAATTTCAGCTAGTAATGACATTGCGTAAGTATGAGTTGGGTTTTTTTTAAGAAAAGACCTGCACTTTGTCTCCGCCAAGCCAAGTCTGCCTTCATTGAGAATCTGGTCTACGTATAAAAGCACACCTGGAAGTGATTGCAATTTATTAATTTGCTCTAAGGCGTGATCAGCCGCTGGTTTGTTATTATTTTTTATAAAATATTCGTATAAAGAATTCCAAGCTGCTAAAAGTGCTGGGTTGAGTTCACAGGCCTGTCTATAGTGTACGACAGCTTTCTCTTCATCTCCCATATCTCTATTAAGGTGGCCCAACTCCTGGTAAGCACGTCCCATATCAGGGGCATTGAACAACAGGTGTTCAATATATTTTTTTGACTCATCAAACTTTTTTAAATATCTCGATGAAACTGCTGCAAGGTATAAGACGTCTATATTGTCAGGATGATCTTTAAGGACAATACTTAATAAATTTAGTGCATCTTCAAATCTTGCTTCTTTGACAGCTTCAGTAGCTTCGCTTAAGTCTACCGATAGTACTGTTTCATCTATGTTTAATTTATCTTCTTCCATTCCAATCTCATTCTAACAAATATAATAAAATCAAATTTCTGTAAAAATAAAAAGGGAGCCTGAGCTCCCTTTTATATTTTTTACTTATCGAAGTTAAAACTTCACTTTATACCTGAAACCAAGGTTAAGTGGTCTTATAACAGCTACACGCTGTCTATCAAAGACGAAAGTATTGCTTATTTCAGCTCTTTCATCTGTGACGTTATCGATATACATTTCAGCCGTCCAAGAATCATTACTGACACCCGCTCTGATATTGGCTAAAGCATAACTAGCTTGCGTAGCTCTGTTAGGTTCCATGATGTCAGAATCACTTTTACGTGAGTGATTGAATTGAGCTTGCCAATGTCCTGTATTACCCGATGACGTTCCCCACTCCTTTCTAAGACTAAAGTTAGCCTGAAATCCAGGAGCAAATGCTAAATCAGAACCAACAACCACGTCAGCGGTTGGAACTAAGCTCTTAGTGATTTCTGTATCTAAGAGTGAAAAAGCACCCGATAGTATTAAACCGTTATCAGTAAAATAAACAAGGTCACCCTCCATTCCTCTTATTTCAGCATCAGCAGCATTATCCGAGAAGAACAAGTTAACGATGCTTGGATCAAAAATAGTACTTTGTAAGCCGCTTACATCAACCATGAAAATACTACCATTAAATCTAAGCGCTCCATCTTGACCAACAGTTTTCCAACCAAACTCATAGTTTGTGATTTCATCAGAATCAACAGATGGGGGTACGGTATAAGATCCATCTGGACTAGTTCTGCCAACAGGTCTATTTAGAAGACCGGGTCTAAAACCTTCTGACCAGGTGAGATAATACATAGTATCCTCATTTTTATTCCATGAATACGTAACCTTTCCAATAACACCATCTGTAGCCGCTTTATCAGGATAGCCATTTGCATTTCCTGGTGCATATTGTGCGGATAAGTTAGATCCAAATTGTTGAGTATCTGGATTACCGAACCCATTATAAAATGATGAGTTAGCACTACCTTCAAAATCAACTTCAATATCATACCAACGAGCACCTACTGAAAGTTCTGATCGGTCACTCAATGCAAAACTTACTTCACCAAATACGCCCATTTGCTTATCAGTTCTCCTTATATCATTAAAGAATATAACTGGTTCTGAATAAGGCCCTGCTGAAAACCAGCCAGGACTTGCATTATTGATAGATCCAGTTACTGACGTATCTGTCAAAGCATAGTTTGCAGCGTAAGTAATATCATTAGTTACTGAACCTGGATAGGTGAATAAATTTAACTCTGTAAGCTCAGTATCACTAGCGAAGACACCAGCTGTAAGTGACGTAGTGTCATTAATATCTGTATTAAAACGGAATTCATGAGATGTAACTTCAAGATTTGTTGTTGAGTCAACTAATAAGTTGGGAGCACCACAAGATCCTGTTGGAACATTACCAGGTGCATAAGTCGTGTAGGTTACATAGTAATCACAAATGTAATAAGGAAGATACTGACCAACAAATAAATAGTCAGTGTAATCAACCATTTGATCTGATGTTCTGTCTGTATATGCTCCTGCATAAACTATGTCAAGATCGCCCATTGTGCCCTCAAGAGTCAGACTCATGTTGTCATACTCATCTTCAATGACGTCTTCAGTGTATCTTTGGATTTGTAGATCGCCTAAATTGGGGTCTACAAAAAACACACCATCAGCATCAATAGTTTGTTGTGCTACAGTTGCTAGCGCATTCCAATTTTCATTAATTTCATGGGCCAGACTTGCTCTGAAGCCTTGATACGTTAATTCGTTAGCGTCTTCTTTAACAATTGCGACTGCATTATTTAAAGTAGCTCCTGAAAGATCAGCTCCAGCTTGAAAGCCTGCTCTAGACGCGGCAACAGGAAGGCCATTGGCTCTTACTGTACCTGCTGCTCTAAAACGTGCAGATTGACTTGCGTTAAGAGTGCCTGCAACTTGATCAATATAACCGCCTTTTCTATCTCTATAGGCAACAAATCTAGCTGCGGTTGAATCACCAATAGGGACGTTTGCTACAAGTTCTACTTTTTCTCCAGTATCTGCGCTTGGCATAAACCTTCCTTCGACTTCTAGGTTAGCTGAAGCTTCACCAATCACAGGTTTGTTAGTAATCATTCTAACAACACCAGCTTGTGAACTAGCACCAAAAAGAGTTCCTTGTGGACCGGCTAGAACCTCAATACGTGCCATATCTGCTGCGTATACATCCAAGTTTCTTCCAGGTTGAGCTAATGGTTGCTCATCCAAATAGAATGATACGTTTGGAGCTAAGCCAGCAACACCAGCTGTAGTAAGATTGGGGGTTGTTGAGGCAAGACCTCTAATATAAATCGTACTTGTTCCGGGTCCTGCACCACCAGCAGTTACGCTTGGGAGTTGCAGTAAATAATCTTCAAATACATTTACTCCTTTGTCCTCTAAATCGCTTTCACGAAGCGCTGATACAGATATTGGTACATCTTGTAAACTTTCTGTTTTCTTTCGAGCGGTTACAACAATTTCTTCTAATTCTGCTTGTGACATTGCAAATCCACTAAATACAGCTGCATTTAATAGAGCAAGCGAAGAAAGATAATAAGTTAAGTGTTCCTTAATTTTTGCAAACATTGTTTCCCCTTATATTAAATTAAGTAGGTCAGACAGTACGCAAACTAAGCGTCAATGTCAATATAAACGTTGATTAGATAGTAGTTAGAGAGCCCTTTGCAACTTTTTCAAGGCTCTTAAAAAGCTTTTCCTTTATAAACCATAAATAATTGTAATCTTCAAAGATAATATATAGTCTTGCATCTCCTAAATATGAATGTGAGAGGTTATTTTTGAAAACAGATATAGACATTGCTAGGGAAGCAGAACCAAGAACAATTGAGACAATTGCTGCTAAGTTAGGCATTAATGACGAATATCTTGAATATTACGGTAAATTCAAGTGCAAAGTTAACCTTTCGATTAATCGTGAAAAGCTTAAGGATCACAAAAACGGTAAATTAATTTTAGTTACTGCAATATCTCCTACTCCAGCAGGAGAAGGTAAAACTACTACTAGTGTTGGCCTAGTCGATGGACTTTGTCATATTGGAAAAAAAGCTATGGTTTGCCTAAGAGAACCAAGCTTGGGGCCATGTTTTGGTATGAAAGGTGGTGCTGCGGGAGGTGGCTATGCTCAAGTGATACCTATGACAGATATCAATTTACACTTTACTGGTGACTTTCATGCCATTGGAGCAGCTCATAACCTCCTCTCTGCACTAATTGATAATCATATTCATTGGGATAATCAGCTAAATATTGATCCTAGAAGGATTACTTGGAAGAGAGTCGTTGATATGAATGATAGATCTTTAAGAGATATTACATGTGGCCTTGGTGGAACCGGCAACGGCATACCTAGACAAAGTGGTTTCGATATAACAGTAGCTTCAGAAATTATGGCTGTGTTTTGTCTAGCATCGGATATAGATGATCTAAAAAAGAGAATAGGAAATATCGTTATAGGCTATACAAGATCTAACGAGCCTATAAGAGCAAAACAGCTAAAAGCTGATGGAGCAATATCTGCATTATTGAAAGATGCATTTCAACCGAACTTAGTACAAACACTTGAGAATAATCCTGCATTCATACATGGCGGGCCTTTTGCTAATATTGCTCATGGTTGTAATTCCGTTGTTTCAACTAAGACAGCATTAAAACTTGCTGATTATGTTGTTACTGAGGCAGGATTTGGAGCTGATCTAGGCGCTGAGAAATTTTTTAATATTAAATGTAGGAAATCAGGTTTAAAACCAGACGCTGTTGTTTTAGTAGCCACTACTAAAGCTTTAAAGATGCATGGCGGTATTAAAAAGGATGACCTTAATTTAGAGAATGTAGATGCTGTGACGAAGGGCTGTAAGAATCTTGAAAGACATATTGAAAATATCAGAAAATTTGGAGTCCCAGTTATTGTTGCTATAAATGACTATGTAACTGATACAGAAAATGAACATGTTGCAATAATTAATTATTGTAAAAATATTGGTGTTCAATGCAAAATTTCTTCTCATTGGAAAAAAGGAGGTGAAGGTGCAGCCGATCTTGCTGAAGAAGTCGCAAAAATTGCTAATTCAAAGTCTGCTGAATTTAAAACTTTATATGACAACAAGATGTCTCTATGGGATAAAACTCAATACATAGCACAAAATATTTATGGTGCTGCAGATATAATTGCTGATAAAAAGGTAAGAAATCAATTTAAGAAATTAGAAAATGATGGATTTGGCGAATACCCTATATGTATGGCCAAAACTCAATACAGCTTTTCTACTGACCCATTATTAATGGGAGCTCCATCAGGACATGATGTTCCAATAAGGGAAGTCAGGTTATCAGCAGGAGCAGAATTTATTGTGGTAGTTTGTGGTGAAATTATGACCATGCCAGGGTTACCAAGAATACCAGCTTCGGAGAATATAGATCTTGACGATAAAGGATTAATTCAAGGATTATTTTAAATATCATGAATTCAATTAAATTATAGAGGAGAAAATAAATGAAAATACTTTGTATTTTATATGACGACCCTAAAGACGGAATGCCTTCAAGCTATCCGGTAAAGGAACTTCCTAAACTCGAAAAATACCCTGATGGAATGGCGTTACCAAGTCCTAAAGGAAGAGATTTTAAACCGGGTGAATTGCTTGGTTGTGTGTCTGGTGAATTAGGTTTAAGAAAGTTCTTAGAAGATAGAGGACACACACTAGTTGTTACGTCTGATAAAGACGCTGAAGGTTGTGTTGCAGATAAAGAATTAGTTGATGCTGATGTTGTTATTTCACAACCATTTTGGCCTTATTACCTAACAAGAAAAAGAATTGAAAGTGCACCAAATTTAAAAATGGCAATTACAGCTGGTATTGGTTCTGATCATGTAGATTTACAGGCCGCAATGGACCATAAAGTTGATGTCGTTGAGGTGACCTACTGTAATTCAAGATCAGTTGCAGAACATATTGTTATGATGAT
>CAXDLF010000030.1:0-13032 GCA_963989885.1 uncultured Gammaproteobacteria bacterium
TTTCAAGCAGAAGACGGCATACGAGATCAGCCTCGGTCTCGTGGGCTCGGAGATGTGTATAAGAGACAGTCTTTATACTGCGCAGTAATAGTCAAGCAGGTTGATGCAAAAACAAAATCTAAAGTTGGCATCAACGAGCTATTAAGAGGTATCTAAACCATCTCTACCTACTGTCCTAATTTTTGTAAGAAAAAACCCGCCATTAGGCGGGTCTTTTATTGAGTTAATATGTTACTGTTAATCTGTAAATATCTTGTAGATCAAGCCAACGGCAAGCAAACCAACCAAATTGGCCGCACCAAGAGAAGTGACAATACCAGTTAAAGTGCCGATAATATCCCCAGGAAGGAAAGCAGCATCATCCCCAAAGATTATCTGTACAACTACTGCAAGAGCTATCACTCCAACACCTGCCTCAGTTAACTTCTTAATCCATCCATTTATATTATCTAACATAACATCTCTCCTTTAGAGGTAAAAGACAACCAACATATTTAGTCGATTGGTGCACTTTTTATAGTATCAAAAACTTTGTGTCAAGTTTTTTAGCGTTAAATTAAAAGAAAAATATTGAAATAATGTATAAAAAACCCGCCTTTCGGCGGGTCTTTTATTGAGTTAATATGTTACTTTTAACGTGTAAAGATCTTGTATACCAATGCCGCAGCAACTAAACCGACTAAGCCGGCGCCACCAAGCGAACTGATAATACTAGTTAGGCTAGCAATTACATCCCCAGGAAGGAATGCCGCGCCAGACCCAAAGATAACTTGTACGACTATAGCAAGTGCAATCAAAGATACACCGGCTTCAGTCAACTTTCTAATCCATCCAGTTACATTATCCATTAACATAACATCTCTCCTTTAAGTTATAAAAGACAACCAACATATTTGTTGATTGGTGCACTTTTTATAGTAGCAAAAACACCATGTCAAGTTTTTTTGAGGGGAAAACACGAAAAAAAGAATAAATTTTGCAGAAAAAATGATGATTGTTGCAAAAAAACAACAGAAAATATCGCTAAATCACTATAGATAGAAAAATACCAAAAAATGCTGTCATACCAATGAAATGGTTGTTTATGAAGGCTCTAAAATAGTCCTTTTTTTGGCGTTTTTTAATCAAAAATTGATGATAAGCCATAAAAAATAAAATAATTATCAAAGAAATATCATAAAAACCCCCTAAATCGAATAAATTGCCAATTATTATGAACACAATCATTAGCATAATTTGCAGCAAACTGATGAAAATTTGGTCGTATTTTGCAAACAAAATCGCTGTTGATTTGACTCCAATTTTTAAATCTTCATCTCTATCTGCCATAGCATAAAGGGTGTCGTAAATCAGCGTCCAGAGCACGGTTGCCAGAAAAATCCATCCAGCTGATACAGGTACAGTACCGGTTTGAGCGCTAAATGCCATAGGCACGCTCATCGCAAATGCCAAGCCCAAAATTAACTGTGGTAGATTTGTCCAACGCTTGCTAAAGGGATATAGAACAGCAAGAGCTAATGCAATAAATGAAAGCTTGATAGTTAATGCATTCGTTAACAACACTAAAGCGAAAGCTACCAATACTAAAGCAAAAAATAATAGTAAAGCTGCTTTCGGGCTAATTTCACCTGAAGTAATAGGTCTATCACGAGTGCGAGCAATATGCTTATCGATTTTACGATCTGCATAATCGTTGATTACACAGCCTGCACTACGCGTAATAATTACACCAAAAGTGAATATGATTAATAAATCAATATCTGGCCAACCTCCAGCGCTCAAAAAGAGTGCCCAATAGGTTGGCCACAAAAGTAAATATATACCAATCGGTTTATTAAGGCGCATTAAACGCAAATATGCATTCATAACTTGTTTAAAAAATTCTCAAGTTCGATTGCTAATGGTGCGACTACTTTTTGGATTTCGTTTGTCATAGGATTTGTAAAAGTAACTGACTTCGCATGCAAAAATAGTCGATTCAACCCTTTTTTCTTCATCGCCTTATCAAACAAGTGATCACCGTACTTATCGTCCTGTGCAATTGGATGGCCTGCATATTGTGCATGTACGCGAATTTGATGGGTACGACCAGTTTCGATGACAACTTCAACTAAGGAGGCACTAAAGTCTTCCTTTTGAAAATTCTTCAACGGATGAAAATGACTGACCGCTTGTTTTCCTTTAGTATCAATCACACTATATCTAGAATTTTGAAAAATCGGAGCATCTATAGTATGGCGCTTTTTACTCCAAGAATTTTTGACTAGAGCTATGTAACGTTTTTCCATTTGGTGATGTACGAGTTGCTCATGCAATGCTTTTAAAACTGATCGTTTTTTTGCCAAAATCAAACATCCCGAGGTGGACCTGTCAAGTCGATGAACAAGCTCGATTGGTTTTTTATATTCAATCTTTAAAGCTTCAACCAAACCAACACTGACATTACTTCCACCATGTACAGCCATACCATGATGCTTATTAAGAATCATCAACCCATCGTCCTCGTATAGAATTGACCGATTAAGTACATCAATTAAACTATCCGAGGGTTTTACGACTTTTTCAGTAGTAGTTTTTATAGGAGGGATACGCACAACATCTTCTAATTGCAGCTTGTACTCTGCTTTTTTTCTGCCTTTATTGACCCTCACCTCACCCTTACGAATAATTCGATAAATGTGAGATTTGGGAACGCCTTTAAGTTGCTTTAACAAATAATTATCTAGTCGCTGACCTATTGAAAACTCGTTAACCGTTACAAGTCTAGCTTTGACATTAATAGTCATAAAATCACGAAAAAAATAATTGATTAAAATTTTGCGTTGTGACCGCTGCCATTTCGTCAATACTAGTACTTCTAATTTCAGCGAGTCTTTCTACAACATAATAAGTATAAGCAGGACTATTAGGTTTTCCACGGAAAGGCATCGGCGTCAAATAAGGACAATCTGTTTCTACTAAAAGACGATCAGCGGGTATTTTCTTGGCGACTTCACGCAAAGGCTTTGCGTTATTGAATGTCAAAATTCCGGAAAAAGAAATGTGCATTCCAAGATCCAATGCAGCCTTAGCTGTCTCCCAATCTCCAGTAAAACAATGCATAACTCCTGCCTCAGCCTTTTCCTCAGATAGAATCCTAATGGTATCGTTTTTCGCATCTCTCATGTGAACGATCATCGGCTTTCCAGACTCATTTGAAGCTGAAATATGGCGACGAAAACGTTCTCTTTGCCAGTCAGCATCGTCTTTTTTTACGTGAAAATAATCTAGACCAGTCTCACCAATTGCAATCACCCTATCGCTTTTTGCATAAACCAGTAACTCATCGATCTCAGGGTCTTTACAATTCGTTTCTATGGGATGAACTCCAACCGATGCGAAAACATTTTGGTGAGCTAATGCCAAGTTGTGCACCTGATCAAAGTTCTCTAAATTAATGCATACACACAAAAATTTTGTTACTGATAAGCCTGCAGCGTGTTCAAGCATTGATTTAATACTGCCTCCAAAAGCATCTAAATCAACACGGTCAATATGGCAATGAGAATCAACGATTTGCATAGCAAAAATTATAACTGAATTTCTAAAAGTGAACGCTTGTCCGAAACAAAAGGTACCGTCATTGAATGCACCTTTGCATTCAAATTATTGATATCCTCTTCATCAATATTGCTACCCTTCATCAACAAGTAGCAACCATTTTCTTCGAGAAGATGTTTAGTTAATTGGATTGTTTTACTTGCTTCTGCAAAAGCTCTTGAGGCAATTTGAGAAAAAGATTTTCTAGGTTTAAAGGTTTCAACTCTACTATTTACTACGATTAAGTTTTCAAGGGCTAATTCAGATTTTACAACTTTCATAAACCGGCATTTTTTACCTACACTGTCTAAGACAAACACCTCAGTTTCAGGTTTCATGATTGCGATCACAATGCCTGGCAATCCTGCACCTGAACCAACATCTAACAGCAAACCTGGTTTTACAAAATGAATAATCGATAAACTATCTAACAAATGCTTTGTAACCGATTCAAGGGGATTACGAATGGCGCTCAGGTTGTAGATCTTATTCCATTTATGAATGAGTGAAAGATAATGAAGTAACTGCCCGATCTGTTGATCTGAAAGCGGGATATTCATCAACTCTGCACCTTCGCAAAGTAGCCGTTTTTTTTCACTCACGACGGAGTTTTATAGGTTTTTAAATACACCAGAAGAATAGAGATAGAAGCAGGTGTTACACCTTGAATTCTACTTGCCTGTCCAATTGTTTCAGGTTTTTGTTCATTTAGCTTTTGTCTAACCTCGTTAGATAATGCCTTAATCTTGGTGTAATCAATATCAGCTGATAAATGAGTATCTTCATTTTTACGATATTTTTCAATCTCGTCTAATTGTCGTTTGATATAACCTTCGTATTTGACTTGATTTTCGACCTGTTCAATGAGTATAGTGTCTTCCAAAAACGGTTTGGCCTTTTCAATTTTACTAAGTGTTTTGTAATCTATATTCGGTCTCTTAAGCAACGCTTCCAAATTATATTCATGGCCTAACTTTATTCCCAATACAGCTTCAGTTTCAGCATCGCCAGCTTGAATCCAAAAATTCTTCAAGCGTTTTTTTTCTGCTGCCACTTGTTCATACTTACCGCTAAACGAACGCCACCGAAGATCATCAATAAGGCCCAATTCTCGTGCCTGAGGGGTCAGTCTTTCGTCCGCATTATCCTCACGAAGCAATAATCGATATTCAGCCCGTGAAGTAAACATTCTATAAGGTTCACTCGCACCCTTAGTTGTTAAATCATCTACCATAACACCAATATATGATTCATCTCGCTTGACAATCCATGGAGATTTTTCTTGCACTTGAAGGGCGGCATTGATACCAGCAAGGATACCTTGCGCTGCCGCTTCTTCATAACCTGTTGTTCCATTAATTTGTCCCGCAAAAAACAATCCAGATATCTTTTTAACTTCCAGCGTTTGCTTTAGACCACGCGGATCAAAAAAATCATATTCAATAGCGTAGCCTGGGCGGATAATTTTTGCATTTTCAAAGCCTTTAATTGAATGAACAAAGTCTTCTTGGACCTCATAAGGCAAAGAGGTAGAAATTCCATTTGGGTATACTTCATGAGTTGTCAGGCCTTCTGGCTCTACAAATATTTGATGCGAGTCTCTTTCTGAAAATCGTACGACTTTATCTTCAATCGAAGGGCAATAGCGTGGTCCAACACCTTCGATATTGCCACTATAAATCGGTGAATCTTTCAAGCCACTAGCGATATATTCATGTGTTTTGGAATTAGTGTGTGTAATGAAGCAAGGAATCTGCTTAGGATGATCTGTTGAACTACCCATAAATGAAAAACTTGGCAAAGGGTTGTCGCCATGTTGTTTTTGCAAAATATCAAAGTTAATAGTCCTTCCGTCCAAACGAGGTGGTGTACCAGTCTTCAATCTACCCACTCCTAAATCATAAGAACGTAATTTTTGTGATAAAACGTTAGCAGGAGCATCGCCAGCACGACCTCCTTGATAATTTTGCCTACCGATGTGTATCACACCCCCCAAAAAAGTACCTGAAGTAAGAACGACTTTGTCTGCAAAAAATTCTAAACCCATTTGAGTGATGACACCTTTTATTTGATCATTCTCAATAATTAGATCATCTACTGGTTGTTGAAAAAGAGTCAAATTTTCTTGATTTTCAAGTTTGCTTCTAATTACTGCTTTATACAATATTCTATCCGCTTGTGCTCTGGTAGCTCTTACAGCTGGACCTTTTGAGGCATTTAATGTTCTAAATTGTATGCCAGCTTTGTCTATTGCTTGGGCCATTAAACCACCCATAGCATCTATTTCTTTGACAAGATGTCCCTTGCCAATACCTCCAATAGCAGGATTACAGCTCATCTGGCCTAATGTCTCAATATTATGTGTAATCAATAATGTATCAACACCCATACGTGCTGAAGCAAGCGCGGCTTCTGAACCTGCATGTCCTCCACCAACAACAATTACTGGAAAATATTTACTTTGCTTCATTTCTTTTAATTATTTCAATACAAAAGGCCCGCAATATTACGGGCCTTTCATTATACGCTCTAAGTTTTAGCTAATCCGCAAGTCTAACTTACCTAAAACACAAATTTACTAGTATTTGTATCCAGCTTCAAACAAAGTCTCTTGAGAGGAAGGCTGAGAGCCTGCAACATAATCACCCATAGAGGCTTCAGAATTTGCTTGTGCTCTTGCCATTAAAGCTTTTTGCCCAGCTTCGATATCATTACCCTGCCAAGCCTGCAAACATGATTGCTGTAATGCCCTACCATAAGAAAATGAAAAGCTACTTGAACTTGTACGATCAATACTATTCATAGTATTAAGATACACAGAAGCATCCTCTTCGGTTAAGCCACCAGAAAGAAACATGATCCCCGGAACAGCTGCAGGTACACAACGCTCCATTGTACGTACAGTTGTCTTAGCAACTTCTTCAGAACCTGCTTTGTTATCGTTATCGGCTCCTGAAACAGTCATTGAAGGCTTTAACAGACTGCCTTCTAGAAAAACACCGTTTTCTGCACATGCCTGATAAACCTCCGTTAGAATTCTTTCTTGGGCCTCGGCTGTACGCTCGATAGTATGATCACCATCCATGAGAATCTCGGGCTCGACAATTGGGACAAGACCAGATTCTTGACAAATTCTAGCGTAACGAGCTAACCCCCAAGCATTTTCTTTGATTGCAAGATCAGTGGGACACCCATCAGCAGTAATTTGTAATACAGCACGCCATTTTGCAAAACGAGCGCCCTGTTCATAATACTCCGCCGTTCGCTCGGCTAAGCCTTCTAAACCCTGCACCCAAGTTTCAACTTTGTGAGCACCTGCAAGTGGTTTCAAACCTTTGTCAACTTTAATTCCGGGAATAATTCCCAACTTATCAAGTTTTGAAATCATGGTTTCACCATCTATATGATTTTGATATAACGTCTCTTCAAAAAGAATAGCACCACTTATGTATTTGCCAAGGCCTTCTGTGGTAAACAGCATGCCACGATAAGCTTGGCGGTTCTCTTCTGTATTTTCCATATTGATACCAGCAAGGCGTTTGCCAATCGTCGGTGTAGATTCATCAACCGCAAGCAAGCCTTTTCCTTTTGCCGCTATACGATTAGCTGTTTCTCTCAATTCATCTTCTTTATCAATCATTATTTTCCATCCCCCATATTTCACTATTCAATATTAACTGACGAAAAAAAACGCTTATCTAGGAAAATTACCCAAATAAACGTCATTGTCTTGTCTTAACAACCGACTTTGGCCACTAAGAGTGGCTTATTATACTTAATAATTTCCTTCTCCAACACGAACTATCTTTATCATGTTTGTTCCGCCTGATTTATCTTTGTGCATTCCCTTCGTTATAATTACCACGTCTCCATCTTCCACAGCCGATTCGTTCTGAAGATTTTCTACCACATGACTATTAATGGCATACCAATCATCAGCACTTGTTTTTTCCACACCGCAAGGGTATACCCCTCTATACAAAGTTACCTTTTGTAATGTTTTCTCACTATCAGACATCGCATAGATTGAAATATTTGAACTAATTCTAGACATCACCAGAGCAGTATTTCCTGTTTCAGTAAGTGCAGCAACAACTTTTGCACCAATATGATTTGCAGCATACATTGCACTCATGGCGATTGAATAATCAATCTCTTCAAAGTTTGAGTGAAGTCTGTGACGAGATAAGCTTGCCCTTCGACTTTTTTCGGCCTCAAGACAAACATCACTCATTGTTTTAACAGCATTGACTGGATATTCACCAACGGCGGTTTCTGCTGAAAGCATTACAGTATCTGTACCATCAAGTACGGCATTGGCAACATCAAACACCTCAGCCCGAGTGGCAATGGGATTAGCAATCATTGACTCTAACATTTGTGTTGCCGTAATCACAACTTTATCACTAGATCGAGCTAATTTTATAAGCTTTTTCTGAACTGCTGGTAACTGCGGGTCTCCGATTTCAATCCCTAGATCTCCACGAGCAACCATAATTCCCGTTGACTCATTTAATATCTCTTGGATTACTTCATCAGCTAATGATTCTGCTCGTTCAATTTTCGAGATAACACTTGCATTTGAACCGGCCTCTTTTAAGAGTTTTTTAGTTTCACGTACATCATCTGCATTGACAGGAAAAGATAAAGCAACGTAGTCAGCATCAGCCTTTGCTGCAATTAAAATATCTTGCTTGTCTTTATCAGTTAGTGCGTGAGCACTCAATCCTCCGCCGCGCAAATTGATGCCTTTACCGTTATATAAAATACCTCCTTGAATAACGGTTGTTACAATCTTTGAGCCTGCAGTACGTTCCACTTCAAGAAATATTTTTCCATCATCCAATACTAGGACATCTCCGGCTTTAACGTCACCGGGTAAAGACTTATATGCAATACCGACAGAATTTTGATCGCCTTCGTTTTCATCTAAATTTGCATCAAGTGTAAACTTGTTTCCATTTTTTAATTCAACTTTGTTATTTTTGAAAGCAGAGATACGAATCTTTGGACCCTGAAGATCCATTAAAACACCGATGTAGGTATTTTTTTCTTTTGCATATTTTCTCACTGCCGCAACACGGGCCAAATGTTTCGCCTCTGAGTCATGAGAAAAATTGATGCGTACAACATTTACACCAGCATCTAGGATACCCACCAATACTCCTGGTTTATCAGTTGCAGGACCCAGTGTTGCTAGAATTTTAGTTCGTCTATTAATCATTATTCCTCTGTTCTGCTTTCTAAAACTTCTACTACTGGTAATTTCTTACCTTCTAGAAATTCTAAGAAGGCGCCACCACCAGTTGATATATAGGATACTCTGTCTTCAATATTAAATTTGACTAATGCAGCAAGAGTGTCACCACCACCTGCAATTGAAAAAGCTTTGGATTCTGCAATCGCATTTGCCAAGCTTTGAGTACCACCTGCAAATTGGTCAAGCTCAAAAACGCCAACAGGCCCATTCCAAATAATCGTACCAGCATTGTGCATAATCTCAGCTAATTCACTAGCAGAATTAGGCCCAATATCAAAAATCATATCATCTGCTGCAATATTACTCGAACTTTTAACTTCTGCAGCCGCAAACTCAGAAAACTCTTTGCCACAAACTACATCAGTTGGTACAGGAATTCTACAGTCCTTCATCAAAGCTTGTGCTGTTGGGATGAGTTCATGTTCACATAAAGATTGACCAATAACATGGCCTTGGGCAGCAATAAAAGTATTGGCAAGCCCACCACCAACTACCAATTGATCAACAATTTTTGAAAGGGCATCTAACACGGTTAACTTAGTTGATACTTTTGAACCACCAACGATTGCCACCATAGGTCTCTTTGGGTTATCAAATGCCTTTCCAAGAGCTTCTAGTTCACCTACAAGAAGTGGTCCTGCACAAGAAATAGGTGCAAACTGTGTGACACCATAGGTCGATGAATGAGCCCTATGTGCCGCACCAAAGGCATCTTGCACGCAGATATCGCACAAGACTGCCATTTTTTTTGATAAAGCTTCGTCGTTCTCCATTTCACCTTCGTTGAATCGTACATTTTCACAAAGCGCAACTTCACCATTCTCCAACTCCACACCGTCCAGCCAATTGGATACAAGATTCACCGGCTGACCGAGTAATTTGGAAAGATGTTTAGCGACAGGCTCTAATGAGAACTTTACATCAAACTCACCAGCAGTTGGCCTACCGAGGTGTGCAGTTAACAGCACTTTAGCGCCAGCTTTTATTGCATGAATAATAGTTGGTAGAGAAGCGATAATACGTTTATCATTCGCAACTTCACCATCCTTAATTGGGACATTTAAATCCTGCCTAATTAAAACACGCTTACCTGATAAATCCAGGTCGGTCATTTTAATTGCATGCATTAATTTCTTCCCATAAATTCAAATAATTTATTCGGTGATATGACCGGCTAAACGAAGTAGGTTGCATGTATAGCTGTACTCATTGTCGTACCAAGAAACCAGCTTAACAAATGTTGAATCCATTGCCATCCCAGCCTCAGCGTCAAAAGTTGATGCGTAAGTACTACCAATGAAGTCAGTTGAAACCACCTTCTCATCTGTGTAATCTAAAACTCCTTTCATAGAGCCCTCTGAAGCAGATTTCATAGCAGCACAAATGGATTCATAGTCAGAGTCATTATTTAACTCAGCAGTTAAATCCACTACTGAAACATCAGAGGTTGGTATACGAAAAGCCATTCCAGTTAATTTACCGTTTAACTCAGGCAACACGACACCCACTGCTTTAGCAGCTCCAGTTGATGAAGGTATAATATTTTCCAAAATACCACGACCACCTCTCCAGTCTTTAATGGAAGGACCATCTACAACTTTTTGAGTTGCTGTTGCAGCATGTACAGTTGTCATTAAGCCACGTTTAATACCCCACTCATCATGAAGTACTTTGGCAATCGGCGCCAAACAATTGGTTGTACAAGAGGCAGCTGAGATGATCGCTTGACCATCATATGAATTATGGTTAACACCATAAACAAACATAGGAGTTCCGTCTTTGGAAGGGGCTGATTGAATGACTTTGTTTGCGCCTGCATCAATGTGAGCTTGACAACTATCCTCTGTTAAGAAGAATCCTGTAGCATCAATCACTAAGTCTGCTCCGATCTCGTCCCACTTTAAATCAGCAGGGTTGCGCTCTGCAGTTAAACGAATCTTTTTACCATCAATAACGAAATTATCACCTTCAACAGCGACATCTTTACCAAAACGACCATGAACTGAATCATACCTGAGCATGTAAGCCAAATAGTCGTTGTCAAGTAGGTCGTTAATTCCTACAACTTCTAAACCATCAAAATCTTTCTCAATCGCACGAAAAACCATCCGACCAATGCGACCAAAACCATTAATACCAACTTTAACTGCCATCTTTTTACTCCCTGAGTATTTTAACCTAACACTGACTCAACAGTTGAAACTACGTTCTCTACTGTAAAGCCAAAATGTTTAAACAAATCTCCCGCAGGTGCAGATTCACCGAATGTCGACATAACCACAACCCCACCGTCAAGACCAATATATTTATACCACGACTCTGCAACACCAGCTTCAATTGCCACACGCTTAACTCCCGGTGTTAAAACAGAATCTTTGTAATCCTGATCTT
The DNA here is from genome assembly GCA_963989885.1 of uncultured Gammaproteobacteria bacterium. Lineage (GTDB taxonomy): Bacteria > Pseudomonadota > Gammaproteobacteria > PS1 > Pseudothioglobaceae > Pseudothioglobus. Next base: position 11,231 of record CAXDLF010000030.1, read on the forward strand.
GGTCATCAAACACATTGGTAGATGGCATTGAAACAACTCTTACTTTCTTATCAGTCATTGCTTCAGCGGACTCAACTGCTAAGCCAACCTCTGAACCAGTGGCAATTAAAATAATTTCAGCTTCACCTTCACAGTCCCTGAGAACGTAACCACCTTTTTCAATATTTCTGACTTGGTCATCTGTACGCTCCATTGAAGTCAAGTTTTGGCGTGAGAAAATTAATGCCGTTGGTGCATCAACTCTCAGCATTGCCATTTTCCAGGAAACCGCTGATTCAATTGCATCACATGCTCGCCAAGTTTGAAAGTTGGGAATGACTCGAATTGTAGATAGTTGTTCAACTGCCTGATGCGTTGGACCGTCTTCACCTAGACCAATTGAATCATGACTATAAACAAAGATAGAGCCGATTTTCATCATTGCCGACATACGAAGAGCATTACGCATATACTCCATAAACATCAAAAATGTTGCACTATAAACCTTGAGCCCACCATGAAGAACCATTCCATTCATCATCGCTGCCATACCAAACTCACGAACACCCCATGAAATATAATTACCGTTCGCATTATCAGCATTAACAACAACGCTGCCAGACCATTTTGTCATGTTAGAACCTGTTAAATCAGCTGACCCTCCAAACAATTCAGGAACAATTGGTCCCATTGCTTCAATCGCATTTTGCGAGGCTATTCTGGAGGGAATATTAGGCATTTCTTCTTGAGTTTTAGCAATGTACTTGTCCATTTCATCAACAAAATTAGCAGGTAATTCACCTGACATGCGGCGTTCAAACTCGGCTGCTTCTTCTGGAAATTCGGCCTTATAAGCCTTAAATTTCTCGTTCCAAGCTTCTTCAACTTCAGCTCCTTGCGCTATATGATTCCAGCCGTCATAAATTTCATCTGGGATTATAAAAGGCTCATGATGCCAACCAAGCTGCTTTCGAGTTTTAGCAACCTCTTCTTCTCCCAGGGGTGCACCATGACAATCGTGTGTACCGGCCAAGTTGGGCGCGCCAAAGCCAATCACAGTACGTGTACAAATAAGAGTAGGCTTATCTTTATTTGACTTAGCTTCCACAATAGCTGCATTAACCGCAACTGGGTCATGTCCATCAACATCTGCAATTACATGCCAGTTATATGATTTAAATCTTCCAGGGACACCTTTTTCCATCCAGTCACCAATATGGCCATCAATAGAGATATCGTTATCATCCCAAAAAGCAATTAATTTACCCAAGCCTAATGTTCCAGCCATCGAACAAGCTTCATGCGACAAACCTTCCATCAAACAACCATCACCCATAAACACATAGGTATAGTGGTTAACAATAGAGTGTCCAGTTTTGTTGAAATGTGCAGCAAGAGTTCTCTCGGCAATTGCCATACCAACAGCATTTGAAATACCTTGACCTAATGGTCCTGTCGTTGTTTCCACTCCGTCCGCGTAACCATATTCAGGATGCCCTGGAGTTTTGGAATGCAACTGACGAAAATTTTTGATTTCATCAATACTTAAATCATAACCCGTCAGGTGTAATAAAGAATAAATTAACATCGAGCCATGGCCGTTGGATAGAACAAAGCGATCTCGATCAGCCCAATTTGCATTGGCAGGGTTATGCTTTAAATGGTCATTCCATAAAACTTCAGCGATGTCAGCCATTCCCATAGGGGCGCCTGGATGACCAGACTTTGCTTTTTGGACAGCGTCCATACTTAAAGCACGAATTGCATTCGCTAATTCTCTACGTGAAGACATGTTAGATATTGACCTATACAAAAGCGAATAT
>CAXDLF010000031.1:0-12710 GCA_963989885.1 uncultured Gammaproteobacteria bacterium
AAGGGTATGGCTGTTCGCCATTTAAAGTGGTACGCGAGCTGGGTTTAGAACGTCGTGAGACAGTTCGGTCCCTATCTACCGTGGGCGTTGGAGACTTGAGGGAAGCTGTTCTTAGTACGAGAGGACCGGAACGGACACACCTCTGGTGTTTCGGTTGTGACGCCAGTCGCATTGCCGAGTAGCTATGTGTGGAAAGGATAACCGCTGAAAGCATCTAAGCGGGAAGCCCCTCCCAAGATTAGGTCTCCCTGATTATTTAATAATCCTGAAGATCCCTCGAAGACTACGAGGTTGATAGGCTAGGTGTGGAAGTGCAGCAATGTATGAAGCTAACTAGTACTAATTGATCGTGAGGCTTGACCATATAACACCCAAGATATTTGGAGATGTTGTTGTGTCAACAGGCAATATGCCTTATAAACTTTACTTTATTCCATTTTGTTATGCCTCTATGGTGTAAAAACTTTTAAATCCGTTTGAGTTAAGTTTTATCTTTAATCAAACAAGCAGTTTGCTTAGTGATCATAGCAAGTGTGACCCACCTGATTCCATACCGAACTCAGAAGTGAAACCACTTAGCGCCGATGGTAGTGTGGGGCCTCCCCATGTGAGAGTAGGACATTGCTAGGCTTTTATTCAAAATACCCCAATAATCAATAGATTTTTTGGGGTATTTTTTTGTCTGATTTTTCTAGTAAAAAATACTTGATTTAAATCGATTTGAGTTATATTTATGATGTTAGAATGTTATCTGAATTTTTTATTAATTCATTATGAAGGAACTACTCTTATCTCTTAACAAGTACTTTGCCATAGTTCCTGGACAGTTAAGGCCTTATCGAAAAATTGTCCTCATACTTGCACTACTCTCAACCGTTATTATGGGTTATGGGGCGACTCGTTTTGTCTTAGATACCTCTTTTGAATCTTGGTTTAGCGAAGAAGATCCTGCAGTGAAATCCTTAAATGAGTTTCGTGAGCAGTTTGGTAGTGATGATGGGCTCTTTATTGTATATGAGGCCAAAGACGGAGATGTATTCTCAAACCAGTCTTTATCTTTAATTTCTGAAATAACTGAAGTACTTGACAACGACGAGCAAATTAGTGATGAGGTTTGGTTTGAGCAATATGGACTAACCTCCAAGGTTGCTGAGACACTAAAACATATCAAGCGGGTTCAATCTTTAACTAATATTCGTATTCAAAAAAATGAAGAAGATGTCTTGAGTGCACCTCTATTAGTTCCAAAAACCATTCCTAGAGATATAAACATACTTAGCGAAATTAAGTCTGAAGCTGGCAAACAATCGAGCCTGCCACTCTTTATGTTTTCAAAAGACCACCGTTTTGGTGCAATCTCAATTACTACGGATTTTGGAACAATTCCTTTGATTGAAAATCAAAATGAAGAGCAATCCTTATTTTCTGATGACGATTGGAGTGACGATTTTGAGGATTCAGTAGATGACCAGGCTGTTCTTCAAAAAGTTAAATTTAAAGATATAGAGCCATCGCTATATATTCCTTTTATGCAGGCGGTTTCAGCTATATATGAACAGCCACGGATGTTGGAAAATTTTAATTTTTATCCGATTGGGACTTCAGCGATGGTGGAGTTGGCTTGGGGAACAATGATTCAAGCGGCTTTCCTTTTGGTAGGTATGCTGGTTATTATTAATCTTTTACTTTGGACCTTGTTTCGCTCAGCCAGTGCTGTAGTGCTTCCACAGTTAGCTATCGGTCTTAGTATTTTGTTCGTAATTGGCGGCCTGAGCTGGCTTAATATAGCCTCCTCTACACTCATTGCTTTAACGGCAATGTTAGTGATCGCAGTTGGTGTGGCGGACTGTGTCCATGTGATGAGTTCTTATCTATTGTTTAGGCGTTCTGGTAGTGACCATGAACAGGCCTTGTCGCAAGCTTATGGCAAAGTTGGGGTGCCAATCCTGCTCACTACTGTCACCACAATGGCAGGCATGTCCTCACTGGCAGTGACCGGAATGCCACAGTTTGTTCAGTTTGGATTTGCTTCGGCGGCAGGAGTTGGACTGGCTTTTCTATATACAATTTATCTATTGCCAGTGTTACTGGATTACTGGCACCCAATGCAGGACAAGAAAGTTTCAAATATCGTTCAAGAAAAGAAAACTTTAATAAGCCTAATGAGAGCTTTCTTTAAGTTGATTCAAATAAAGGTTTTAAAGTTTTTATGTTTTTTTGCGAAACCAATAATAAATTTATCACAAAGAGTCGGCTTAGCTTGGTTACTAGGGGCAGACTGGTTGCAGCCATTACTCGATAAAATTCCATCCTTCGTGCAGCGTTTTCGATATGCAGTAGTTGTGATTTTTTTTGGTGTATTTGGAATCTGTTTGTACGGTGCCACTCAAGTCAAAATTGACTCCAACTTGGTTGAGCTTTATTCTGATGATGTTCCTATTGGTCAGGCATATGATATCGTTGATGAGCATATGATGGGTACAGGGAATATGATAGTTGTGGTTAATACTGGGGAGTCTGACGCCATCACGGACCCTGCAGTTTTAAACGCAATGAGTCGTCTCCAGAGTCAAGTCAAGGAAAGTTATAGTAAATATATTATTCGTACTAACTCTTTAGCGGATCTGGTGAAAGAAACTCATGCCATTATGCAAGATGATGAACAGTATCGAACCATCCCTGACAATCAAATCACGGTATCGCAGTTGTTGTATTTGTTTAACAGTGCCAACCCAGAGGAGCGACGAGCCTTGGTGAGTGATGACTACAGCAAAAGCCACATTAGTATTCAGTTGAAAAATGCAGGATCAAATGAATATGCAGAATTTTTTGAAGGCATCCGAAAGGACATAGACAATGAATTTGATATATTAAAAGACCGCTACCCTAATTTGGAAGTTGACATTACCGGTACTTTTGCAATGATGATGAGGCTTGCAGATGATTTAAGTAGGAACCAGTTCAAGAGTTTAGCGATAGCGGCTGTAGTTATTAGTTGTTTGTTGATGGTGACACTGGGCTCGCTACAGGCAGGGGCTATGTCGATTGTCCCTAATTTAATACCAGCCACTCTGGCATTTGGTTTGATGGGTCTTTTTGGTATTCCGCTCGACACCGATACTCTGATGATTGCACCTTTGATAATAGGTATAGCGGTAGATGATACGATTCACTTTATAAGTCATTATAGAATGTCACTAGCTGAAAACAATGACATGCGATTGGCCTTGGTTGAGGCAATAAAAAGGGTAGGTCAAGCGGTTACATTTACAACATTAATACTCGGTTTTGGTTTCTTTATGCTTACCTTTAGTGACTATTTGGGTTTGGCAAAGATTGGCGGTTTTGGCGCATTGGCTATATTTGTTGCTCTGCTCTGTGACTTGCTCTTTTTTCCAGCGCTGATTATGATATTTAAACCAAAATTTGGGCAGAAAGACGTTGAAGATAATTTAAATTTTATAGAGGTTGCAAAATGAATCGATTACTAGTTGTTTCAAGGCATTCATTACCCGTTATTGTGCTGAGTGCTTTTTTATCACTTTCTAGTTTCCAGGTCTATGCTGAAACTGACTTAAGTGCTAGAGAAATCATGGAAAAAGTTGACGAAGAAAGCCGTAAGTCATCAGACTCTGCCTTCACTCGAATGAAGCTTACTACTTGTAAGTATGGTCTTAGTGGAGGAAAGGTAAAGTGTGCTGAAAAAGCGCGTGTTAAGTTAGTTGAGAGTGCACAAATTAATACTGGTAAAGATAACAAAGACTCCAAGAGTATTGCCATCATCCTTGAGCCTTCAAGTGAGAAAGGTATTGGCATGTTGTCTTACAGTTATAACGATAGTGATCGAGACAATGAAACCTGGTTGTATCTCTCTGCCCTTGGAAAAGTGAAAAGGATTAGTGTTAGAAATAGTGATGATGAAGAAACTGAATCAGCCAGTATCTTTGGAACAGAGATGACCACTGAAGATCAAGAAACTGGGAAGCTTGATGACTATACTTACGAGATACTTGGGCAAGGAGAGTTTAGGGGAAGAGAGGTTGCAGTAATCGAGTCAACGCCTAAGCCACACCGTCTCAGTAAAAGCAGCTATGGAAAAACGCAAAGCTGGATTGATACTGAAAGATTTATAACTCTTAAAGTGCAAATGTTTGATAAATACAATAATCCAATCAAGAAGCTTGAGGTAGGTAAAGTTACAAAGATTAATGATGTTTGGATGGGAAGAAGTCTTACATTTTTTAATACAGTCAGCAACAGGTTAACCAATATGAAACTTGAGGCGATTAACTTTGATATGGACATTAAAGAAGATTTTCTTACTCAAAGAGCATTAACAGATCAGGCTTTTAGGGAAAAGTTTCTCAAAGATTTGCGCAAGCAGGCTAAATAATTTCATAAAAAAGTATGGCTAAATTAATCAATAAGCTGATTATCTGTGTTTTTTTTGGTATATCGATTAGCCCTTTTGTTTTGGCTGATGATTTATTGTTTGCAGATGAGGTGCTTTTTGAAGAGTCTAGCCAAGAGTTTGATGAATGGTCAGATGACAGCGACCTCTTTGGCGATGAAATTAAGGATGCAAGACCTTTCCCCTGGTTGAATATTGGGGTTGCGCAAAAATGGGGATTTAATCCAGCAAGTGATTGGAACACGACGAAGGAGAGGACCGAGCTTATTCTTGGAACGACCGGCTCAGTTTCTGACGCCGGATATGGTGAATTGGAGATAAAGACAACCAGATACTGGCCAAGTGACGATCACCACTCAACTGAAGAGAGCGATATCGAGATAGAAAGGGCTTTTTTACAGTTTAGTTTCGATAAATGGAGCACTAAGCTGGGCCGATACACCATCGGCTGGGGCGAGCTTGAAGGCGGTGCGTTAGACGTTATCAACCCATCTGGTGGTTTGACTGATCCATCGATAACATCTCAGTGGTTGATGAGTGCCACTAGATATGCGGATAAGAGTGATATTAGCGTTTTTTATAACCCCAATCCTAAGATTACGAATAGCACTTTATTATCCCTAAAGGATGACAGCCACCGTGAATTTGGACTACGTTATGGAATCAATACAGAGGGTAGTGACATGGCATTCTATGCTGGCCAATTGATACCCAATGACGCCTTAAAGAATCTTGCTGATGGGATGGCCTATGCTAGTCCCTATAAGTTATTAGGGTTTGGCATGAATAAGGTATTTGATGACTATTTGCTTAAATTTGATATAGCCTATAAACGCAATCTACGCCACAACCGATTAGGACAGCTTATAAAAGCTGACAGAGTTGATTGGGATCTTGCTTTTGATATTCAGAACGGCGATAGACAATGGTTAATTTCAATTAATTCGCAATATTGGTTGGATTTTTTCAATGACTATTTAACTCCAACTCTGCTAGATAGTGTCAGTACAGAGAGAAATAGCATGACCTACATGGCTAATGTAAGTGACAAGTTCGGTGATTCTGATTGGAGCTGGAATTTATCCAATATTATTGCTGCTAATAATGACCTTGCATTAATGACTGCGGGTCTTGAATGGGATATCAGTGATAACTTGAATGCTAAACTAAATGCTACTAGGGCGAATGCCAAACTTAACCGTGCGTTTAGCTTGCTTGATGATTACCGGCGAGTCAATTTAGAGGTTGAGTTCAACTATTGATTTTAAAGATACATTTGGTTGGTGTATTGAGTAGATAATGAGTCTTATCAATTCCTCGAATAGCATAGGACATAGTATAATTTGCGTAAGTTGATTTAGGGCAAAGAAATGTTAGATATTAAGCTTTTAAGGGGTAATATAGATTTTGTAGCTGAGCAACTCAAGAGGCGAAATTTCACTTTTGATGTTGCTGAATTTAATAAGCTTGAAGATCAAAGAAAAGTAATTCAAGTGCAAACTCAAGATTTGCAAAATCTTCGCAACACAAAATCCAAGGCAATCGGTCAAGCAAAAGCTTCTGGTGAAAATATGCAGCCACTGCTTGACGAGGTTTCGGAGTTAGGACAAAAACTTGACGATGCCAAATCTAAATTACAAGATATTCAGGCGAAGATTGAGAAAATAGTGATGGCAATACCAAACATTCCTCATCCCTCTGTACCAGAAGGTGATAGTGAAGATGATAATATTGAGATATTGAGGTGGGGTAAGACAGCAACGCTAGATTTTGAAATAAAAGATCATGTAGAACTGGGTGAAATGCATGGAATGGATTTTGCTGCTGCGGCAAAAATTTCAGGGTCAAGGTTTGTTGTTATGATTGGAAAGCTTGCTAAACTGCAGCGTGCTCTAACTCAGTTCATGTTGGATCACCATATCGAGAAAAATGGCTACACCGAAACCTATGCACCCTACTTAGTGAACACAGACTCTTTGACGGGAACTGGGCAATTGCCAAAATTTGAAGCTGATTTATTTAAAACCCATCTGCATGGTGAAGAAGGAGAAGCAAAGGCGCTTTATTTAATACCTACAGCGGAGGTTCCGGTGACCAATTTTGTTCGTGAGTCAATCATTAAAGGCTCTGAACTGCCGCTTAAGTTTGTTGCTCACACACCGTGTTTTCGTTCTGAAGCTGGATCATACGGAAAAGATACCAGGGGCTTGATTCGTCAACACCAGTTTGAAAAAGTTGAATTGGTACAAATTTCAAAACCTTCTGAATCATATAATGTGCTTGAAGAGTTAACGAATGATGCAGAGGGTATTTTGCAGCTATTAGAACTACCGTATCGAAAAGTGACTCTTTGTACTGGAGATCTTGGTTTTTCATCAGCGAAGACCTATGACCTGGAAGTTTGGTTGCCGGGCCAACAGGCCTATCGTGAAATTTCTTCATGCTCATGCTTTGAAGGATTTCAAGCGAGACGAATGCAACTCAGATGGAAAAACCCAGAGACCAAGGAAACAGAATTTTTGCATACCTTGAACGGTTCTGGACTAGCGGTTGGTAGAACTTTGGTTGCTGTCATGGAAAATTATCAGAATGCTGATGGCAGTATCGCCATTCCTAAGGTCTTACAAAGCTACATGGGCGGCTTAACTACGATAAAATAACCCCTTTATATTTTTTTTGGAGTCTAGGATGAATTTACCACCAGAGATTTTTTTGATAGCAATGTTTGTGTTGATGTATTTTTTATTAATCAGACCACAACAAAAACGTGCTAAGGATCACAAAAATTTACTGAAAGCACTTAAAAAAGGTGACGAGGTAGTCACCAATGGAGGTGTTGTAGGCAAAATTACCTCTGTTGAGGAGTCTTTTGCGGCACTAGAGATTGCTGAAGGCGTGGTTGTGAAAGTACAAAAACAAGGCATCAATCAAAAAATGCCAAAAGGTAGCGCTAAGCTGTAACTAATAAGCAATTAATTGAGATGAATCATTACCCTGTTTGGAAGAATGCACTAATTGTTTTTTTCCTATTTCTCTCGGCTTTGTATGCATTGCCAAATATTTATGGTTCGGATTTAGCAATCCAAATTTCCGGAACCGGTGACTATGTTGTCCAAGATCGGGACGTCAAAAACATCAAAAAAACATTGGTGGAGAATGAAATTGACTATAAATCAATGGGGCTAGTTGATAGACGGATCCTGATTCGTTTTGAAGATTCTCAGTCGCAACTCTCTTCAAAGACTTTATTAAAAGATGCCCTTAGTAGGAATTATGTGGTTGCTTTGAACCTGGCGCCTTCAATTCCGCAGTGGCTATCAAATATTGGTGGTAAGGCTATGTCACTAGGACTCGATCTAAGAGGTGGTGTGCACTTTTTGCTAGAGGTCGATATGGATGCTGTGGTCTCAATGGCTATAGACCGATACTACAATGATCTAAGAACTACTCTTCGTGAAGACCGCTTATACAAGAGCATCCGCAAAGAGGGTAATCTTCTGGTGGTTAGCTTTAAGACTGAAAACCTTAAAACTGAAGCTAAAAAACTCATCAAAGATAAGCTTTCAGATTTAATGATTGTTGAAGGCAGTGAAACCGATCTGCAATTGAGCTTGGAGATTTCTTCTGAAGCACAAAATGCGGCTAAATCTGGCGCTTTAAAACAAAATATCACAACGCTTCGTAATCGTGTGAACGAGTTAGGTGTTGCCGAGCCAATTATCCAACAGCAGGGTTCGGAGAGAATTGTAGTGCAATTACCCGGTGTACAGGATACTGCGAGAGCCAAAGAAATCTTAGGAGCAGTTGCAACGCTTGAGTTTAGACTGGTTGATGAGAAAAATGATCTACAAACAGCTGTTCAGTCAGGAAAAATTCCAGTAGGTTCAAAGCTCTATAAATTTAAGGACGGCACGCCGTTACTTCTTAAGACCAGTGTTATTGTGACTGGCGAGAATATCGTTGATGCAGCCTCAGGTGTTGACCAAGATAACGGCCCGATGGTTAGTATCAATTTGGATAACGCTGGTGGACGAACAATGCTTGAAACAACCAAGGAATTTCTACATCATCGTATGGCTGTTGTTTACATTGAGAATAAGGTTGAGACGATTGTTGAAGATGGGAATACAGTAAAAAAACGTAGCAAAACTCAGGATATTATTAATGCTGCAGTTATTCAGGGTACTTTTTCAAATCGCTTCCAGATAACCGGTTTAGATAGTGCCAGAGAAGCAAGAAATCTTGCTTTGTTGTTAAGAGCAGGCGCACTGTCAGCGCCTATTGAAATCATTGAAGAGCGAACTATTGGACCAAGTCTAGGCGCAGATAATATTCAGAAAGGATTGATATCTGTTTTGGTTGGGTTTGCTATGGTTTTGCTTTTTATGGGCTGGCGCTATAGAGTGTTTGGTTTGGTGGCAAACTTGGCTTTAACAATTAATTTGGTGACAATTGTTTCAATCCTTTCTATGCTGCAGGCAACCCTGACTTTGCCTGGTATTGCTGGTATCGTCTTAACTGTAGGTATGGCAGTTGATGCCAATGTACTAATTTTTGAACGTATCAAAGAAGAATTAAAATTAAATAAAAACATTCAAAAGGCGATTTCTGCAGGATATGCAAAAGCACTATTAACGATTGCCGATGCCAACATAACCACGTTGATCGCTTCATTGGTTTTGTTTAGTTTTGGTACAGGTCCAGTTAAAGGTTTTGCAGTGACCCTCTCGATTGGAATTATTACATCAATGTTCACCGCAATCATTTTCTCTCGTGCAGTGATTAATCTCACCTATGGTGGCAGAAAAGTTGAGGAGTTATCAATATGAGTCTGAGATCATTAAAACTGCCAACGATAGATTTTATTAATAAGCGTAAATACGCAATGATTTTTTCTGCATTTTTGTTGATTGTATCAATCATTTCACTTGGTTTCCAAGGACTTAAACTTGGAATTGACTTTACTGGTGGGACCTTGATAGAGGTGGGTTATCAGCAAACAGCAGATCTTGAAGATATTCGTACAAAACTAGCTAGCTCTAACTATACGGGCACAAATGTACAATACTTTGGATCAGACACGGAGGTGTTAATACAGTTAGAGCCTCAGGCCGTTTCATCTGCTAAGCTTAGTTCGTCGATTATTCAGATGCTTGGTGAGGATATTGATGTGCGTCGAGTGGAGTTTGTTGGACCTAAGGTTGGTGAAGAATTAACTAATGATGGCGGCTTAGCTTTGCTTTATGCCCTTATCGGCATTTTAATTTATGTTGCTTTTAGATTTGAATATCGTTTTGCTTTAGGCTCGATTAGTGCACTGATTCACGACGTTCTTATTACACTAGGTGTTTTTTCAGTACTTCAAATTGAATTTGATTTGACTGTTCTCGCGGCAATTCTAGCAGTCATCGGTTACTCCCTTAACGACACGATTGTAGTTTTCGATCGGATTCGGGAAAATTTTCTTTCCACTCGGCACATTGAACCTATGCCAATTGTTAACGATGCCTTAAATCAAACATTAGCACGTACATTAATGACATCATTAACGACATTGCTGGTTCTTTTAGCTTTGTTTTATTTAGGCGGCGAGGTAATACATAGCTTTGCCGGTGCGCTTATCATCGGTGTTGTTATTGGAACCTACTCTTCTATCTTTGTAGCTAGTTCTATGATTCTTGCTCTAGGAATTTCCAAAGAGGATATGTTGCCTTCTGAAAAAGAAAAAAAGGAAATCGACGCCAGACCATAGACATCAAGTTTTCGTTCTAACAATAAAAAGAAAGTTTATAAAGGTTTATTTATTAAATCGTTGAAATACAAGGCAGGCATTCGTACCACCAAACCCAAAGCTATTTGACATAATGCGATTGAGTTTTAAATGTGTTGTTTTTCTAACAATAGGCAATCCTTCTGCTTCCTCGTCAAGTGTTTCAATATTTACCGATTCTGCGACGAAATCATTTTCAAGCATCAGCAATGAGTAAATAGATTCATTCACTCCTGCAGCCCCTAATGCGTGCCCAGAAAGCGATTTTGTCGAACCTATAAGTGGAATCTTATTGTTGAAAACCTGTTTAATGGCTTGCAACTCTTTCATATCGCCGGCAGGAGTTGAAGTGCCGTGAGCGTTGATGTAGTCAATAGGGCCGCTGAGCGCACCAATCGCTAACTCCATACAACGTTTTGCACCCTCTCCAGAGGGCGCAACCATGTCATGGCCATCAGAAGTTGCACCATAACCAACGAGCTCAGCGATTATATGAGCACCGCGGGCTTCCGCATGTTCTAAAGATTCAAGTACAAGTGTACCACCACCCCCTGAAATAACAAATCCATCCCTATTGGCATCATAAGCTCGAGATGCTTTTGTAGGGGTGTCATTATATTTTGAGGATAATGCTCCCATTGCATCGAATAGCATCGTTAGCGACCAGTCTAACTCCTCACCTCCACCGGCAAAGACAACATCTTGCTTTCCTAACTGTATTTGTTCCATGGCATTGCCAATACAATGAGCACTTGTCGAGCAGGCTGAACTGATAGAGTAATTAATGCCTTTAATTTTAAATAGGGTGGATAGACAGGCTGAGGTTGTTGAACCCATGGCTCGAGGGACACGATAAGGACCCACTCTTTTAATACCTTTTTCTCTTAATATGTCTGCAGCCTCAACTACGTTCTGATTAGAAGCTCCTCCAGAACCCATAATCAGCCCAGTTCTCTCATTAGAGATAATTTCTGGACTCAGTCCTGACTGTTGGATTGCTTCATCCATCGCAATAGCATTATAAATTGCAGCATCCGCCATGAAGCGCAACATCTTGCGATCAATGACATCACTTGTATCGATTTCTGAAATAGAGCCATAGACATTAGATCTAAGCCCCATTTCCGCATATTTCTCACTAAACTCTATGCCTGATTTTGCCTTTATTAATGATTCAAGGACTTCGGATTTATTATTGCCCAAACTGCAAACAATACCCATTCCGGTTACAACAACGCGTTTCATCAGAATGAAGAAGTATCAGTGAATAGGCCAACTTTTAGGTTTGTCGCATCGTAGATCAACTTTCCATCAACCTCCATGGTTGCATCAGCAATACCCATATAGAGCTTTCTTGCAACAACTCTTGAGAGACTCACATTGTAGGTTATTTTTTTGTTGCTTGGTAAAACTTGTCCCGTGAATTTAATTTGACCCGCACCTAGAGCGCGTCCCCTACCAGTCCCACCAAGCCAACCAAGGTAAAAGCCTACCAATTGCCACATTGCATCTACACCGAGGCAACCCGGCATAACAGCATCTTCGTTAAAGTGACAGTCAAAAAACCAAAGATCTGGATTGATGTCTAATTCGGCTGTCAATCCGCCTTTGCCATACTCTCCATCACTTTCACTAATGCTCGTGATGCGGTCAAACATCAGCATTGGTGGCTGAGGCAACTGAGCGTTGCCAGGACCAAATAGTTCTCCTTTAGCACAAAGAATTAATTCGTCATAGGAGTAACTTTTCTGTTTCATAAGGATTGATATATCAGATATAACGAGGATTTTATCACAGTTAAATTAAGATAAAAATTCAACTTATGGCTGCAAGTCAGCAATAATATCGCTTATATCTTCTAGTCCTACAGAGATACGAACAAGATTATCCGAGATCTTGCATTGTATTTTTTCTTCGTCTGAAAGTCGAGCATGAGTTGTTGATGCAGGATGAGTAATGGTGCTCTTGGTGTCTCCTAGATTTGCAGTAATCGAAATCATTTTGGTGTTATTTATGAGATGGTAAGCGCCTTCTTTCCCGCCAGATACTTCGAAGGAAACAATACCACCGAAATCACTTTGTTGCTTTTTGGCGATTTGATGATGAGGGTGAGACTCAAGACCAAGATAGTGCACTTTTTCTACAAAAGGCTGACCGTTCAACCAATTTGCCAGTTGCCGTGCATTTTCACAATGTACTTTCATTCTCATGGGTAGTGTCTCAAGACCCTTTAGAACAATCCAAGCATTAAAAGCACTCAATGTCGGCCCTGTTGATCTCATAAAGCTACTGATTTCCTTCAGTAAATCTCCCCTTCCGGCAATAGCACCTGCAAGAATTCGACCCTGGCCGTCCATGTATTTTGTTGCAGAGTGGATGATTATATCTGCACCCAATGTTAAAGGCTTCTGAAGGGCTGGCGTCATAACACAATTATCAACAGCTAATACGATATCGTTCCTGTCTCTTATACACATCTGACGCTGCCGACGAAGGCTTAGGTGTAGATCTCGGTGGTCGCCGTATCAT
>CAXDLF010000032.1:0-12258 GCA_963989885.1 uncultured Gammaproteobacteria bacterium
TAACCAAGTAAAATAGTCAAGTATTAAATTCAACTTGAAATTTACTTATTTTCAACTTCTCTTGGATCTAATCCTACCTCTTCAGATGTGCTTGATAAATTGGATATCTGCTCATCAATTTCAGCCAATCTTTCAATAATTGAATTAACGGCTTGGACTGTTGGATCATTAGCACTACTGCTAGTGCTTGCGGCGTAGGAATCAAACTGATCATCATCAGTCACTTTTTTCTTGAGAACACGCCCAGGAATACCGACGACGGTGCAGTTATCATCTATGGATTTTACAACTACGGAATTGGAACCCACACGGACATTCTTTCCTAGGGTAACTGGACCCAATATTTTGGCTCCAGCACCGATAATAACGCCGTCCTTTAGTGTTGGATGACGCTTTACTTTATCCCACGAAGTTCCCCCAAGGGTTACCCCATGGTACATCATACAGTCATCACCGATTTTAGCTGTCTCTCCGATTACAACACCCATACCATGATCGATAAAAAAACGCCGCCCAATGACAGCTCCTGGATGGATTTCAATGCCAGTAATCCAGCGAGCAAGTGTAGAAATAAAGCGCGCAATCCAGTACAACTTGTATCGCCAAAGGAGGTGGGTAAATCGATAAATGATGACGGCTTGAACTCCCGAATAACAGGTAAGGATTTCAAACACGTTTCGTGCCGCCGGGTCACGCTTAAATACACTGCGTATATCTTCAATCATTTTCATACATTAATTATACCATTTTTGAAAATTAGGTATTTCTCTAGACATAGTGTCAATATTATTTATAAGGGTATCTTAGAGATAAGATTGGGTTGACTTAAATCGACGATAGCTCCACATATATTGATCTGGAAAGCGCCTTATCAGAGCCTCAATTGCGCTATTCATAAGTGTTACCTGATCAAGCAAATCATCGCTGTCAGAAGTCAGATCAATGGGTTCAAAGTTAAGATCAAAGCCTTTACCCTTATTGAGGCGATTTGCCCAGCACATAACTACTTGAGCATTATGTTTTTTTGCCAATCTCACCAGTAATGTCATAGTGTTGACAGGATTATTGAAAAAAGGCGCCATTATACCACCCTCTTGACCAGGGTCCTGATCAGGAAGCATACCGACCAACTCACCTTGCTTGAGTGCACGCTGCAATTTAATGACGCCTGATTGGTCAGAACTTGCCATGGTTAGGTTTCCTTGATTTCTACGTTCAAATAAATATTTATTTTGTCGTTGTTTTTTTAAAGGTTTAAATAGAAAAGTTATAGCACGATTATTGGCAATAACACGTCCAGTAATCTCCCAACAGCCAAGATGAGGAACCAACAATATCGTGCTTTTAGCAGTATCTAGATGATTTTCACCATGAATATTACGTATATATTCTGTATTTTCAGAAAAACTTTGATTCCAAATAAGACTGGATTCAGTTAGATTTTTTCCCGTCTCAATGAGAGATTTTTTAGCTAAAGAACGTTGTTCATTACTTGACAATTCGGAAAAACAAATAGCAATATTTTGCAATGTCACTTTTTTTGCATCAGTATTGAACAGAAACAAAAAATATCCTATCAAGGCTCCCAAATAATGGTTTAGCTTGAGTGGCAAGTGTGAACAAAACGATAAAAAAAAACTCGTCATTTTTTAGTTAAATAATTGATCAGTTGCTGCCCGATAATCAATTATTATTTTTTGATAGCTAGCCGCTGCCTGGACGTTATTTAATCTAGCAAGGTTGGCATTTTTTTGAGCTGCAATCAGCAAACTTTTTTGACCACGAGCTTGATCATATTTTGTTTTCTCCTCGATGACTTTTTCATTTGCCAATTCACCCTGTTCCAGAGTGATTTCAACAAGTTCAGCAAGTAAGTCGATCTGAGCTAACAGGTAGCTAATTTGGTGTTCCAAGTTTATTTCAGCTTCGCGTCTCTGAGCATCCAATTGCGCTATGCTGATTTCTGCACGTTCAACATCAAGAGACTCTTTTCTGACTCCCAAAGGATATGAAACATCCACACCTATGTTCCAAGAATAATCGCGATTCCCAAAACTACTAAAGTATTTTTCATCCTCTGCCTGGCTAGCAAATCCCATATTTAAATTCACGTTAGGCATGGTTTTGTTTTCATAGGTTTCTAGCTGTCTTTGTAATTTACTTTTGTCAAAATCTAATTTTTGCATAGGTCGTGAATTTTTTACAAAAACAGCGGGTTCAACTCTTATGATATTTTGTTCTTCAAAAAGATCAAATTCAACTATCATTTCTGAATCCTTAACGTCAATGAGCGAGGCCATTTCTTTTCTTAAAATATTCAATTCTCGACTCGATTGAAGCCATTGCTGGTTGGCCTTTACGTAGATGTCTTTTTCCTGCAGAAAGCTTGATTTATCTATCAACGAGTTTGAAAATTTCTCTTCAGCCAGATCTAATTGCTGCTTTGACAATTCGAGTTGAAACATATAGAGTTTTTCTAATTCCTGTTTAAGAGCTAGCTCAACAAGTTGGTTGAGCTTTAAAGCCAAAAAGTTTTCAGCTTGTTCTAATAAGTCCACTTGATTTGCCAGCAGTTCAATATCTGCCACATCAACTGCAAGGCGGTCATTCAGGCCATCCTTGTTTTGAAGTAAGGGCATTACATAATCAAGCGAAAAGACATTAGTATTTAAGACAGTGCTATCTTTGTCATTGCGATTCCATGAATGCTTTAAATTCACATTAGCACCTGAATTAGCAATTTTTCTAAGAGCGGAAACTTCGTAACTTGTGGTATAGAGATCGTTATAAAGTCTAGAAGAAATATCATCCCCTGAGCTGAATGATTCATCTGCGCCCAACTGGATATTCCAATCAGTATAGGTTCTGGCAATTTTTTGGTCGATCAGGCTTACCTTTTCATTAAGAGAGAGTTGCATGAAAAAGGGATGTGTTTGCATCAATTTGGAGCTAAATTCTTCAGCCGTGATTGCAATGACATTAGTACTCAAAAACAAACAAAAAATACAAGCAATTCTATTCAACATTTTCATTCTCTCGCATTATTAATCTGATTACTTCGTGTAATTTTTTTCCGGTAGTGTCGATAACTAGAGATGCTACTTCATTATAGTATTTATCTCTAGCTTCTATAAGTTCAGTAATGGTCTTTTTTCGGTCAGTACTATTCTCCAGTAAAGGTCGGGTTTTAGATTTAGCGGTTCTCCTGAGAAGCTGTTCAACAGAAGAGTGAAGGTAAACAACCAGGCCTGCATTTTTTAGTATTTTCCTATTTTTCGGTAGTATAACAATACCACCACCTGTAGCAAGAATTATATTCGACATTTGGCAAAGTTTTTCAAGTATTTTTGATTCTCTTTTCCTGAAACCTTCCTCACCTTCAATGTCAAAAATATGATCAATAGTAACGCCAGTTTTCTCGATAATTTCGTGATCAGTATCAAAAAAATCTTGATTTAATTCATGAGCAAGACGACGACCGATAGTTGTTTTTCCCGAACCCATAGGCCCTACTAAAACAATGTTTTTCGAAGTCACTTCCATTTTTTTAGAGTGTTGATTATTTTTCTAGTTTGTAGATAGAACCGCAATATGGGCAATTAGCTCTCCCTTCTTCGTCAAATGAAAGAAAGACTTTGGGATGCATGTTCCATTTTTGCGCCTCCTTTGGGGGGCAATGGAACGGCAATTCATTCTCTGAAACCAAACTAAAGCTACTACTTTTAAAGCTTTTATGATTCATGAGCATCTTCCCTTAGCCAACCAGTATAAGTACTCATTATGACGTCCATGGACACAATCAAAATAAAGTGATTGAAGTTTCTCAGTAATAGGGCCACGAGTACCCCCACCTATTTTTCGGCCATCCAGTTCCCTAACAGGTGTGACCTCTGCTGCAGTTCCAGTAAAAAAGGCCTCGTCTGCATGATAGATATCATCGCAAGTAATATTTTTTTCAACAATTTCATAGCCGATAGATGAGGCCAAAGTAAAGATTGTGTCTCTCGTAATCCCAGGCAAAGCGGATGACAAGTCTGGAGTATATATCTTATCCTCACTGACGATAAATATATTCTCTCCGCTACCCTCAGAAGCAAAACCTTTAACGTCTAGCATCAAGGCCTCGTCATAGCCTTCATCCAAAGCCTCTTGCAACGCCATCATTGAATTGACGTAGTTGCCATTTGTCTTTGCCTTGCTCAGAGAGGCATGTCCATGATGACGGACAAAAGAGGAGGTTCGAATACGGATACCATTCTTCATGTTGTCTTCACCTAAATACGCCCCCCATTCCCAAGCCGCAATCATGACGTGTACTTTTAAGTTATCGGCACGAAGCCCCATCCCTTCAGAGCCATAAAAACACATCGGCCTTATATAGGCAGACTTAAGATTATTTTTGCTGATGACTTCCCTTTGGGCTTGGTTTAATGTTTCCTTGTCAAAGGGAATCGTCATCCCAAGAATTTCTGCTGAATTAAACCAACGTTCAGTATGCTCTTCAAGTCTAAATATTGCCGGTCCGTTGGCAGTTTCGTATGCCCGAACACCTTCAAATGCACCCATCCCATAATGCAATGTATGGGTCAGAACATGAACTTTAGCGTCACGCCAATCCAACCACTCTCCATCCATCCAGATGAAACCGTCTCTATCTTCCATTGTGCTCATAAAAAATCCTAAAACAGAATATATTTAACTACATATAATTCTCGTCAAAAAAAATATAATCCTTTATTCATTTTCGATTTAATATTTGGATTATACCCATCTCATAAGGTTTTTCATCAAATATAACATCATCTTCAAACGAGCCAGACAATAGAAAAAAAACTTCAAAATACGTATGATATATTTATTGCTCTAGAAAGACTCAATCAAAAAGTTTTCAGCAATCACAAGGTATAATCGCTAATCTAGAAAAGCAAAAAAGGACAACCTAAAACAATATGGAATTTAACTTTTTTACATTTATTTTTTTATTCGCAATTCTGACCTCTGTTGTGGCCCTATTATGGCTAAATTTTAGACAGGACAAGGCAATTAAAGTTTCCTTTAATGAAGTTCCTGAAGACTTCAAGGAAACAATCACCCTTGAAGACCATCAAAAAGCTGGACGCTATACCCAAGCAAAACTGTTGGTGAACCATTTTGAGATAATTTTTTCTACAATTGTGTTGCTTATATGGACACTTGGCGGTGCAATGAACTGGCTTGATATTTTTTGGGATCAAAGAATCTCCGACCCGATTTGGCTAGGCACTACATTTATTCTATCTATTATGCTGATTGCTAGCTTCATAGATCTGCCGTTTAGTCTCTATCGCAACTTCATCCTCGAAGAAAGATTCGGATTTAACCGCATGACAATTAAAACGTTTATAGGCGACCTTGTAAAAGAACTGATGTTGACTCTTGCTCTGGGTATTCCTCTAATCTATGCAATCCTGTACTTGATGAATATGGACGCTATAGGCGAATATTGGTGGGTCTATGTTTGGGCTATTCTGAGCGTCTTTACACTGACAATGATGTGGATCTATCCGACCTTCATTGCGCCTATCTTTAACAAGTTCAAGCCACTCGAAAACAACGCCTTGAGGAATAGGATTGACAATTTGCTTGACCGCACGGGTTTTGGCAGTGATGGTATTTTCATTATGGATGGCTCAAAAAGATCTTCACACGGCAATGCCTATTTCACCGGTATAGGCAGAAACAAAAGAATTGTTTTCTTTGATACCCTCCTGAAAGGAATGGAGGATCAAGAAATTGAAGCCATCCTTGCTCATGAGCTTGGTCATTTTCACCATAAGCATGTACGCCAAAGGATCGTAAGTTCTTTTGTTTTTAGTCTTCTAAGCCTAGCTCTATTGGGGTATCTAATTCAGCAAGCTTGGTTTTTTAATGGATTAGGCATCTCCAATCCTTCAGCGCATACAGCACTTGTTCTGTTTAGTCTAACGTTGCCGGTTTTTAGTTTTTTTATTACCCCTATCAGCAACCTTATTTCCCGTAAACACGAATTCCAAGCTGACGCCTTTGCGGCAAGTCATACCGATGCAAACGACTTAATTTCATCACTCACCAAGCTATATCGCGAAAACTCTTCAACACTCTCCCCTGACAAGTATTATTCGGCATTTCATGATTCACACCCGAGCGCAATTCTGAGAATAGCAAGATTACAATGACTTTATCCGTTTTTCCATGTCTCTAAGTAGAAGACAAAAATGGCGTATCGAAAAAGTGCAATCTGAACGCATTACCAGAGCCAACAAAGCAGCAGATAAAACCGAAAAAAATTTCACAGATGAAGGATCGCCTCAGATAGGTCGTGTCATTACAAGATATGGTCAACGCCAGCTAGTTGAATCATTAAGTGGAGAGCTTTTTCAGTGTACTGGGAGACAAAATATAGGTTTTTCAGTAGCTGGAGATGAAGTCGTTTTTCAACCCGCAGGTGGTATCGAGGGTGTCGTCACCGCAATCTTGCCTCGTGAAAACGAGCTTTCCCAAAAAAACAAATTGATTGCCACAAATATCGACCAGCTCTGGCTTGTTGTAGCGACTGAACCACACTACCAATTTGAGCTGATTGACCGTTACCTGATTTTGGCTGAAAATTCAAACCTCTCCATCAACATCATTGTCAACAAAATTGAACTGCTTGATGAATTAGATCAGCTCTCCAAAGACTTTTCTTTGTATCAGGATATCAACTATCAGGTTCATTTTGTAAGCATCAAAAAAGAACTCAACTTGGATTTACTGAAAAAACAATTGGCCGACAAAACAAACATTTTTTTGGGAGAATCTGGTGTTGGAAAGTCCTCACTCATAAACACTCTGATTCCTGACCTGGAGCTTAGAGTTGAGGAGATATCATCGAAAACTAAGCTTGGAAAGCATACCACAACCAATACCACAATCTATCACATCCCGAGTGGTGGGGATTTGATTGACTCTCCGGGCATCAGAGAGTTTCAGTTGGATAATTTCAACGCCAAAGAGATTGTGAATGGTTTTAGGGAGTTTAAAGCGCTTGTCGGGAAATGTCGATTCAGGAACTGCCAGCACATCAATGAACCAGATTGTGCGATCAAAGTTGCGCTTGACTCGGGTGACATCCACCCGTCTCGATACGAAAATTATCTAAATCTATTGCCTGAATAGGGTTAATTTTTTAAGAATGACAACCCTTTTCGATATCACATAGGGCTCTGCCCGCTATTGTTTTGAAATCTAGTGATGATGGTGCCCGTCGGCATGAACATGACCATGTGAAAGCTCCTCAGCTTCAGCTTTCCTGACAGATTCGATGCTGACTGAAAAGTGAAGTGTCTGACCTGCCAAAGGGTGATTCGCGTCTACAGTGATTTTGTCATCCTCAATTTTAGTTACGGTAACGAGAAACGCATTACCATCTTGGTCTTGTGATTGAAGCTGCATTCCTACTTTAACTTCATCAATGCCCTTGAGTGCAGATTTTGGGATCTCCTGAATGGCGTCCTTCATGCGCTCTCCATAAGCTTTTTCTGGCTTTATGGAAACGTCCAGTTTATCACCCACCTTGGAGCCTTCAAGGGCACTCTCAAGACCAGGTATGATGTTGCCATGTCCTTGTAAAAATGGCAAAGGATCTCCACCATCAGAAGAGTCAATGACATCGCCTGCATCATTCTTAAGCGTGTAGTGCATCAAAACAACTTTATCTTTTCCTACTTTCATGTTAGCTCCAAATATAAAAAAAGACCCCAAAACAAAAACAATAGTTAATAGGGGTCTTGTCTAGAAATTAATTTTAACATATTTGTGAAATTTCCATTTTAGGTTTTCAATTCCTCGCTCTTATTGATAATCATTCGAGTTAGGCAATTAATGTGGTCCTCCCTATCATTAAGTGCCGGTATATAGGCATATGATTCACCACCAGCATTCATAAAGTATGACCTGTTTTCTATCTCAATCTCTTCAAGGGTTTCCAGACAATCTGCAGAGAAACCGGGGCAAATCACTTGCACGTTTTTAACACCCTTACCAGGAAGAGACTTTAAGGTTTCATCGGTATAATCTTTCATCCATTCCCCTACCCCGACTCTTGATTGAAACGTCATCTTATAGTCATCGTCATGAAGATTTAATTTTGACGCTAGAAGATAAGTAGTTTTGCTACAATGACTAGGGTATTGATCCCCTTTATCAAACTGACTTTTTGGAATGCCGTGATAAGACATCAACAAAAGGTCTGGCACGCCATGAACCTCTTGAAACTCCTTCACACTATTGGCCAATGATTGAATGTATAAATCTTCCTCGTTATAGCAATCAATAAACCCCAATTCTGGCAGTTTCTGCCATTTTTTTATCTCATGACTAACTGCATCAAATGCTGATCCTGTTGACGATGAAGCATATTGAGGATATAGCGGAAGCACTAAAATTTTTTCGCAATTTTCAGACTCCAACTCTTTTAATGCAGATGCAATAGAGGGATTCCCATAACGCATACCAAGGGCAACACTAAATTCATCTGGGAAGTGTTCATTAAGTGCCGTCTCGACTGCACTTTTTTGTTTTTTAGAGATTGCCAATAAGGGAGAACCTTCACCATGCGTATCCCATATAGATTGATACTTTTTCGCAGATTTTTTTGGACGCACATTTAAAATAATGCCATTAAGGATTAACTTCCAAAGCCATCTTGGTGGTGACTCAACAACCCTTGGGTCAGACAATAATTCCTTAAGAAAAGGCCTAACTGCGACTTTGGTTGGTGCATCGGGTGTACCGAGATTGGTCAGCAAGACTCCAATCTTTAGAGAGTCAGGTAGCTTATGTTTGTTCACAGATTTATATAAAGACAAGTTTCAATGCATATATGTAATTTGAAACGATATATTATAGATTGGTTTTAAACAAAATAGATTTTCAGTGTGAAAGGCTTTTTATCAAAAACTAAGTTAAAGTTGATATGAATAAAAAACCAACATGGAAATATTATTTTGACACACTTCGTAACAAACTGTGTTCAATTAAATATATATAATATTGTGCACTTAGCAACCAAAGTTGGTTGTTAAGACAGAACATTGAAGTTTATTTGGGAATTTTTCCTAGATAAGCTTTTTTTTCGTCAGTTTAAAGTTGAGCTGGACTGGTATAGAGGCCTGCTACCCCTTACGTTATATAGAGGGTAGCGGGCTTTTTTTTGTTTTCGTTTTAAGGAGTATTAATATGAAAATGGTAACAACAGTTATCCAGCCTAAAAGGTTGGATAGCGTAAGAGAGGCTCTTTCTGAGGTTGGTGTAACAGGTATTACAGCGACTGAAGTGAAAGGCTTTGGTCGTCAAAAAGGCCACACTGAGCTTTATCGTGGGGCTGAGTTTGTGGTTGAGTTCTTACCGAAAGTTAAATTAGAAATTGCCATTACTGATGAGCAGGTTGAAGAGGTGATTGACACCATCACAAGAGCTTGCAGAATCAATGGTGGAAAAATTGGTGACGGTAAGATTTTTGTAACAAGTTTAGAACAGGTAATCCGTATTCGTACGGGTGAAACCGGTCCTGACGCAGTATAGGAGAGGGATATGGAAAATCAAATTTTAGAATTACAATATGCCCTTGACACCTTCTACTTTTTAGTCATGGGTGCTCTAGTGATGTGGATGGCAGCAGGTTTCTCTATGTTGGAAGCGGGTCTTGTTAGGAGTAGAAATACAGCTGAAATTTTAACGAAAAACATTGGTTTATTTGCAATCGCTTGTACGATGTATATGGTCTATGGATACGATCTAATGTATGGTGGTGGATTGTTGATAGGTGGCATTAGTGGGGAAGGTGAAACTTATTCAAACGCGGCTGATTTTTACTTCCAGGTAGTCTTTGTGGCAACCGCAATGTCGATTGTCTCTGGAGCGGTAGCTGAACGAATGAAGTTGTTCTCGTTTTTTGTTTTCGCTGCAATTTTTACCGCCATTATTTATCCAATGGAAGGTTTATGGACCTGGGGTGGCGCAAGCGTTTTTGGTATTTATAGCTTGGGCGATGACTTCGGGTTTTTAGATTTTGCAGGTTCAGGTATCGTTCATATGGCAGGAGCTGCAGCCGCACTTGCGGGCGTTCTTATACTCGGTCCACGCAAAGGAAAGTATGACAAGGATGGCAATTCCAAGCCGATGCCGGGCGCAAACCTCCCTTTGGCAACCCTAGGTACGTTTATTCTTTGGATGGGTTGGTTCGGCTTTAATGGCGGGTCAGTACTGGCAATGGCCAGCAAAGAAAGTGCCGATGCGGTTGCAATGGTATTTTTAAATACTAATGCGGCGGCAGCTGGAGGAGTAATAGCAGCACTTCTATTGGCTAAAGCTTGGTTCGGTAAGGCTGACCTAACTATGGCACTAAATGGTGCCTTGGCGGGCCTTGTAGCAATTACCGCGGGTCCAGACACTCCGAGCGCACTAGTGGCAACTCTAATTGGTGCTGTAGGTGGATTGATTGTGGTGTTCTCTATTGTTTGGCTTGATCGCGAACTGAAAATTGATGACCCAGTGGGCGCAATTTCGGTTCATGGTGTGGTTGGATTGTGGGGACTATTGGCTGTTCCTTTAACTAACAGCAGTGCCACCTTTCTCGGTCAGTTGGTTGGCGCAGGCACCATCTTTGTCTGGGTATTTGGGACTTCATTATTACTATGGCTAGGTCTCAAATCAGCTATGGGTATTCGAGTCTCTGATGAAGAAGAGGAAGACGGTGTCGACCTTTCAGAGTGCGGTTTAGAGGCCTACCCGGAGTTTGTGTCGAAGTAATGAGGACTAGAACTAATAAACACTAAAAAAACAATTTGAGGGAGTAGTGAACCCTCATGTAACTCTCTATTAATTTGCCCAAAATAATTGAATTAATAGGGGTTTCGGCTAAGCTGGCGGCGACTTCTCCTGCCGCCAGCAAAAGCTTAAAAAGAAAGGCGAATAAATAGAGCTTCTACTAGAAAAACTAATTTTTAGTCCTGCCTTGTGTGTTGTTTATATTACAAGTGATTTAAATAGTGGGTCGCTCCCAATAAACCCATATTTTCTTTTTTTGATAGATAGATAGGTATATCGGTCATATAGTATTTCATGCGCCCTTTATTCTCGAAGTTTTGTACAAACTCACTGTCAATGAAAAAATCTAGAAAATTTCGTATCAGGTCGCTGGTTATATATATCCCACCTAAAGCGCCTGTTACTAAGGCAATACTTCCAGTGACAGAACCGAATATTTGGCAAAACAAATGAAGTGTTTCTTTGGATAAATGGTCCGGGTTTGGGTTTATAGCGGCAGCAGTTATTTCAGAAGGAGAATGAAACAAAATGTCTTTTCCATTAATTTCACATAGAGCTTCGTACAAATTAACAATACCTGGCCCAGATAGAACCCTCTCAACTGCAACATGACCAAACTTTTTCTGCAATAAGGTGAGAATTTCAATTTCCAAAGAAGTGTTAGGCGCAAGATCTGAATGGCCACCCTGTGCCGGAATTGGAACCCAATTTCCAGACGATCTTATCAAACCACAAACACCCAATCCAGTGCCAGGCCCTATGACCAGTCTTAACCTGTCAGGACGTTCTGTACCGGTCTTTATGGTTACTATATCGGTATCAGTCAATTCAGTACTAGCCAGAGCCTGAGCTTTAAAGTCATTAATCCAACTCACCTGAATATTGTTTAATGCTGATGAAACTTCAGATCTGTTTATGACCCAATCATTGTTTGCTGGTTTAAAGGTATCTAAATGAACCGTTCCTGCTGATGCAATGCAAGCTGAGTTAACTTGAATGTCTTCAATAGAAGATAGATAGAATTGGATAGCTTTCTGGATAGTTTCAAACTTTTCACAATGAAGAGTTTTTATACTCATTAATTCAGAGCTACCTACTGGGACAATTGCAAATCTCGCGTTTGTCCCTCCAATATCCCCTACCAGATTATAAAACTCTTTGTTTCCCACAATATCAGTGATTCCTACCACCATCAAATACACAAACCATATACAAGTCTACCGTACCTGTATTATGCACTCGATGAAAAACACCATCCTCAATTAATATAAGGTCGCCCTCTTTGACATCAAACTCCTTGTTATCCAGCTCCATTCTGCCACTACCCTTCATAAACATATAGACTTCTTCCTGTCCTTCATGCTTATGACCACTGGTAGATTTACTTGGGTGAAGTAATGTTGAACTTACAACAAGATTATTAAGGGAAGT